>DATCXZ010000032.1:0-4171 GCA_036570545.1 Kiloniellaceae bacterium
TGCGGCGCTGTCGGTGCTGAGCCTGCCGGCAGCGGACCGGCCGCAGGGCGCGGGGCTGGTGCCCTACCGCGTCGCCCTGGCGCAGCCGGGCGTCCTGCGCCTGCTCGCCATGACGCTCGCCTACATGGTGGCCTTCTACGGCTGCTACACCTTCCTCACCGATCACCTGCGTGTGGCCGAAGACCTGGGGCCGTCGCTGGGCGGCTGGATCTCGCTCAGCTACGGCCTCGGCTTCGGCCTGGCTGTGTTCGGCGACGGCCTGCTCGATCGCCGGGGTCCCTGGCGTGTCGCCGCGCCGAGCTTCCTCGTGCTCGCCGGCCTCATGCTGCTGCTGCCGCTGGCGGCGGCGGAGTCGCCCTGGGCCGTGGTGGCCCTGGCGCTGCCCTGGGGCGTCGTGAACCACTTCGGCCTGAATGTCCTCGTCTCGCTGCTGTCGAGCGGCGAGCCCGCCGTCCGCGGTGCCGTCATGGGCCTCTACAGCGCCGTCACCTACGTCGCGCACTTCATCGCCGGCGCGGGGCTGGGGCTGGTCTACGCGGGAATGGGATTCACGTCGGTCGCCGTCGTCGCGGCTCTGGTCCTGGCGATTGCAGCGGCAATGGCGATGTCGCGCACCGCCAGGCGGGAGTGACGGCTATTCCGCCGCGTCGGGATCGCGCTTCACCCAGCGTGCCGCGGCCTTGTCGTCGCTGTCGCGGGCGTCGACCCACTGGGCGCCTTCGCTGGTCTCTTCGAGCTTCCAGAACGGCGCCTTGGTCTTCAGCCAGTCCATGAGGAATGCGCTGGCCTCGAAGGCGGCCTGGCGGTGCGCCGAAGCGGCGGCGACCATGACGATCCGGTCGCCGGGCTCGAGGCGGCCGTAGCGGTGGATGACGAGGCTCGCCTCCAACGGCCAGCGCGTCCGCGCTTCCTGCTCGATCTCGGCGAGCATCTTCTCGGTCATCGCCGGGTAGTGCTCGAGAGTCATTGCGGAGATCGCCGACTCTCCTGCCATGTCGCGCACCAGGCCGACGAAGACGGCGACGCCGCCGATGGCGTGGTTGTCAGCGGTCAGCTTTGCCAGCTCCTGGCTGACGTCGAAGTCCTCCTGCTGCACGTGGATCATGGCGCGCTAGCCCCCGGTCACCGGCGGAAAGATCGCCACCTCGTCGCCCGCGCGCACCGGATCGCCCGGCTGCGCATAGGCTTGGTTCACCGCGACGCGGATGGCGCGGCGATCAGAGAAGGCAGCGGCGAAGTTCGGCCCGCGGCCTTCAAGCCAGGACAACAGCTCGCCGACCGTGGCCACACCCTCGGGCGGGGTCACTTCCTCTTCGGCCATGCCGGTCCGGGTTTTCAACCAAGCGAAATAGAGCAGCTTCACGAGGGTTCCCTTCCTAACGGTGCGGTGGCCGCGCCTCGCCCTTCGAGACGGCGCCTTCGGCGCCTCCTCAGGATGAGGCTATAATCTCGATCTTAAACTCGGGCCTTCAGCCCGGGCCTCAAACTCTGGCCTTAAATCCTGACCTCATCCTGAGGAGCTTGCGAAGCAAGCGTCTCGACGGATGGGCATATAGCCTAAGATATAGGCTACTGGGCCACCCCGCTGAAGGGCAGGAACTCGACCATCGCGCCCGCCTCCAGCCGGGTCAAGTCCTCGGGCAACTCGATGAGGCCGTCGGCGGCGACCAGGGAGGAGAGGATGCCGGCGCCCTCGCGGGGGAACTTCTCGGCGGTGAGACCCTCGGACGCATCGTCGACCAGACGCGCGCGCAGCCACTCGCGGCGGTCCTTCTTCTTCTTGTGATCGAAGCCGGCGCGCACCCGGAAGGTGTGCGGCGGGGTGTGGTTGCCGCCCATCAAACGCAGGATCATCGGACGCACGATGGTGAGGAAGGTGACCACCACGGCCACCGGGTTGCCCGGCAGGCCGACAAAGGGCACGCGGCCGACCTGACCGAGGGCGATCGGCCGGCCCGGCTTCACGGCGAGGCGCCAGAGGTGCAGCTTGCCGAGCGCTTCGACGGCGGCCTTCACGTGATCCTCCTCGCCCACCGAAACGCCGCCGGAGGTCACCAGCAGATCGTGACGGCCTTCGGCCTGGGCGAGCGCCTCGCGCACCACGTCGAGGCGGTCGGGCAGGATGCCGAGGTCGTCGACTTGGCAGCCGAGCCCGGTCAGCAGGGCGTGGATGGTGTAGCGGTTGGAATCGTAGATGGCGCCGGCGTCGAGCGGCATGCCCGGCTCGCGCAGCTCGTCGCCGGTGGAGAACAGCCCGACCTTCAGGCGCGTCGACACCACGACCTCCTGGCGGCCGACCGCGGCGGCCTGGCCGACGTCCTGCGGGCGCAGCTTCTGGCCGCGCCTCAGCACCACCGCGCCGGCCGTGACATCCTCGCCGGCCTTGCGCGCGTTGGCGCCCTTGCGGATGCCGGGCTTGATCACGACCCAGGGGGCTTTTGGGTCGCCGTCCTCCGCGCAGTCCTCCTGCATCATCACAGTGTCGGGGCCGCCGGAGTCCGAACCCTGGGGCAGCCTTGCCCCGGTGAAGATGCGGATGGCGGTGCCGCGCCTGGCCACCGGCAGGTCCTGCTGGCCGGCGGTGACGCGGCCGACGACCGGCAGCCGCGTCGCATTCTCCGGATCGAGGTCCGCGTGCCAAACCGCATAGCCGTCGACGGCGGAGTTCGGCGCCGGCGGGATGTCCACCGGCGAGACGATGTCTTCGGCGAGGATGCGCCCCAGCGCCTGGTGCAGGCCGACCGGCTCGCTCGCGGTCACCGGAGCGATAGCCTCCGCCAGCAGCCGGCGCGCCTCGTCGACCCGCATGAGGGCACCACCGTGCGCGAAGCAGTCGTCGCTGAGCTGTGCCATCGCCTAGCCGGCCACGCCCTGCCGCAGCTTGGCGGCGAGGCCGCAGTGGGCGACGATGAAGCCGGCGATGGCCTCGACATCGTTGAGATCGAGGCGCGGCACCGGCAGGCCCGGCAGCTCGGCGTCCGAAGCGACGGCAACCACCTTGGAGTCCTCGGGCTGAATCAGCGGCTTGCCGTGGGCGGGGCGATGGACCTCGATCTTGTCGTGGCCCTCCGCCTTCCAGCCTTCGATGATCAGCAGGTCGACCGGTGTCATGTGCTGCATCAGGCTGGCGCTGTCGGGCTCGGGCTCCCCGCGCAGCTCGTGCATGAGGGCCCAGCGCCGGCCCGAGCCGACCATCACCTCGGTGGCGCCGGCGGCACGGTGCTCGTAGGAGTCCTTGCCGGGCTTGTCGACGTCGAAGGCGTGGTGGGCGTGCTTCATGGTGGAGACGCTGAGGCCGCGGCGCACCAATGCGGGAATCAACTGGACAATGAGCGTGGTCTTGCCGCTGCCGCTCCAGCCGGCCAGTCCGATGACTTTCATGGCTCCTGGTGTAGGGACCGGTGCACAGGCGGGACTCATCGGCTGCCGCTTTCCTGGCCGACCATGTGCTTCAGGCCGCGCGACATGTAGTCATAGCCGGTGAGCGCGGTCAGCGCGCCGGCGATCCACAGGCCGACCTCGCCGGTCGTGTGCAGCGACAGCATCGCCGACTGGGGGTCGCCGACGATGAGGAAGCCCAGCGCCACCATCTGAATGGCCGTCTTCCACTTGGCCAGCTTCGTCACCGGCACCGAGACCTTGATCTCGGCGAGGTATTCGCGCAGGCCGGAGACCAGGATCTCGCGCGCCAGGATGACGATGGCCGGTATCATCTCCAGGCCGGCGATCTGCTGCGTCGCCACCAGCATGACGATCAGCGAGGCGACCAGCAGCTTGTCGGCGATCGGGTCGAGGAAGCGCCCGAGCGGCGAGATCTGCTTCATGTGGCGGGCCAGGTAGCCATCGAAATAATCGGTGACGCAGGCCAGGACGTAGCCGCCGAGGGCGAGCCAGCGGAACAGCGGCGTGTCCACGTAGATCAGCGCCAGCAGCAGCGGGATCGCGGCGATGCGCGACAAGGTCAGGATGTTCGGCAGGCTGGTCAGCATGCGTCCCGTTCTTCCTCCTGAAGAGCCGTCCGCCGCCGGTGCCGCGGACTTTCCGATCTTCCGCCCCTTGTAGCACAGCCCCCCGGCGTGACCCAGAGGGCAGGGCCCGGGGAATGCAGACCTAGGCGCATGGCTGGCCTGCCAGACTAGCCATCCCGGTGGAAATGATCATAGATCTTGCG
>DATCXZ010000033.1:0-11070 GCA_036570545.1 Kiloniellaceae bacterium
GACCGAGGCGGCGCAGCTCGAGACCTTCCGCCGCCTCGCCTTCGGTCCCGGCGCGCCGGTGCCGGGCCGCGATCATCTCGCCAAGTGGCAGCAGCCGATCCGCGCCGCCTTCGTCGATGCGCCGGGCGACAGCGAGCGGCAGGCCGCGCGGCAGCATCTACACGACCTTGCCGGCATCACCGGCATCGAGATCACAGAGGCGTCGCCGGCGAGCGCTAATCTGCTGGTGTTCTTCGCCGACGACCCCGTCGCATCGGCCCGGCGTCACCGCAGCCTATACGCCCGCCACGTCGCCGACCCCCGGCGTTTCGACAATCTGCTGGCCGGCATGGCGGACTCCACCTGCTTCGGCTTCCTGTGGGGCGGCTGGCCGAACGGCCGCGGCATAGACTTCGCGGTGGTGTTCCTGCGCACCGACCGCGGTGCCCGCACCGTCCAGGGCTGCCTGGTGCAGCAGACGACGCAGGCCCTCGGCCTCATGCACGACCTCGAGCCCGAGGCCGACACGGTGTTCAACGACTCCGGCCGCGCAGTCGATCTCACCGCGGACGACCGCCTGATGGTCCGCCTGCTCTACGACCCGCGCCTCGAGCCCGGCATGAGCTGGACCGAGACCGAGCCGCTCGCCCGCGCGGCGCTGCGGGCGGGCGCTTCGTAAAGAACGCCCTCTGACGGCCGACCCGGCGCCGCTCAGCCGAGCAAAGCCGCTTGTTTTGCGTGGCCTGCTCGTAATACGTTGGTATCGCGATACCATTTTCTCCAATCTTTACTGGTGGTTGCAATTATTTCTTAATATTCAACTGGCGGTCGGCCGATCTGCGACCGGCTTGGCTCTTGGGGGGACGCGGCCATGGTTGCGCAGCGGGATCGGGCAGTGAGGCGTTGGACGACAAGGGGAGGTGTCTTGGCCGCCGTGGCCGCCGTCGGCATCGCCGCAGGCAGCGGTAGCGCCGCCGCCGAGACTTTCCGCTGGGCATTTCAGGGCGATATCCAGACGCTGGACCCGCATGGCCTCTTCGAAACCTTCACGCTGGGCTTCCAGGCGAACTTCTACGAGGGGCTGGTCACCCGCACGCCGGACCTGAAGCTGCAGCCGGCCCTGGCGACCTCCTGGGAGAATGTCGAGCCGACGGTGTGGCGCTTCACCCTGCGCAAGGGCGTCAAGTTCCACAACGGCAATGCCTTCAATGCCGACGACGTGCTCTTCTCGATCGACCGCATCCGCACCGAAGGCTCCGATATGAAGGTTATCGCGAACCTCATCAAGGAGGCGGTGAAGGTCGACGACTTCACAGTCGACCTGGTGACGCCGCAGCCGGACCCGATCCTGCCGCTGCAGCTCGAGATCTTCATGATCATGGACAAGGAGTGGTCGGAGGAGCACGGCAGCACCAAGGCGACCAATATCAGCGGCGGCGACGAGGGCAACTACGCCAACCTCCATGCGAACGGCACCGGCCCTTACATGGTGAAGGAGCGCCAGCCCGACGTGCGCACCGTCCTGGTGGCGAATCCCGACTGGTGGGGCGACAACAAGAGCAACGTCACCGAGGGCATCTTCACGCCGATCGGCCAGGATGCGACACGAGTGGCGGCTCTGATCTCGGGTGACGTCGACATGGCCTATCCCATTCCCGTGCAGGACTGGAAGCGGCTGGATGACGCCGACGGCGTCAGCCCGCTGACCGGACCGGAGGCGCGCACCATCTTTCTCGGCTTCGATCAGGACCGTGACGAGCTGCTGTACTCCAGCGTGAAGGGGAAGAATCCCTTCAAGGACCAGCGCGTGCGCCAGGCCTTCTACCAGGCCATCGACATCGAGGCGATCAAGGACAAGATCATGCGCGGCGCCTCGACACCCACCAACCTGATGTTCGCGCCGCAGATCAACGGCTTCAATGCGAAGCTGAACGAGCGTCTGCCCTACGATCCCGAGAAGGCCAAGGCGCTGCTTGCCGAGGCCGGCTACGCCGAGGGCTTCACGGTGACCCTGGACTGCCCGAACGATCGCTACGTGAACGACGAGCGCATCTGCCAGGCGGTGGCCTCGATGCTCGCCCGCATCGGGGTGAAGGTCGACCTGCTGGCGCAGACCAAGTCGAAGTACTTCGCCAAGGTCCTGGCGCAGAACGGCTACGACACCTCCTTCTACCTGCTCGGCTGGACGCCTTCCACCTTCGATGCCCACAACGCCATCGTCACGCTTATGGCCTGCCGGGTCGACGGCAAGGGCTCTTTCAATCTCGGCGGCTACTGCAACGAGCGGGTCACCGAGCTTGCGGACCTGATTCAGGTGGAGACCGACCCCGAGAAGCGCCAGACGCTGATCGACGAGGCCAACCGCATCCACTCCGAGGAGGTCGGCCACATCCCGCTGCACCAGCAGCCGCTGTCCTGGGGGGTGCGCGACAATGTCACCGTGGCCCAGCGGCCCGACGACGTGTTTCATCTGCAATACGTGACGGTGCAGTAGGTCGGATGCTATGTAAGGGGTCCGGGCGGCTTCGCCCGGACCCTTTTTGCATCCCTACGCGGTCCCAGCCAGGTCAGGGGGGCAGAGCCGGAGACCAATGATCGCCTTCGTCGTCCGACGGCTGCTGCAGTCCATTCTCGTCCTGCTGGCGGTAGGCTTCATCGCCTTCTCGCTGTTCACCTATGTCGGCGACCCGATCAACAACATGGTGGGCCAGGACACCACCCTGGAGCAGCGCGCCGAACTGCGCCAGCGACTCGGCCTCGACGATCCCTTCCTCGTGCAGTACGGCCGCTTCCTCGCCAACGCGGCGCAGGGCGACTTCGGCATCTCCTACCGCCATCGCCGCCCGGTGGCCGAGCTGATCGCCGAGCGCGTGCCGGCAACGCTGGAGCTCTCCCTGGTGGCCGCGGCGCTTGCCCTCTTCATCGGCGTGCCGCTGGGCGTCTACACGGGCTTGAAGCGGCGCGGCTTCCTGCCCCAGGTCTTCCTCACTCTCTCCCTCGTCGGCATCTCGCTGCCGACCTTCCTCATCGGCATCCTGCTGATCCTTGTGTTCGGCGTGCTGTCGCAGGACATCAACGCTGCCCTCGGCCTCGCCCTGGTGCCGCAGCTCCCGACCTTCGGGCGTGGCGACACCGTGCAGCTCGGTTGGTGGTCGACCGGCTTCCTCACCGAGTCCGGCCTCCTGGCGCTCATCCTGCCGTCGATCACCCTGGCCTTGTTCCAGTTGACCCTCATCATGCGCCTGGTGCGCGCGGAGATGATCGAGGTGCTGCGCACCGACTACATCAAGTTCGCGCGCGCCCGTGGCCTCTCCAGCAGGGCGGTCAACTTCGGCCACGCGCTGAAGAACACCCTGGTGCCGGTCATCACCATCACCGGGCTGCAGCTCGGCTCCATCATCGCCTTCAGCCTCATCACCGAGCAGGTGTTCCAGTGGCCAGGCATGGGCCTGCTGTTCATCCAGGCGATATCGGAGGTCGATATCCCCGTGATGGCCGCCTACCTCATGCTGGTCGGTTTCTTCTTCGTCGTCATCAACCTCATCGTCGACCTGCTGTACTACGTGGTCGATCCCCGCCTGCGCGCTGAAAAGGCCGTGGCGGTCGGCCACCCGTAGGAAAAGGGAGATGGCTCTGCAGGACGGCAGGCGGGAGGGGGCGGCAAGCGCGGCGGCGCGTCTCGGCGACGGCGTCGGCCGCTTCCTCGACAGCGACCTCTGGCACTCCTTCAGCCGCTCGCCCGTTGCGGTTGTCTCTGCCCTCGTCGCCATCCTTTTCGTCGGCGCGGCCGTCTTTGCTCCCTGGTTGGCGCCCTACGATCCCTTCGACCTCTCCACCGTCGACCTGATGGATTCCGAGATTCCGCCGATCTGGCACCGCGAGGGCGATCCGCGCTTCCTGCTCGGCACCGACGCGCAGGGCCGCGACATCCTCTCTGCCGTGATCTACGGCGCCCGCATCTCGCTCGGGGTCGGCTTCGCCTCCGTGGTCCTCGCCCTGGTGCTGGGCGTGGGCCTCGGCCTGCTGAGCGGCTATCTCGGCGGCGTGGTGGACGCCGTCATCATGCGCATCGCCGACGTGCAGCTCACTTTCCCGGCCATCCTCATCGCGCTGCTGATCGACGGCCTGTCGCGCAGCGTGCTGCCGCGCGAGCTGCACGCCGACATCTGGTTCTATGTGCTGGTGCTCGCCATCGGCCTCTCGTTCTGGGTTCAGTATGCCCGCACCGTGCGCAGCTCGGCCATGGTCGAGCGCAGCAAGGAGTACGTGCAGGCGGCGCGCGTCATTGGCATTCCGCCGCTGCTCATCATGTTGCGTCACGTGCTGCCCAACGTCATAGGCCCGGTGCTGGTGATCGCCACCATCAATCTCGCCATCGCGGTCATCACCGAGGCGACCCTGTCGTTCCTCGGCATCGGCGTGCCGGCGACCTCGCCGTCGCTCGGCACCCTGGTCAGGGTCGGCAACGATTTCCTGTTCTCGGGCTCGTGGTGGATCACCATCTTTCCCGGCGCCGCGCTCGCCATCCTGGTGCTGGCCGTCAATCTGTTGGGCGACTGGCTGCGCGACGCCCTGAACCCGAAGCTGCGCTGATGCGGCCGCTGCTCGAGGTCGAGAACCTGCGCGTCGAGATCCCCGGCCGGCGCGGCACCCTGGTTGCGGTCGACGGCATCTCCTTTGAGATCGGCGAGGGCGAGGTGCTGGGCGTGGTCGGCGAGTCCGGCGCCGGCAAGTCGCTGACCGGCGCGGCTGTGATCGGACTCCTGGACCCCCCCTGCCGCATTGCCGGCGGCGAGGTCCGCTTCGACGGCCGCCGCATCGACGACCTGCCTTACGAGCAGCTTCGCCGCATCCGTGGCCGCCACATCGGCATGGTATTCCAGGACCCCCAGACCTCGCTGAACCCGCTCTACACCGTCGGCCGCCAGCTCACCGAAACCATCCTCACCCACGGCGACCTCAGCCACGGGGCTGCGCGCAAGCGCGCCGTGGAATTGTTGCATGAGGTTGGCATTCCGGCCGCCGAGCGGCGCATCGACCAGTATCCGCACGAGTTCTCCGGCGGTATGCGCCAGCGCGTGGTGATCGCGCTCGCGCTCTGCGCCAACCCGCGCCTCATCATCGCCGACGAGCCGACCACGGCGCTCGACGTGTCGATCCAGGCGCAGATCATCGCGCTGCTGAAGCGACTCTGCCGCGATCACGGCGCGGCTGTCATGCTGGTGACCCACGACATGGGTGTCATCGCCGAGACTGCGGACCGCGTTGCCGTGATGTACGCCGGGCGCATCGTCGAAGTCGGGCCGGTGGCCGAGGTGGTG
Source organism: Kiloniellaceae bacterium (assembly GCA_036570545.1). Taxonomy (GTDB): domain Bacteria; phylum Pseudomonadota; class Alphaproteobacteria; order Kiloniellales; family Kiloniellaceae; genus Pelagibius. The sequence continues at coordinate 5,301 of DATCXZ010000033.1, forward strand.
CGGCGGGCAAAGCATCCCTACACCATCGGCCTGATGGGCTCGATCCCGCTGGTTGGCTACGATGTCCAGACGCTGACCCAGATCGACGGCACCATGCCACGGCTCGACGCCATTCCCGCCGGCTGCGCCTTCAACCCGCGCTGCCCGCAGGCCTTCGCGCGCTGCCGGCAGCAGCGCCCGGAGCTCGCGCCGGTGGAACGGACCGACGCCGCCTGCTGGCTCTTTCGCGACGGCGGGCGCCGACATGACTGAACGGCAGGCGGTCGCACGGGAGGAAGTGGCGTTGCCTTTGGTCGAAGTCGAGGATCTCTCGAAGATCTTCGACGTCTCGCCGCCGCTGCTGAACCGCCTGCTGCAGGGCCAGGGGCGCGCGCTGCTGACGGCGGTGGACCACGTTTCCTTCCGCATTCCGCGCGGCACCACCTTCAGCCTCGTCGGCGAGTCCGGCTGCGGCAAGTCGACGGTGGCGCGCCTCGTCGTCGGACTGCACCGGCCGAGCGGCGGGCGCGTCCTCTTCGACGGTTGCGACATGGCGGCCGTCACCGCGCGCGCCGACACCGCTCGCCTGCGCAAGCGCCTGCAGATGATCTTCCAGGACCCCTATGCCAGCCTGAACCCGCGCTGGCGCGTCGCCGACATCGTTGCCGAGCCGATCCGCGCCCATCGCCTGCTCGAGGACCGCCAGGCGATCGCCGCGCGCGTCGGCGAGCTGCTTCAGCAGGTGGGGCTGTCGCCGGCGGACGGCACGAAGTTCCCGCACGAGTTCTCCGGCGGGCAGCGCCAGCGCATCTCCATCGCCCGCGCTCTGGCCAGCAACCCGGAGTTCCTGGTTTGCGACGAGCCGACCTCGGCGCTCGACGTCTCGGTGCAGGCGCAGATCCTGAACCTGATGAAGCGGCTCCAGCGCGAGCTGGGCCTCACTTACCTTTTCATCAGCCACGATCTCGCCGTAGTCTATCACATCTCCGACTTCGTCGGCGTCATGTATCTTGGCCGCCTCGTCGAGTGGGGCGAGGCGCGCGCCCTGTTCCGCCGCCCTCGGCATCCCTATACCCGCATGCTGCTGGATGCCATTCCCGATCTCGAGATGACCGGCCGCCCGCGCACGCCGGTGGCGGGCGAGGTGCCGAGCCCGATCGCGCCGCCCAGCGGTTGCCATTTCCACCCGCGCTGCCCTTTCGCCGACGAGCGCTGCCGGCGCGAGACGCCAAGGCCTTTGGCGACGGCGACCGGCGAGGTATCCTGCCACGCGGTGGAGGAGAACCGCCTGCCCCCGGTCGAGCGCGCGCCGCGGCCGCCGGGCACCGAGAGCTAGTCTGCAACAGGAGCTTCCGCGCCATGGCCGTGAACAACCGTATTGCCGAGTTCCACGACGAGATGAAGGGCTGGCGCCGCGACATCCACGCCCACCCCGAGACCGCTTTCGAGGAGCTGCGCACCGCCGACTTCGTGGCCGAGAAGCTGGCCGAGTTCGGCATCGAGGTGCACCGCGGCCTCGCCACCACCGGCGTCGTCGGGGTGCTGGACGGCCAGAGCAACAGGTCCGGCCGCTCCATCGGCCTGCGCGCCGATATGGACGCCCTGCATATCCAGGAGCTCAACGGCTTCGACCACCGCTCGCGGCACGAGGGCAAGATGCACGCCTGCGGTCACGACGGCCACACGGCGATGCTGCTGGGCGCCGCCAAGTACCTCGCCGAGACGCGCAATTTCGATGGTCGCGTCGCCTTCATCTTCCAGCCCGCCGAGGAGAACGAGGGCGGCGGCCGCGTCATGGTGGAGGAGGGGCTGTTCGAAAAGTTCCCGGTCGGCGCGGTCTACGGCCTGCACAACATGCCGGGCATCCCGGCCGGCACGGTGGCATTGCGCAGCGGCCCCGCCATGGCCGCCTTCGACATCTTCGAGATCGTGGTGACCGGCAAGGGCGCCCACGCCGCCATGCCGCAGCTCGGCATCGACCCCGTGGTGATCGGCGCGCAGATCGTTACCGCCCTGCAAACCATCGCCAGCCGGCGCACCGCGCCGATCGACACCGTCGTGGTCAGCGTCACCCAGTTCCATGCCGGCGACACCTGGAACGTCATCCCCGAGACCGCCGTCATCCGCGGCACCGTGCGCACCTTCCGCAAGGAGACGCAGGACCAGTTGGAGCAGGACCTCGAGCGCATCGCGCGGGGTATCTGCGACTCGCAGGGCGCCACCATGACGCTGCGCTACGAGCGGCGCTATCCGGCGCTGGTGAACAGCGAGGTGGAGACCGGCATCGCCGCCGCCGCTGCCGCCCGCGTGGTCGGGGAGGACAAGGTGATCCTGGGCGCCGACGCGCTGATGGGGTCGGAAGACTTCGCCTACATGCTGCAGGCCAGGCCCGGCTGCTACATCTGGATCGGCAATGGCACCGATGGCGGCCCCGGCGGCTGCGCCGTGCACAACCCGCGCTACGACTTCAACGACGACATCGCCGTCATCGGCGCCAGCTACTGGGCCGCCCTGGTCGAGCAGGAGTTGCCCCGGTAGGGAGCTACGAGATTCTGGGATCTCACACGACTGTCTTGCGAGCGTTCACACACACAAACACAACTGTCGTCCCGGCGCTTGTCGCCGGGATCCGTTGGCATCGACGCGTGGCGACGTCGTGCCACCATTGCATCCCCGCCAGCCGCAAACGCCCCACTCTTGAGCGGCAAGACCTTCAGACGGCTCGGGCATTGGGTCCCGGCAAGCAGTGCCGGGACGACAGCCTTCGTGTGGCGAGAGCGGGCCTCTCCTGCATGAGATGTGTGAATCCGGTAGCTCCGCGAGGAGAGAGAGGTGGCCGAGCAGCACCCGCCGACGCTTTCCGCTTGCCATTGCGCGGCAGAACCCTCACATCGGCTCGATGACGCCGCAGCCCGATCCGTTGGAAGCGCCGCCCCCCGGCCCACCCTATCGAGGGGCGCGCGAGCCGATGTTCAACCTGCCGCCCGGCACCCTGTGGCTGGGCCTCGGCATGGTCGCGGCCTTCGGGCTGCAGAGCCTCCTGGAAGGGGCGGCCTGGGCGTGGCTGATGAACACCTTCGCCTTCGTCTCCACCACCTTCTGGCCACCGGGCGCGGCTCTGCCCAGCCTGCAGGGGCTGATGACGCTGGTGAGCCACGCCTTCTTGCACTTTGACCTCATGCACCTGGGCCTCAATCTCGGCTTCCTGCTGGCCTTCGGCAGCTTCGTCGAGCGCCACCTCGGCCTGCTGCGCTACCTGGCGCTCTTCGCGCTGACGGCCGCCGCCGGCGCGCTCGCCGAGTATGCCTTCGCCGCCGAGCCGCTGGCACTGATCGGCGCCTCGGGCGCGGTCTACGGCATGACCGGCGCGGCGATGCGCTTCATGTTCGCTGGCGGCGGTGCGGCCCGCCGGCGCGGCGCGCTCATTTTCGTCGGCGTCTTCCTGGGGCTGAACCTGCTGTTCGGCATCACCGGCCTCGGCGATTTCCTGGCCGGCGCGGCGATCGGCTGGAAGGCCCATGCCGCCGGCTTCCTGGCCGGCGTGGCGCTTTCCTTCCTGCTCGGCGGCCGGGGGCCGGCTGCGGGGCACCGTTAGGCTTTGCGGTTTGACGGGATACGGGCGGGCTTAGTACCTTGCGCCCGCAACTGGGATGCTCGTCCGAAGGGGGTACGATGAGGAGGCATTGCTGGAGCGCCCTGGCGCTCGTCCTGGGCCTGGGCCTGGCCGGGAGCCTTGCCGGCTGCGGCGGGCCGCGCGGCTTCTATGCCTCCGACCCGCCGCGCATCCCGCTGGGCGGCAACTTCACTGTGCAGCCCGGCCAGGAAGTGATCGTCTACGGTGTCCGCTCCAAGCGCTGCGGCATGGAGCCGCCCGCTTTCGAGGCGGCCGCCGGCGAGATGTTCAGCGGTGCGGGATCGCAGGCTCCTGCAACCGGCGAGGTCTACGACGCCGGCACCGGCCAGAGCGTCGTCGTGCTGTGCGGCGGCACGGTGCCGGTGCGCGCCGTCGGCTATCGCGCTCCGGCCGATTTCGAGGGCGAGGTCTCGATGGTGTTCTACGGCACCGACCAGGCGATGGTCACGGTCGCCCGCCCGGCGGAGCCGGCCGAGGAAGCCGTCCCGGCGGCCGAGCCGGACACGGCGACGGAGCCGGCACCGCTGCCCGATTATGAGATCACGCCGCCCGCCGGCGAAGGGCCGCCGGCCGGCAATTCGCCGATCCCGGAAGACGAGCCGGGGCCGCCGCCGAGGGACTGATCACTCCCCGCTATCGAGGGCGCGCGGGTCGAGCGCGTCCTGCAGGCCGTCGCCCAGGAAGTTGAAGGCGATGACGGTGGCGAAGATGAGCAGGCCGGGATAGATCGCCAGCGCCGGCGAGTCCCAGATCAGCTCCTGCGCCGAGGTCAGCATGTTGCCCCACGACGGCAGCGGCGGCTGGATGCCGAGTCCGAGGAAGCTCAGCACCGATTCCAGCAGGATGATGCCGCCGACGGACAGCGTCGTGGCGACGATGATCGGCGAGACCACATTGGGCAGGATGTGCACCAGCATGATGCGCGGTCCGCTGGCGCCCAGCGCCTCGGCGGCGCGCACGAACTCGCGGGTCTTCATCGAGAGCGTGGCGCCGCGCACCAGCCGCGCCACGGTGGTCCAGCCGACCAGCGCGATGAGCAGGACGATGCGGTAGAGGCTGACGCTTTCGGAGGCGACCAGCGCCTGCGGCAGCCCCAGCTTGCCGAGGTCGACCGCCGCCAGGATGATGAGCAGCGGCAGGATCGGCAGCGCGATGACGCCATCGGTGAAGCGCATCAGCAGGGCGTCGAGCCGGCCGCCGTAGTAGCCGGCGGCGAGGCCCAGCAGGGTGCCGATGACCGCCGCGCAGAGCGCCGCCGCCAGGCCGACCAGCAGCGACACCTGGCCACCGTAGAGCAGGCGCACCAGGAGGTCGCGGCCGAGTTCGTCGGTGCCGAGCGGATGCTGCGGCGACGGCGGCTGCTTGGCGTTGAAGAGGTCGACCAGGTTGCCGTCGACACCGAGCCAGGATTCCACCAGGGGGGCAGCGGTGGTGCCGAGCGCGAGCAGGATCAGGAAGACGAGGCTGCCGACCGCGAGTCGGTGGCGCAGGAAGCGGCGCCGGAACACCTGCCGCACGGTGAGCGCGCCGCCGCGCGCGGCGGCGGCTTCGGCGGCGAGGGCGCCGAGCTGTGGATCAGGGCCCGTCATTCGTAACTGATTCTCATTCGTAACTGATCCGGGGATCGAGCCAGCTATAGGCGAGATCGGCCACCAGGTTGGCCAGCAGCGTCGTCAGCGTCGCCAGCAGCAGCCCGACCAGCGCCACGTTGTAATCGTTGCCGATGACTGCGTCGTAGATCGTCTTGCCCATGCCGAGGTAGGCGAAGACCTGCTCGGTGATGAGCGCGCCGGAGAACAGGCTGCCCATCTGCAGCGCCAGGATGGTGATCACCGGGATCATGGCGTTGCGCAGCACGTGGCCGAGCACCACCTGGCGGCCGGTCAGGCCCTTGGCGAGCGCCGTGCGCACGTAGTCCTGGCGCAGCGTCTCCACGGCGGCGGCGCGCACGAAGCGGATGATGCTGCCGACGGTGGCGATGGTCAGCGCCACGACCGGCAGCACCAGGTAGCGCAGGTCGCTCCAGGCGTCGCGGCCTTCGCCCATGCCGCCGGCCGGCAGCCAGCCGAGGGTGACCGCGAAGAGGATGATGAGCAGGATGGCGAGCCAGAACGGCGGCACCGAGATGCCGGCGAAGGCGACGAGATTGATGGCGTG
>DATCXZ010000034.1:0-3281 GCA_036570545.1 Kiloniellaceae bacterium
ACCCGCAGGAGTTGCTGCCCGGCCGCGATGAAGCGGTCCTTCAGGGTGGTGGCGCGGGCCGGGCTGCGCAGCAGATCCACGGTGCCGCCGGCCGGGGCGACGCAGGCACGGGCGAGGGCTTCGACTTCGGCCCCCGCGGCATCCTCGCCGATCACGGCAATGCCTTGCGGCCGCGCGCCAAGGGCGGCGAGGTTGCGCAGCACGTTGCCGGCACCACCCAGCATGGCCGTTTCCTCGGCGATGCGCAGCACCGGGATCGGGGCCTCCGGCGAGATGCGCTCCACCGTCCCATAGACGAAGCGGTCGAGCATGATGTCGCCCAGCACCAGCACGGGCACGCCGGCGAGCCGCTCGACAGCGCGCGCGAGGTCGGAACGCCCCAGCGCCGCCGTCAGCGCTTCTGTGCTATCGGTCGCTTGCGAAGCTTCGTTCATCCCCTGTGCCGGCCAGGGCCGGCCTCCGTCCTGCCGCCGCGGAGGCGGACAAGCTTCTAAACGATCAGGCGAGGCAGGCGCGCTGCACCGCCTCTCAACCTCGCGATTGCCCTACTGGAATGCCGGATGGGAGGCAAGCAAATCCGCCGGAACCGTCGGCCCTTCTCGGTCAGAAACATCCGATTAACCAAATCGAAAGTGGTAGATTTTATGCTCCCGGAAGGGGAGACGACAATCCCATCGTCTCCAGGGGAGCCGCTTCATCCATGCAGTCAGGAAGTAGCCAGCCGAGCCTGCAGGAGCAGGCGCTGCTCAACCATGTGAAGCGGCTGGAACGCGCCGGCGGCAGTCACTGCGCCGTCCAGGTCCATCTGTCCAAGCTGATCACCTTCCAGCGCCTGCCTGAATGCTTCGAAGTAGTCCGCATCATGCTGGCGCGAGAAGCCAAGAAGGTCGACGCCAGTCTCTTCGCGCTGTTCAACAACGACCTCTTCGTCGTCTTCTCGCGCGACGCGGCGGGGCGCATCGACGAGGTGCTGGCCCGCGTCTGCCACGTGCTGGGCATCGACCCGTACTTTTCCGGCGGCGACGAGGCGGCGCAGGAGTTTTGCAGCCATTTCGATCTCGACAGCGGCTGCGGGCCGCTGATCGCCCGCATCGAGCAATTGATCCAGGCGCGCAACGAAAAGGATCAGCTTGCGCGTGCCAACCGGGCGGTGGACAGCGGCGGGAAGCCGCTCGATCTCGGCAATCTTGCCCTGCTCGAGAAGACCATTGCGCAAGCGGACCTGTCGGCGATGACGAGCCGCCAGCCGATCTGCGAGGTCGGCGACGACGGCAGGGCGGTGCCGCTGTTCTACGAGCTGTTCACCTCCATCGGCGCGCTGCGGCAGACGCTGATGCCGGACCAGAATCTGTTCTCCGACCGCTGGCTGTTTCAGTATCTCACCGGCAAGCTCGATCAGCGCATGCTGGCCTGGCTGAGCAAGAACGACGACTCCACGCTGCGCCATTCCTTCAGCCTCAACATCAACATCGCAAGCGTGCTGTCGCCGCGCTTTCTGGAGTTCGATGCGAGGCTGGACAAGACGCGGCGCAACACCATCGTGATCGAGCTGCAGAAGATGGATGTCTTCGCCGATATGGCGCGCTACCTCTTCGCGCGGGAGTTCCTGCTCGACCGCGGCTACCGCATCTGCCTCGACGGCCTGACCTCGCTCTCGCTGCCTTTCATCGAGCGTCAGAAGCTCGGCTTCGACCTCATCAAGCTGCACTGGACCCCGCAACTGCGCCAGCAGATCGAGGGCACGGACGGCGACAAGCTGCGCGACGCCATCGCCGCCGCCAACCCGCGCCGCATCATCCTGATGCGCTGCGAATCGGACGACGCCATCGAGATCGGCCGCGCCCACGGCATCTCGCTGTTCCAGGGCTATTTCCTCGACCACCTGCTGGCCGAGAAGATTACCCGCGAGGAGGCTGCGGAGCGGCTCGGCGCCGCCCTCGCGCGTCACCGCCGGACGGCTGCCACCCCGCAGCACGCCGCGGGCTCCTAGAAATCCGGGCTGGGTCCTTCGATCAGTTCTTCGGCGCGTACTTCGCGAGAATACGCTGCAGCGTGCGCCGGTGCATGCGCAGGCGGCGCGCCGTCTCCGACACATTGCGGTCGCACTGTTCGTAGACGCGCTGGATGTGCTCCCAGCGCACACGGTCGGCGCTCATCGGGTTGCACGGCGGCGGCGGCAAGATCTCGCCACGCTCCAGCAGCGCCGCCTCCACCTGATCGGCATCGGTCGGCTTCGGCAGATAGTCCGTCGCCCCCACCTTCACGGCAGCCACGGCGGTCGCGATGTTGCCATAGCCCGTCAGCACGATGACCCTGGCATCGTCGCGCGCCTCGCGCAGGGCCTGCACCACCTCGAGGCCGGAGCCGTCGTCGAGACGCAGGTCGACCACCGCATAGCGCGGCGCCAGGCGGCGCGCTACCGCCAGGCCGTCGGCAACGGTGTAGGCGGTCTCGACGGTAAAGCCACGACGCTCCATGGCGCGCGCCAGGCGATCGCAGAAGCGCTGGTCGTCATCGACGATCAGCAGGTCGCGCGGCGCCGCCTCCGGCAGCGGCCCGTCGTCACCCTGCGGTTTCGATTCGTCCGTCATGACGCCTGCCTCACTCCGCACCTTCTTTCTTTCTCATCAGCTTCATGCCGTCCTGATCGTCCTGTCGGTGCCCGCCGGCCCGGCGCCATGCTTCTGCTCGGCGCCGGCGACCTCCAGGCTGCCGCGCGGCCAGCGGATCTCGACCACTGCCCCGCCGGTCACCTCATTGGAGAACTCCAGGCTGGCGCCGTGATGCGCCAGCAGAGTGCGGGCGATAAAGATGCCGAGGCCCATGTGCTGATCCTCGCCGCGGCGGCGCGCCCGGGCGCCAGTCGAATAATAGGGCTCGCCGAGACGGCTGAGAACAGTGACGTCGAACCCAGGCCCGTCGTCGGCGATGCGCAGCATCACCGACTCCTCGTCCCAGGTAAGGTCGACCTGGACGCGGTGGCGGGCGAACTGCACCGCGTTCTGGATCAGCGTGCCTACGCCGTGCAGAACCTCGGCGTTGCGGGTCACCGTCGGCTGCGGCGCCGCGCTGTCGACGGCGGGCCCCGCCGTGATCTCGATCTCCACCCCCTCGCGCCGGTGCGGCGCCGCCGCCGCCTCGACCAGCGCGACCATCGGGAGCTGGTGGTAGGGCGAGCCGTCGTCGCCTGCCGGCCGCTCGGCGAGGCCAGCCAGAATCGAGCGGCAGCGCAGCGATTCGGCATGCAGCAGCTCGACGTCCTCGCGCAGAGGCGAATCCTC
>DATCXZ010000035.1:0-12923 GCA_036570545.1 Kiloniellaceae bacterium
GTGCCGCCGACCCGGCGCGCGGCTTCGGCAGCCTCCTCGGCACTGCGCGCAAGCTGGCCGGCGGGGCTCGTCACCCCGTGGCGCCGCAGCAGGTCCTTGGCTTGGTATTCATGAAGGTTCATGGAACAGCCCGCCTCATCATCCTAGGAAACGACAGCGTTCTCACGAGGGTTTCAGGGACTTTGAGCTTTCTGGCATATGGTATACCAGAGGCCGACCTACCAGCAACGCTTTTCTCCCCTTCGCGAACTGCCGGCCCGCCCTCTATCCCGCCTGCGATCCCACCTTCAATAGCGCATCCGCGAGGTCCAAGGCCACCGGGCCTTCGACATTGCCGGCGCCGCCCCGACGGCACGACGCCGTCAATGCATGAAGAGGATCGGCAGGTCGGAATGATCGACGACATGCTGTGTCACGCCGCCAAAGATGACCTGCAGTTCCCGGTTGTGCCCGTAGGCGCCCATCAGCAGGCAGTCGGCGCCGACCTTCTTGGCGGTCGAAAGCAACAAGGCGGGCACCGATTCCGATCCTCTCTTGAAGCCGTGCACGCTGCAGGAGACGCCGTGGGACTCGAGATAGCGCCCGGCGTCCTCGCCGCTGATCGGCAGCTCGCGGTCCGCCGAGGCGAGGATGGTGACCGCGTCGGCCTTGCGGAGGACCGGCAGGGCCGCCGTCATCGCCCGCGCCGCCTCGCCGCTGCCGTTCCAGGCGATCGCGACCTTGGCGCCGACACTCTGCCCCGGGCCCGGTGGGCACATGAGTACCAGCTTGCCGGATTCCAGTAGCGCCGCCGTCAGCGTGTTGAGCCCCAGGTTCATGTCGCGGTCGGGCCTGGCCACCACGATAAGATCGGCGAGCCGGCCGCGCAGGCCGACGACCTCCGCCTGCTTGCCGGTCGCCTCGCGCCAGCTCGCAGATACGCGGTCGCCCGGTCCGGGGGACTTCTCGACCACAGCGATGTCGCGCTTGGCGCAGTAGTCCTCGAACAGCTTGCGCACCTTGGCCTCTTCCTCGTCGGCAGCCGCATTGGCCGAGGCTCGGATCGTCTCGCGCAGGCCTTCCGGGACCATCACCCCATAGATCATGTCGCCTGGCTGCTGCCGGCAGTGAAGGACCTCGAGGTGAGCGTTGTAACGCTTCGCGAGGCTGAGGGCATGATCGAGCACGCCTTCGCCCTTGCCGTCGCCGCGCACGGGCACCAGGATCGTTCGCAAAGTCATGGCTATCTCCTCCAGCGGGCGCGCGCAGCTTCTGCGTCTGCGGCGGGCCCGAGCAAAGACCGGTTACATGGCTGCGACTGCTCCCCTACCCCCTCGCCATCGCAGTGACGAAATCCCGACGGTCAGAACAGGCCCTCGATGAGGCCGTTGTCGTCGAGCTTGATGCTGTTCGCCGAGGGCACGCTCGGCAGGCCCGGCATGGTCATGATCTCGCCGCAGATCGCCACCACGAAGCCGGCACCGGCCGACAGGCGCACCTCGCGGATCGGCACCTCGTGTCCTTCCGGCGCGCCGCGCAGGTTCGGGTCGGTCGAGAAGCTGTACTGCGTCTTGGCCATGCAGACCGGGAAGTCGCCGTAGCCGTCCGATTCCCACTGCTTGAGCTGGTCGCGCACCTTCTTGTCGGCAACCGCGCCGGAGGCACCGTAGATCTGCTTGCAGATGGTGTCGATCTTGTCGAACAGCGGCAGCTTCTCGTCGTAGAGCGGCTTGAAGTTGGCAGTCCCGCCGTCGGCCAGCGCGACCACCTTGTGAGCGAGTTCCTCGGTGCCCTCGGAGCCCTTGCCCCAGTGCTCGCAGGCCACGGCCTCGACGCCCTGGGTCTTGGCGAACTCCTGGATCGCCTTCAGCTCGGCGTCGGTGTCCTTGACGAAGCGGTTGATGGCGATCACCGCCGGCACGCCGAACTTCTTCACGTTGGAAATGTGGCGGCCGAGGTTCGCGCAACCCTTCTTGACCGCGTCCACGTTCTCGTCGCCCAGGGCATCCTTGGCGACGCCGCCGTGCATCTTCAGCGCGCGCACCGTGGCGACGATGACCACGGCGTTCGGCTTCAGGCCGGCCTTGCGGCACTTGATGTCGAAGAACTTCTCGGCGCCGAGATCGGCGCCGAAGCCGGCCTCGGTGACCACGTAGTCGGCGAGCTTCAGGGCCGACTTGGTGGCCGAGACCGAATTGCAGCCGTGCGCGATGTTGGCGAACGGCCCGCCATGGATAAAGGCGGGATTGTTCTCCAGGGTCTGCACGAAGTTCGGCATCAGCGCGTCCTTCAGCAGCACCGTCATCGGCCCCGGCGCCTTCACGTCACGCGCGTAGATCGGCTTACGGTCACGGGTGTAGGCGATGACGATGTCGCCGAGCCGGCGCTCGAGATCGGCGAGGCCGTCGGCCAGGCAGAAGATCGCCATGACTTCCGAGGCCACGGTGATGTCGAAGCCGGTCTGGCGCGGGAAGCCGTTGGCGACGCCGCCCAGCGAGCTGGTGATGTCGCGCAGGGCGCGGTCGTTCATGTCGAGCACCCGGCGCCAGGTGACGCGACGGGAATCGATGTCGAGCTTGTTGCCCCAGTAGATGTGGTTGTCGATCAGGGCCGACAGCAGGTTGTGCGCCGAGGTGATGGCGTGGAAGTCGCCGGTGAAGTGGAGGTTGATGTCCTCCATCGGCACCACCTGGGCGTAGCCGCCGCCGGCGGCGCCGCCCTTCATGCCGAAGCAGGGCCCGAGCGAGGGCTCGCGCAGGCACATCATCGCCTTCTTGCCGATCCGGTTGAGGCCGTCGCCGAGGCCGACGGTGGTCGTCGTCTTGCCCTCGCCGGCCGGCGTCGGCGAGATCGCCGTCACCAGGATGAGCTTGCCGTCCTTGTTCTTCTTGATCGACTCGAGATAGTCGTAGCTGAGCTTGGCCTTCGTCGGCCCGAACTGCATCAGCGCGTCTGCCGGAATGCCGAGCTTTTCGCCGACCTCGGTGATCGGCTTCATCTTCGCTTCGCGAGCGATTTCGATATCTGACTTGGCCATGACGATGTTCTACCTGTTATCTGATGATTGTTGCCTACCCTGTGCCGGCCGCGAGTGGGGGCGCCGCCGCGGCCGGTCGGAAAACTCCTGGAGTGACGGCTAGCTGCCGAGCGTGGCGCCGGCGGCCAGGCCGGCCTTGGCGGCGAAATCGCCGGCGGAGATCTTCTTGTCGTCGTGCGGGCGAACGCGGTCGATGCGGATGGCGCCGCCCTTGGCGGCGACGGTGAAGCTGTCGCCCTCGACCGCCAGCACCGTGCCGGGCGCGCCGTCGCCGGCCACCTTGCGGCTGTCGAAGATCTTCAGCTCGTTGCCCTTGAAGGTCGTCCAGGCGCCGGGCTGCGGATTGGTGCCGCGGATGAGGTTGTAGACCTCGTCGACCGGCTTGGACCAGTCGATCTGCGCATCGGCCTTGCGGCACCAGCTCTCGTAGGTCGCCTTGCTGTCGTCCTGCGGAATCTTCTGCGCCTTGCCGTCGCGCACCAGGTCCACGCACTCGCACATGGCATCGACGCCCATCGGGAACAGGCGATCGAAGTAGAGCGAGCCGAGGGTGTCGTCTGGACCGATGTCCACCGTCTTCTGCAGGATGACCGGACCCTCGTCGAGGCCCTCGTCCGGCTCGAAGATGGTCAGGCCGGTCTGCTTCCTGCCCATGATGATCGGCCAGTTGATCGAGCTTGGCCCGCGGTGCAGCGGCAGCAGCGAGGGATGATACTGGATGGTGCCCTTGGTCGGCAGGTCGACGACCGCCTGCGGCACGAACAGGGTCACGTAGGCCATGACGCAGAGGTCAGGCTTGAAGGAGCGCATCAGCTCTTCGGCCTCCGGCGTCTTCCACGATGCCGGCTGGTGCACCTGCAGCCCCTTCTCCAGGGCGAACTCCTTCAGAGGATCGGCCGGGCGGCCCTCCTTGTCCGGCGCGCAGAACACACCGACCACGTCCTCACCTCGCTCGAGCAGCTTCTCGAGCACCGCTTTACCAAAGGCCTGCTGGCCGTGGACGACTATGCGCATCCCCGCTCCCCCCGTTTCTGGGTCCTGGTTGCTGAAATCCCGTTCGTCGATCAGTCGCTAATCGGCGTCGCGCCGTCTGATCCCGGCGCGACGCCCTTCGTTCACTCGGCGGCAGCGCGCTCGGGGTTCCCCAGCGCTCCGCTCGCCCAGGTCTCCTGGACCTGCTCCTCGCTGTAGCCGAGGACATCGCGCAGGATCTCCTCGGTGTGCTCGCCGAGCAGCGGCGAGCGCTTCACGTCGGCCGGCGAGTCCGACAGCTTGATCGGGTTGCCGACGGTCAGGTACTTGCCGCGCTCCGGATGGTCGACCTCGACGATGGTGCCGGTCGCGCGCAGGCTCGGCTCCTCGGCCAGCTCCTTCATGGAGAGGATCGGGCCGCAGGGGATGTCCAGCGGGTTGCAGGCCGCCATGACCTCGAGCTTCGTCTTGGTCTTGGTCCACTCCTCGATGGTGTCGAAGATCTGCGGGATCTTGTCGAGGCGGGCCTCCGGCTTGACGTAAGCCGGGTCTTCCTTCCACTCCGGCTTGCCGATGAGGTCGCAGACGTTGCCCCACACCGCCGCCTGGGTGATGAAGTAGACGTAGGCGTTGGGGTCGGTCTCCCAGCCCTTGCACTTGACGATCCAGCCCGGCTGGCCGCCGCCGGAGTCGTTACCGGCGCGCGGCACGGCGTTGCCGAAGGGAATGCCCTGGCCGTACTGGCTGTATTCCTTCAGCGGGCCGTGCTCCAGGCGCTGCTGGTCGCGCAGCTTCACGCGGCAGAGGTTCAGCACGCCGTCCTGCATGGCCGCCTGGACGCGCTGGCCGCGGCCCGACTTCTCACGATGGAACAGCGCGGTCACGATGCCGAGGGCCAGGTGCAGGCCGGTGCCGGAATCGCCGATCTGCGCGCCGGTCACCAGCGGCGGGCCGTCGCGGAAGCCGGTGGTCGAGGCAGCGCCGCCGGTGCACTGGGCGACGTTCTCGTAGACCTTGCAGTCCTCATAGGGCCCCGCGCCGAAGCCCTTGATCGAGGCATAGATCATGCGCGGGTTGATCTTCTGCACCTGATCCCAGCCGAAACCCATGCGATCGAGCGCGCCGGGGGCGAAGTTCTCGACCAGCACGTCGCAGGTCTCGACCAGGCGCTGCAGCACCTCCTTGCCCTTCTCGGCCTTGGTGTTGAGCGTGATCGAGCGCTTGTTGTGGTTCAGCATGGTGAAGTAGAGGCTGTCGACATCGGGGATGTCGCGAAGCTGGCCGCGGGTGGCGTCGCCGACACCCGGGCGCTCGACCTTGATCACGTCGGCGCCGAACCAGGCCAGCAACTGCGTGCAGGTAGGCCCGGACTGCACATGGGTGAAATCAAGGATACGGACACCTTCGAGCGCTTTCATTGCGTGCTCCTGCTCATGGATAGTTAGGCTCGCTGGAGCCGGTTATTTCTTGGAAACGACGCTCTGCGGATTGAGATTGCCGATGCGGCCGCTTTCCGTGCCGGCCTTCTCGTCGATCACCGCGTTGATGAGGGTCGGCCTGCCGGAATCCAGCGCCTCGCTCACGGCACGGTTCAGCTCGTCGGGGCTCGTCACGTTGACGCCGACCCCGCCGAAGCCTTCCATCATCTTGTCGTAGCGCGCCCCCTTCACGAAGGCGGTGATCGCCGCGTCGGCGCCGCCGGAGGGATTGACGTCGGTGCCGCGGTAGATGCCGTTGTTGTTGAAGACAACCACGCAGACCGGCAGGTTGTAGCGGCAGATGGTCTCCACCTCCATGCCGGAGAAGCCGAAGGCGCTATCGCCCTCGACGGCGAGCACCGGACAGCCGGTCTCCACCGCGGCCGCGACGGCCTGGCCCATGCCGATGCCCATGATGCCCCAGGTGCCGACGTCCAGGCGCTTGCGGGGCTTGTACATGTCGATGATGCTGCGGGCGAAGTCGAGCGTGTTGGCGCCCTCGTTCACCAGGATGACGTCCGGCCGCTCGGCGATGATCCTGCGCAGGGCGCCGAGCGCGCCGTGGTAGTCCATCGGCACGTTGTTGTTCTGAAGCCGCGGGCGCATCTTCGCGACGTTGGCCTCTTTCTTCTCGTTGACCGTGCCGGTCCACTCGGCCGGCGGCGGCGCCCACTTGTCGCCCATGCCCTCGAGCAGCGCGGAGACGCAGGAGCCGATATCGCCGACCACGGGCGCGGCGATCTCGACGTTGCTGTCCATCTCTCTGGGCTCGATATCGATCTGGATGAACTTCTGCGTGCCCGGCTTGCCCCAGGACTTGCCCTTGCCATGCGACAGCAGCCAGTTGAGGCGGGCGCCGATCAGCATGACGACGTCGGCTTCCTTCAGCACCAGCGAGCGCGCGGCGCCGGCCGACTGCGGATGGTCGTCGGGCAGCAGGCCCTTGGCCATGCTCATCGGCAGGTAGGGGATGCCGCTCTTCTCGACCAGCGCGCGGATGTCGTCGTCGACCTGGGCGTAGGCCGCGCCCTTGCCGAGGATGATGAGCGGCCGCTTGGCGCCCTTCAGCAGCGCGAGCGCGCGCGACACCGCTTCCGGCGCCGGGATCTGGCGCGGCGCCGGGTCGATAACCTCCACCAGGGACTGGCGGCCGGCCTCGGCCTCCATCACCTGGCCGAGCAGCTTGGCCGGCAGGTCGAGGTAGACGCCGCCCGGCCGGCCGGAGACCGCGGCGCGGATGGCGCGCGCCACGGCGATGCCGATGTCTTGCGCGTGCAGCACACGGTAGGCGGCCTTACAGAGAGGCTTGGCGATGGCGAGCTGGTCCAGCTCCTCGTAGTCGCCCTGCTGCAGGTCGACGATCTCGCGCTCCGAGGAGCCGCTGATGAGGATCATCGGATAGCAGTTGGTCGTGGCATGGGCCAGCGCGGTCAGGCCGTTGAGGAAGCCCGGCGCCGACACCGTGAGGCAGACACCCGGCTTCTGCGTCAGGAATCCGGCAATCGCCGCCGCGTAGCCGGCGCTCTGCTCGTGCCGGAACGAGAGGACCCGCAGGCCCTCGCCCTGCATGAAACGGCAAAGGTCGGTGATCGGAATGCCGGGCACGCCATAGATCGTGTTGATGCCGTTGAGCTTCAGGGCGTCGATGACGAGGTGAAAGCCGTCGGTCAGCGCCTGCGGTGCGCCGGCCTCGCTCACGTTGGGATCAATGCTCTGTGCTGTTACTGACACTTTCCATAGCTCCTTGTTGCCCCGGGCCCGCCGCTATCGGCTGCGGCTTCGGCGTCCGACCTAGTCCAGATAATCGACGTTCGCCTCGATGTGCGCCGCCAGGTTGAGGGTGTGCTCGCGCGCCAGGCGCTCGGCGAGATCGGTGTCGCGCGCCTCCAGCGCCTCGATGATGTGCATGTGGTCGATGATCGAGCGGTTGGCGCGGTCGAGCTCGCTGATGGTGCGCGCCCGGATGCCCTTCATGTGCAGGAACAGCCGGTCGGCGGTCTCCTTCAGCAGGCCGCAGCCGCTGAGCTCGAGGATCTTCTGGTGGAACGCGATGTTGCGGTCAGAGTACTCGTCGATATGCGCCTGCACATGGCCGTTCTCGAACGAGGTGAAGATCTTGCGCAGCGAGGCGATGTCCTCGTCGCTGGCGCGCTCGGTGATGAGCCGGCAGGCCATGCTCTCCAGCGCGGCCCACAGCGTGATCATCTCGAGGATTTCCTTGCGCGTCTTGCGCACGATGAAGACGCCGCGGCGCGGGATGACGGTGACCAGCCCCTCCTGCTCCAGCCGGGCCAGCGCCTCGCGGATCGGCGTGCGGCTGATGCCGAGCTGCTCGGAAAGCTGCCGCTCGTCGAGCTTCAACTGGGCATCGTCGGCATAGATGTTCATCGAGGCGATGCCCTCGCGCAGCGTCTCGTAGATATGCCCCTTCAAGCTGAAGGTGTTCGCGACCGGCTTGAATTCGAGCTTGCTGGGTAGCATGACGATATTCGTGGCCTTCATCGGCGTGACGGGTGCAGTCAGGTGAAGGGCGCGCGGCGCGCGCCTGGTTCCTGGTATACATTAGCCCAGAGCGTCGCATGGGGCAACAAGATTCCCATTGTCAGCCGCTTCTCGACAGTTATCGACAGACGCTGAGGACGCTCCTGAGGAAGCGCTCGCAACTACTTGTTGAATGGGCTGGAAAAGCAGCCGGCAGCGTCAGGCCGTTACGTGGAACGGGAATCGCGGCGAAACAGCCGGCGCACAACAAAGAGCCGTACGACCTCCGCCGCGGAACCGGCCACCAGTCCCCAGAAGGGGTCGACCCAGAGCGTGACGGCGGCGGCCGTCGCGATGACCGGCCAGCATGACGGCTTGCTGTCGAACAGGCGCCGGGTCAGCGCCAGCTCTCCGGCGGCAACGAGGAGAAGAGCGCCGAGTCCGGCCACCGGTATGGCAGCCAGCAGGACCAGGCCGAGGTCGCCGGGCAGCAGGGCAACGGCGAGCAGCGCCGCGCCCAGCACGAGCGGTGCCGTCCCACTGCGTGCCCCGAAGCGATGATGCGCCGCAAGGCCTCCCGCGCCATGACACATCGGCAGGGCGCCCAGTGGCGTCAGCAGCAGGTTGGCGAGCCCGCTGGTGATCGACAGTCGGCGCGGCGTGACGTGCGCGGCGCGGGCGCCGAAGTAGTCGCCCGCGACGAGCGCCGTCAGCAGGACGGCGTTGGCGAAGGTGAGCGAAAGCTGCGGCAGGACGAGAAGCGAAAGACTGCGCTGCAGCGCGTCGGGCGAGGGCCAGGAGGTGAGCGGCAGGCTTGCGGCCGGGAGGTCCTGCAGCACGATGCCCGGAGCGCCGAGCCACAGCGCCAGCAGGGTCGCCAGCGCCAGGCCGGCCGGCACCGCCGGGGCTGCCGGCACGACGAGCAGGAAAAGCAGGACAGCCAGGGTTGGCACCGCGATCAGCGGCGCGGTCGCCATGAGATCGAGGCTCAGCAGGGCCAGCGCGAAGCCCAGCCCGAGTTGCAGGCCGGCCAGCACGGACTGCGGCACGAGGCGGGCCAGACGGGTGATCCAGCCGGTGAGGCCGAGGAGCAGCAGGATCGCGCCGATCATGACGCCGCTCACGGCCAGCTCGGCGGGGGTGATCTGCGCCGTGAGCAGCACCGCCGCGGTAGCCTTCATGGGCTGCACCGGGATCGGCAAGCGGTAGTAGAAAGCGGTGGCGATATAGAAGACGGCGAAGCCGGCCAGAACCGGCAGCGGCGCCAGGCCGGTCACCGCGATAGCGCCCAGCATCAGCGGCAACAACGTGCCGAGATCGCCCAGCGCGCCGCTCAGCTCGCGCAGATTTATGGCGAATTTCTCGCCCCTCGGCATCGCCCTGGCGCTCCCCACCCAGTATCGGCCCCACCCGGTATTGGCTTGAAGCGTCAATGTCCCGCGTCGCCGGACAGGCGTCAACCGGTGTCGACTCAGCGCCCGACGGCGTCGAGGTCGAAGGGCGTCGTCTGGTAGAGGTAGTTGATCCAGTTGGCGTAGAGCAGGTGCGCGTTGCCGCGCCAGGTGTTCACCGGCGCCCGCGCGGGATCGTCCTGCGGATAGTAGTGCTGCGGCAGGGCGATGCGAGCGCCGCGTTCGAGGTCGCGCCGGTACTCCGCGTCCAGCGTCGCCGAGTCGTATTCCAGGTGGTTGAACATGTGCACCTGCCGGAGCCGGCGGTCGTGCACCAGGCAAAGGCCGGCCTCCTCGGACTCGATGAGCACCTCGAGGTCGTCGTGCCCGGCGAGATCCTCGCGGCGGTTCTCGGTGTGGCGCGAGACCGGTATGCGCAGCTCGTCGTCGAGCCCGCGCATCAGCAGGGAGCTGTGGTCGAGCACCCGGTGGGTGAACACGCCGAAGCGCTTCTCAGGGAGCTGGTGCTTGGGGATGCCATGGAAGTGGTAGAGCGCCGCCTGGGCGCCCCAGCAGAGCGCGAAGAGCCCGTGCACGTGGGTTTGCGACCAGTCGAATATGCCTCTCAGCTCGTCCCAGTACACGACCTCCTCGAAGGGAAGCTGCTCAATCGGCGCGCCGGTGACGATGAGGCCGTCGAACTTCTCCTCGCGGATCGCCTGCCACGGCCGGTAGAAGTCGATCATGTGCTCGCGCGGCGTGTTCTTCGGCACATAGCTCTCGGGCGCGAAGAGCGTCATCTCCACCTGCAGCGGCGTGCCGGCCAGCACGCGGGCGATCTGCGTCTCGGTTTCGATCTTCTTCGGCATGAGGTTCAGCAGCGCGATCCGCATCGGCCGGATGTCCTGCCGGATCGCGTCGGTGTCGCGGATGATGAGCACGCCCTCGTGCTCGAGGGTCTCGCGGGCCGGCAGGTCGTGGGGAATCTTAATGGGCATCGTTCAGCGTGGTTGTTGATGGGGTGCGGCAGCCTTGCGTGCTTCGAGACGCCCGCTGCGCGGGCTCCTCATGGTTCGAGGCGCGCCTGCGGCGCTCCTCACCATGAGGTCCTTATTCTTGTGCCACTAAAACTCTACCTCATCCTGAGGAGCACGTCCGGGCATGGCCCGGACGTGCGTCTCGAAGGATGCACAGAGCCGATGCAAAGGACCATCGCCACCACGCTCAGTAGCGCTCGAAGCCGCGCTTCAGTTCCCAGTCGGTGACCCGACGATCGTACTCGAGCTGCTCCCAGCGGGCAGTGTGCAGGTAATGCTCCACGACCTCGTCGCCAAGGGCCGCGCGCAGCATCTTCGACTTCTCCAGCGCCTTGATCGCCTCGCGCAGGGTCTTCGGCACGTCGTGCAGCTTCTTGCCGCTGTAGGCGTCGCCGAGGTAGGGCTCCGGCAGCTCCAGCTTCTCCTCGATGCCGGCGAGGCCGGCCGCCAGCAGCGCCGAGAAGGCGAGATAGGGGTTGAGGTCGCCGCCGCCGATGCGGCACTCGATGCGGATCGCCTTGGAGCCCTCGCCGCAGAGGCGGAAGCCGGCGGTGCGGTTGTCGAGGCTCCAGATCGCCTTGGTCGGCGCGAAGGTGCCGGCCTGGAAACGCTTGTAGGAATTCACGTAGGGCGCCAGGAACCAGGTGATGTCGTCGGCGTACTTGAGCTGGCCGGCAACGAACTGGCGCATGGTCTTCGACATGGTGTGCTTGGCCTTGGGATCGAAGAACAGCGGCTTCTTGCCGGTCTTGTCCCACAGCGAGGCGTGGATATGGCAGGAGCTGCCGGCCAACGCGTAGTTCCACTTGGCCATGAAGGTGATCGCCTTGCCCTTCTGGTAGGCGATCTCCTTGCAGGCGTTCTTCAGCAGCACATGGTTGTCGGCCATGGGCAGCGCCTCG
The DNA here is from genome assembly GCA_036570545.1 of Kiloniellaceae bacterium. GTDB lineage: Bacteria > Pseudomonadota > Alphaproteobacteria > Kiloniellales > Kiloniellaceae > Pelagibius. The sequence continues at coordinate 11,278 of DATCXZ010000035.1, forward strand.
TCGTAGCGGACGTTGATCTCCGCCTGGCCGGGCCCCCACTCGCCCTTGGAATTCTCCACCGGGATGCCGGCCGCCTGCAGGCCCTTGCGCATCGCCCGCATCACCTCCTCCTCCTTGGAGGTCTGGAAGATGTGGTAGTCCTCGATGTAGTAGCCTTCGGTCTTGAGGTCCTGGTAGTGCTTGCGGTGGGCGCCCTCGAAGGTCTCGTCGAACAGGTAGAATTCCAGCTCGGAGGCGAGGAAGGGCTTAAAGCCCTTGGCGTCGAGGCGCGCGATCTGGCGGCGCAGCATGGCGCGCGGCGAGTGCGGCACCGGATCGTGGTGATGGTCCAGCACGTCGCAGAGCACCGTGGCGGTGCCCTCCAGCCAGGGCGTCAGCCTGAGCGTCGCGAGGTCGGGCTTCAGCAGGTAGTCGCCGTAGCCTTGCTCCCAGCTCGCCGAGGGGTAGCCCGGCACCAGCTCCATGTCGATGTCGTTGGCCAGCAGGTAGTTGCAGGCGTGGGTGGCGTCCTCGGCGGTATCGACGAAGAACTCGGCCTGGAAGCGCTTGCCGATGAGGCGGCCCTGCATGTCCACCATGCAGACAAGGACGGTATCGATGCTGCCGTCGGAGACAGCCTGCTTCAGCTTCGCAAGGCTCAAATGACCAGACATGGGAAACGCGCTCCGAGTTCGGGATTAGCGGGGACGGCCGCCCCCTTTGTTGGTGCGGGGACCGGACGGCCCCCGAGCAGAACAGGAAAAGTACCGCACAATAATCGCCTGCCGGGCGTCGGTCGAGGCTCGATAGAGTCAGCCGGGTCCGGCGGCGGAGGGAGAAGCACAGCGCCGGAGTCCCGGCAGCGCTGGCGCGATGTCGCGCGTGCTTCGAGACGCCCCTTCTGGGCTCCTCGGCTTGAGATTTTTTGTTTGTTTTATCAAAGCCTTACCTCATCGTTATGAGCCTGTCCGAGCGTCAGCTCGGGCAGGCGTCTCGAAGGACGCACACTGCTGTTGCCAGGGGCCTTCTCCGACTACTCATCCAGCGGCGTCACATAGGCGGCGTGGATGCCGCCGTCGACCAGCCAGCCGGCGCCGGTCACATAGCTGGCGGCATCGGAGCAGAGGAACAGCGCCACCTCGGCCACCTCGACCGCCTTGCCGAAGCGCCCCATGGGCATGTGCACGCGCCGCCGCTCCAGCTTCTCCGGCGTGTCGAAGAGCTGCGCCGTCAGCGGTGTGCCGATCGGCCCTGGCAGCAGCGCGTTGCAGCGGATGTTCCGTCGGGCGTGCTGCACCGCGATCTCTCGTGTCATGGCGAGCACGCCGCCCTTGGAGGCGGTATAGGCCAGTTGCGGCGCCGCCGCGCCCATCACCGCCACCAGCGAGGACATGTTGAGGATGGCGCCGCCGCCGGCGCGCCGCAGCGCCGGCAGGCCGTGGCGGCAGCAGTGGAACACGCCGGTGAGGTTCACGGCGATGGTGCGGTCCCACACCGTCTGCTCGGTGTCCTCCGGCCCGTTGTCGCCGCCCAGCATGACGCCGGCGTTGTTGAACAGAATATCGATCCCGCCGAGCGCCCGCTCGGCAAGGGCGACCATCGCCGCCACCGAGTCGGCGTCGGACACGTCGACCGCGGCGGCCACCGCCTGCCCGCCCGCCGCGACA
>DATCXZ010000036.1:0-1818 GCA_036570545.1 Kiloniellaceae bacterium
GTGGCGAGCGCGCCGTGGCGCGCCCGGCGCAGCAGGTCGCGCGCCAGGCGCCGCGCCGCATCGTCGACCGGCAGCAGGGGATCTTTCTTGGGTGTCGGGTCGTTGCCGGGTTCGCTAGGGGGCTCGTCCATAGGGCGGTGAGTATAGGCTGCAGTGGCGGCCCTCTGCCAGCAGGCGAATTGCCTCAAAGAAAACATCTGCACGGTCCGGCGAGCAGCCCGAAGCTGCAGGGATCGGCTGGTTTCACGACTGGGAGGGATTTCCGATGCGCTGGCGTGGGCGCCGTCAAAGCACCAACGTCCAGGACCGCCGCGGCAGCGGCGGCGGCTTCGGACGCATGGGCTTTCCGATGGGGATGGGCCGCTCCCGCATCGGCCGGGGCGGCGGGATCGGCGGCCTCGGGCTGATCGCGATTGTCGTCATCGCCCTGCTGTTCGGCGTCGACCCCGGCGTGCTGCTGACCGGCGGCCAGGGGCCGGTCGACAGTCCGGTCGACAGCCCCATGACCCGAAGCGCGCCGCGGAGCCCGCAAGACGAGGCCCTGCGCGACTTCGTCGCCGTGGTTCTCGCCGACACCGAGGCGGTGTGGCACGGGGTATTCCAGGATCGCTTCGGCCGCCCCTATCAGGAACCCCGCCTGGTGCTCTTCGCCGGCGGCGTCGAGTCCGCCTGCGGCTTCGCCGGCTCGGCCGTGGGGCCGTTCTATTGCCCGGGCGACAACCAGGTCTACCTGGATCTCGACTTCTTTCGCACCCTGCATGAGCGCTTCGGGGCGCCGGGCGATTTCGCCCAGGCCTATGTGATCGCGCACGAGGTCGGCCACCACGTGCAGACCTTGCTGGGCCTCTCGCAGCAGGTGCGCGAGGCCCAGCAGGGCCTGCCCGAAGCCGAAGCCAGTGCGCTCTCGGTGATGCTGGAATTGCAGGCGGACTGCCTTGCGGGCCTGTGGGCCAATCGCGCCGACGCCGCCATGCAGATCCTGGAACAGGGCGACATCGACGAGGCCCTGGGCGCGGCCAGCGCCATCGGCGACGACACCCTGCAGGAGCAGGCGCAGGGCCGGGTGACGCCCGATTCCTTCACCCACGGAACCTCCGCTCAGCGGCAGCACTGGTTCCGGCAGGGCCTGGAGCAGGGCAACTTGAGCGCCTGCGACACCTTCAACGCTCCGGTCCTGTAGCTCACCTCACGCGCGGACACACAGGACAGATCGCGGCCACCTCGACTCCCCCCATTTGTGCCCTACGGGCAACAATCCTGGTCCTGACGTGCCGTTTACTGCGTCCCGGCGGCGGCATATCTGCAAGGACGTTTCCCTGTCTTCCAGCGGCCAAAGGAGTGAGCCATGACCGCATCAGCCGTCGCCCTGCCGATCGCCGACAGCCCGTTCCCCGCACCCTTCGCGCTGCGCGCCGCGCTCGCCTTCATCAGGTCGCAGGCGGCAAAGCCCGTGCTGGAGAGCGCCGCCTTCACCGGGGGCGCCCCACGCGAGCTGTTCGCCACCGAGAACCACACCGTCCCCATTCACGACCTGCGCCCGCTGGCAGAGAGCCTGTCGCTCGACCGCGAGGGCTTCGTGCTGCGCCACGCGCCGACCGCCGTCGCCGACCTCTACGACGATGTCGCCGTCGAGACGGCGTACTATGCGGAGATCGAAGCCCTGGTGAAGCGCGAGCTCGGCGCCAACCGCGTGGTGATCTTCGATGCCACCCGCCGCTCCGATGCCGCCTCCGGCGCCGCCAACCCCGACGGCGCGCGCGGCCCCGCCGGCCGCGTCCATGTCGACTACACGACGGTGAGCGGCCCGCACCGCGCGCA
>DATCXZ010000037.1:0-5912 GCA_036570545.1 Kiloniellaceae bacterium
GGCGGCAGCCCGAGCAGATCCTCCGGCAACACCCGGCTGACGAAGGTGCCGGAGCCGGCCTGTCCCTCCAGATAGCCTTCGCTCAGGAGCTGGTCGAAGGCGCCCACCACAGTGTTGCGCGAGCAGCCGAGCTCGCTTGCCAGGGCGCGGCTCGACGGCAGGCGCGTTCCCGGCGCGAGGCTGCCGGCCAGGATGATCTCGCGCACCTGGTCGTAGAGCTGCTGCTGCAGCGACGCCGTCGCGCCGCGATCCAGCGCCAGCGCCAAAAGCGGCGTGCGGCGGCGGCGCGGCAGGCGAGAAGTGGCACCTGAAAAATTCAAGAACCGGTCCTTTCTGTGAAGCCACTATGGCTCTAGCGTCGCCGCCGATCCAGCAAATCCTCCCGGGGACAGCCATCATGGGCATCGCCACCGAAGCCGACTATCCACCGACCGGGCACACCCGGGTGAAGCGCCTGCACGACCGCGCCCGCTACGACCGCGCGACGGTCCACGCCATTCTCGATGCCGGGCTGCTCTGCCACGTCGGCTACGTCATCGAAGGGCAGCCCTACGTGACACCGACCGCCTATTGGCGCGAGGGCGAGCGCGTCTACTGGCACGGCTCCTCGGCCAGCCGCATGCTGCGCCACCTGAAGGGCCGGCCGCGCGTCTGCTTCACCGTCGCCCTCATGGACGGCCTTGTGCTGGCGCGCTCCGGCTTCCACAGCTCGGCCAACTATCGCTCGGTCATGGCCTTCGGCGAGGCCGAGGCGGTCGAGGATCCGGACCACAAGCTGGCTGCTCTGGAGGCCATGATGGAGCGCCTGGTGCCCGGCCGCTGGCCGACTCTGAAGCCGCCGACGCGGCAGGAGCTGAAGGCCACGACGGTGGTGACCCTGGCGCTTGAGGAGGTGGTCGCGAAGGTGCGCAGCGGCCCGCCCAAGGACGAGCCGGAGGACTATGCCCTCGACATCTGGGCCGGGGTGGTGCCGACCCGCATCACGCTCGATGCGCCCGAGAGCGACCCCGCCCTGAAGTCGGGAATCGCCATTCCGGACAACCTCTCGCGCATCCGCATCGGGTAGAGGTTCGGCGGCGCGACCCTCCTATGCGGGAAGCGCTGTTGCCGGCGCGGCCGCCAGCGGCTATCAGCGGGGCCATGTCCAGCGAGGCGCCATCCGTGAAGCCGAGCGACGCCGCGACCAGCGCCCTGCCCAGCGACTTCCGGGGGCTCGGCGCGGCGGCGCTCTTCGTGCTGCTGTGGAGCACCGGCTTCATCGGCGCCAAGCTCGGCGTGCCGCACGCCGACCCGCTTACCTTCCTGGCGCTGCGATTCGTGCTCGCCACCGCGCTGCTGCTCGCACTGGCCCTGGCGACGCGCGCGCCCTGGCCGCGCGACCCCCGGCAGATCCTGCATCTCTGCGTCGCCGGCGTGTTGCTGCACGCGGTCTACCTGGGCGGGGTCTACGTGGCGATGTCGCTGGGGGTGGAAGCCGGCCTCTCCGCCCTCATCGTCAGCACCCAGCCGGTGCTGGTGGCGGCGCTCGCCGGCGTGCTGCTGGGCGAGCGGGTGGCGGCGCGTCAATGGCTGGGACTCACGCTTGCCGCGATCGGCGTGACGCTGGTGGTGTGGCGCAAGCTGGAGGCCGGCTTCGGCACGATGGAAGGCGTCCTGCTCTGTGTGCTGGCGCTCTGCGGCATCACGGCGGCGACGCTCTACCAGAAGCGCTTCTGCGGCGCCATGGATCTGCGCAGCGGCTCGGTCATCCAGTACACCGCCGCCGGGCTGGCGGCCGGCCTTGGCTCCTTCATCTTTGAGGAGCAGCGGATCGACTGGACCGGCGAGCTGATCTTCGCGCTGGCCTGGCTGGTGCTGCTGCTGTCGCTCGGCGCCATCAGCCTGCTCTACTGGCTGATCCGCCGCGGCGAGGCGGCACGCGTGTCGAGCCTGTTCTTCCTGGTGCCGCCGGTGACCGCCCTGGTCGCCTGGATGGTGTTCGGCGAGACTTTTGGGCCGCTGGCGCTGGCCGGCATGGTGGTGACGGTGATCGGCGTGGCGCTGGTGAACCTGGAGAAGCGCAGCGGCGGCGCGCCCGCCTGACCCGGGCCGACTCAGACGCGGTCGACTCAGACGCGGGTCGATTCAGAAGTCGACGCAGATGCCCTTGCGTTCCCAGTCGCCGTAGCGCGTCGGCTCCGGCCCACTGGGGCCGCCCAGTTCACGCAGCCTCTCCCGCGGCCGTTCCTGCGGTCGCGCCTTTGGCGGATTGGCGTCGTTCAAAGGCGTCACGACGCAGCCGCGCGGCTGCGGTGTCCGGGTGGTGAACTTGAGGCGCATTTCCCTTATATGGCACGGTCGCGGGGCCTCGCCAAGGCTTGAAGCCGGGCCGGTCACCGCCCATTTCATGCAAGGCTAATGGACGGTCTTTCTCCCGGGAAACTGCGGATCTCAGAACGATGAACCTGTTTCGCACCGGTATCCTGATGGCGGCGATGACCGGCCTGTTCCTGGCGGTCGGCTTCCTGCTCGGCGGCAGCAGCGGCATGCTGATCGCGCTGGTCGTGGCTGTCGCCATGAACGCCTTCGCCTACTGGAACGCCGACAAGATGGTGCTGCGCATGTACCGCGCACGCCCGGTCGATCGCGCCTCGGTGCCCGCGCTCTACGGCATCGTCGAGCAGCTTGCCGACAACGCCGGCCTGCCGATGCCGCGTGTCTATCTCATCGACGACGACCAGCCGAACGCCTTTGCCACCGGGCGCAATCCGGAGAATGCGGCGGTCGCCGCCACCACCGGTCTGCTGAAGCGGCTGTCCGCCGAGGAGCTCGCCGGCGTCATGGCGCACGAACTGGCGCACGTGAAGAACCGCGACACCCTGACGATGACGATCACCGCGACCATCGCCGGCGCGATCTCCATGCTGGCCAACTTCGGCCTGTTCTTCGGCGACAATCGCAACAACCCCTTGGGCATCTTCGGCGCCATCCTGGTGATGATCCTGGCCCCGCTGGCCGCCGCCCTGGTGCAGATGGCGATCTCGCGGACCCGCGAGTATGCCGCCGACCGCGCCGGCGCGGAGATCTGCGGACAACCCCTGTGGCTTGCCTCGGCGCTGGAGAAGATCGACCGCGCGGCGCGTGGCATCGAGAACCGCGCCGCCGAGGGCAATCCGGCAACGGCCCACATGTTCATCATCAATCCGTTGCACAGCCATCGCGCCGACAGCCTGTTCACCACCCATCCCACCACCCAGAACCGCGTCGCGCGGCTGCGCCAGCTCGCCGCGGAGATGGATCAGCTCGCCGCCGACCGTCCGGCCCGCCCCTGGGGCTGAGGGTTCTAGATCGGATCGTTGTCAGGTGGAACCGCGGCGCGGCTCCACCTGACAACGTGGATCCGATCTACTTCAAAAGGGTAGAGCAGATTCACAGGGTCGGTGGATCGCCTCCGGCGATTCCATCCGACCCTGATCTGCTCTAGTCCTTGCGGGCGAAGCGGTGAGGGCTTAGGCCTAGCGCGATGACCCCACCCGCCAAGACCTCGCCCACCAAGACTGCCGATGCCCGCAGAACGGCGCTCGCCGTGCTGCGCGCCGTGCTCGACGACCGGCGGCCGCTCGATGAGGCGCTGACCGGTAATGCTCACTTCACGAAGCTGGAGACGCGGGACCGCGCCTTCTGCCGGCTGCTGCTGACGACCGTGCTGCGCCGGCTCGGTCAGATCGACGACGCCCTCGACCGTTGTCTCGACCGGCCGATCCGGCCCAAGGACTCCCTGCTACGCCACATCCTGCGGCTTGGCGCGGCGCAGCTTCTGTTTCTGGAGACGCCCCCCCACGCGGCGGTCAGCACCTCCCTCGACCTCGCGCAGGGGCCACGGCTGGCCGGCCAGCGCGGGCTGCTGAACGCCGTGCTGCGGCGGCTGTCGCGCGAGGGTCGCGAGAGGGTCGCCGCGCAGGACGCCGCCCGCCTCAACACACCGGACTGGCTGTGGCAACCCTGGTGCGCCACCTATGGCGAAGCCACTGCCCGGGCCATCGCCCTGGCCCAGCTTGCCGAGCCGCCGCTCGACCTCTCCTGCAAAAGCGATCCCGTCGGCTGGGCGTCAACGCTGGGCGCGACGCTGCTGCCGGGCGACTCCCTGCGCTTGCCACCGGGTCACGGCGACATCACACGGCTGGCCGGCTACGCCGAAGGCGCCTGGTGGGTGCAGGACGCCGCCGCCGCGCTGCCGGCCCGCCTGCTCGGCGACGTCGTAGGTAAGGCCGTCGTCGATCTCTGCGCCGCGCCGGGCGGCAAGACCGCGCAGCTTGCCGCCGCCGGCGCGGAGGTCATCGCGGTGGAACGCAGCCCGGAACGCCTCAAACGGCTGCGGGAAAACCTCCAGCGGCTGGAACTCGGAGCCGCCATCGTGGAAGCCGACGCCGCCACATGGCGGCCGCCGGCGCCGGCCGACGCGGTGCTGCTGGATGCGCCCTGCTCGTCCACCGGCACGCTGCGCCGTCACCCCGACATCGCCTACCTGAAGGACGCGACGCAGATCGCCGCCCTGACCTCCGCGCAGGACCGGCTGCTGGCGCAGGCCGTCGGCATGGTGAAGCCCGGCGGCCTGCTGGTCTACGCGGTCTGCTCGCTGCAGCCCGAGGAAGGACCGCAGCGCATCCACGCCTTGGTGACTTCCGACGATCGCGTGGAGCGCCTGCCGCTGACTCCCGACGAGCTTCCCGGCCTCACCGAGGCGCTGACGCCGGAAGGCGACCTGCGCAGCCTGCCCTGCCACCTCGCGGCGGCGGGCGGTCTGGACGGCTTCTACGCCTGCCGGCTGCGCCGGCGCGCTTAGCGCCCATGCCGATTGCGGCGTCGCTCGCGCTCTCCTGGTGACATCCAGGGGCCGCGCTTGCGAGGCCGGAATCTAGCTGATACCAAGGAGATGCAGCGCGACTCCAGCGGGATCCAAGCCCATGCAGCAAGCCGTCCGGATCGCCCCTTCCATCCTAGCCGCCGATTTCGCCCGCATGGGCGAAGAAGTGCGCGCCGTGGCGGAGGCCGGTGCCGACTACATCCATGTCGACGTCATGGACGGCCACTTCGTGCCGAACATCACGCTTGGCCCCGATATGGTGGCGGCCTTGCGGCCCTACACCGACCGGGTGTTCGACGTACATCTGATGATCTCCCCCATCGATCCCTATATCGAAGCCTTCGCCAAGGCCGGCGCCGACATCATCACCGTGCATCCCGAAGCAGGCCCGCATCTGCATCGCACGCTGCAGCTCATCAAGAGCCTCGGCAAGAAGGCGGGGGTGTCGCTTAACCCGGGGACGCCGGCCGACACGATCGACGCGGTCATAGGCGACGTCGACCTTATCCTCTGCATGAGCGTGAATCCGGGCTTCGGCGGCCAGAGCTTCATCCCCAGCGCGCTCGACAAGATCCAAGCGCTGCGCCGCAAGATCGACGACAGCGGGCGCAGCATCGACCTGGAGGTCGACGGCGGCATCAATGCGGAGACCGCGCCGAAGGCCATCGCCGCCGGGGCCGACGTGCTGGTCGCCGGCAGCGCCACCTTCAAAGGCGGTCCGCAAGCCTATGCCGGGAACATCCGCAAGCTGCGCGGCGCCGCGTGATGGCGAGCGGCAGCCACCACGCGCAGACGCACGCGAAGGCTGGCATGGCCGCGGGCCGCATCCCACGCCGCAGGAACGACCGCCGCGGCAGCATCCTTTATGCGCCGGCGCTCGGCAAGCTCGAGGCCTGGCTGGCGCTGCCGCGCGAGCTTGCCCTCGGCCGCCTCGCCTATGCGTTGAAACGTCCGCTGTTCACCCTGCCGCAAGCGCCGTGGCGCTGGCACGAGCACCCGCCGGCGGCCGCCGCCCTGGTGCCGCCCGACCCCTGGCCCGGCAACGCCCAGCGCGGTGTCGCCCTGCTCG
>DATCXZ010000038.1:0-10419 GCA_036570545.1 Kiloniellaceae bacterium
CCGCTGCCGCCAGCGGCCTTGCGCCTGCCCGCGGCGACGGTGGAGCTGATGGACCGCTTTGGCCTCGGGCGCATCGAGAGCCTCTATGCCCTCTCGCCCGCGGTGCTGACGCCGCGCTTCGGCGCGCTCGCCGTGCGCCGCCTCGCCCAGGCGCTGGGGGCGCAAGCGGAATCTCTCTCGCCGCGCCAGGCGCCTGCCGCTTTCCTCACGCGGCAGATCTTCGCCGAGCCGGTGAGCGAGGCCGAGGATCTCGGCCGCGCTGTCACCCTGCTGCTGGAGCACCTCTGCTGCGAGCTGGTGCGCGCCGGGCGCGGCGCCCGGCAACTGGAGCTGACCGCCTACCGTACCGATGGCAGCCTGCAGCGCCTGACCCTCGGCACCAGCCGGCCGAGCCGGGATGCAAGGCACTTGAGGCGCCTGTTCACCGAGAAGTTGCCGCGCCTCGATCCCGGCTTCGGCGTCGAGGTGATGACCCTGGGTGCCACCCTTACCGCGACGCTGGCAACGCAACAGATGGAGCTCACGCGCGAAGCCTTCGCGCCCGGCGCGTCGGAGGGCGCCAAGGCGGTGTCCGAGCTGGTCGACCGCCTCGACAGCCGCCTCGGCAGCGGCGCGGTGCGTCGGCCGCGCCTCGTCGAGAGCCACGTTCCCGAGCGTGCCTTCGCGCTTGCGCCTGCCGGCGCGGATGAAGGCGCAAACGATGACTGGCAGCGCACGCCGCACCCGCGCCTGCGTCCGCTGCGTTTGCTCGCGCGCCCGGAGCCGGTGGAAGCGCTCTCCCTGCTGCCCGACTATCCGCCCGCGCAGTTCCGCTGGCGCCGCGTGCTGCATCAGGTGGTGCGCGCCGAAGGCCCCGAGCGCCTGCTCGGCGAGTGGTGGCGCAGCGACCTGGAAGAGGCCGACGCCCCGCCGCGCGACTACTTCCGCGTCGAAGACCAGGACGGCCGCCGCTACTGGCTCTACCGCGCCGCCGGCGACTGGTACCTGCACGGGCTGTTCGGGTGAGGGGCAAGCGATGCCGCAGAGCTCCACTCCCACCCCCACTTACGTTCCGCTGGAGGTCGCCAGCAATTTCTCCTTCCTGCGCGCGGGCTCGCATCCGGAGGAACTGGTGATGGCGGCCGCCGCGCTAGGGTTGCCGGCGATCGCCATCGCCGACCGCAACTCGCTGGCCGGCGTGGTGCGCGCGCACCTGGCGGCGAAGGAGGTGAAGATCCAGCTTCTCGTCGGCGCCCGCCTCGTGTCTGCGGATGGACCGGAGCTGCTCTGCTTTCCGACCGACCGCGCCGCCTACGGTCGGCTCTGCCGCCTGCTCACCCTGGGCAAGCGGCGTGCCGAGAAAGGAAACTGCCTGTTTTCCTTCGAAGAGATCATCGAGCACGGCGCGGGCCAGGTCTTCGTCCTCCTGCCGCCGGAAAATGAGAGCATCGAGACCGAAAGTGCACTGCTGCGCCTCGCCGCAGCCTTTCCCAATAATGTTTTCCTCGGCGCCGGCGCGCTCTACCAGGGCGACGACCACAGGCGACTCGCCGCGCTGGCGCGGCTGGCGCAGGAGGTCGGTGTCGGGCTTGCCGCCTGCAACGACGTGCGCATGCACGCCGCCAGCCGCCAGCCACTGCTCGACACCGTCACTTGCATCCGCGAGCACTGCACCATCGATGCGGCCGGCTACCGCCTCGAGGCCAATGCCGAGCGCACCCTGAAGAGCCCGGCGGAGATGGCGCACCTCTTCCGCGCCTGGCCGGAAGCGCTTGTCAACACGCTGGAGATCGCCGCGCGCTGTCGCTTCTCGCTGGACGAGTTGCGTCACGATTATCCGGAGGAACTCACGACCGAGGGCCGCACACCACAGGAAGAACTCGAACATCTCACCTGGGCCGGCGCCGCCAAGCGTTACCCTAAGGATCGCTATCCGAACGGCATTCCCGACAGCGTGCGCAAGGCCCTCCGCCACGAGCTCGATCTCATCGGCCAGCTCGACTACGCGCCTTTCTTCCTCACCGTCGAGGACGTGGTGCGCTTTGCCCGCTCGCAGGGCATCCTCTGCCAGGGCCGCGGCTCGGCCGCCAACTCGGCCGTCTGCTTCTGCCTCGGCATCACCGAGGTCGATCCCGCGCGCATGGACCTGCTGTTCGAGCGCTTCGTCTCCGCCGAGCGCCAGGAGCCGCCCGACATCGACGTCGACTTCGAGCACGAGCGCCGCGAGGAGGTCATGCAGTACATCTATGAGAAGTATGGCCGCGAGCGCACGGCGCTGACCGCCACCGTCATCTGCTACCGCTCGCGCGGCGCGCTGCGCGAGGTCGGCAAGGCGATGGGGCTTTCCGCCGACACCGTCGCGGCGCTGGCCGGTGCCGTGTGGGGCTGGGGCCACGATGGCATCCAGGAGCAGGCGGTGCGCGAGCTCGGCCTCGACCCCGGTGACCGCCGTCTCGCCCAGACCCTGGCGCTCGCCCACATGCTGATCGGCTTCCCGCGCCACCTCTCGCAGCACGTCGGCGGCTTCGTCATGACCCAGAGTCCGCTCTGCGAAGTGGTGCCGATCGAGAACGCCGCGATGGCGAAGCGCACGGTCATCGAGTGGGACAAGGACGATCTCAACGCGCTGGGGATTCTGAAGGTCGACGTGCTGGCGCTCGGCATGCTCACTTGCCTGCGCAAGGGCTTCGAGCTCATCAAGCGGCACTACGGCCGCGAGCTCACTCTGGCCTCGGTGCCGGAGGAGGACCCCGCCGTCTACGATATGCTGTGTCGCGCCGATTCCATTGGCGTGTTCCAGGTCGAGAGCCGCGCGCAGATGTCCATGCTGCCGCGCCTGAAGCCGCGCAAGTTCTACGACCTCGTCATCGAGGTCGCCATTGTGCGGCCGGGTCCGATCCAGGGCGACATGGTGCATCCCTACCTGCGCCGGCGCGAGGGCAAGGAGAAGGTCGATTATCCCTCCGAGGACCTGCGCCGGGTGCTCGGCAAGACCCTCGGTGTGCCGCTGTTCCAGGAGCAGGCGATGCAGATCGCCATCGTCGCCGCCGGCTTCGCGCCGGCCGAGGCCGACCGCCTGCGCCGCGCCATGGCGACCTTCAAGCGGCTCGGCACCATCCACACCTTCCGCGACAAGTTCATCGGCGGCATGATCGCGCGCGGCTACGATCCCGACTTCGCCGCGCGTTGCTTCCAGCAGATCGAGGGCTTCGGCACCTATGGGTTTCCGGAGAGCCATGCGGCGAGCTTCGCCCTGTTGGTCTACGTGTCGGCCTGGATGAAGCATCACTATCCCGCGGTCTTCGCCGCCGCGCTGCTGAACAGCCAGCCGATGGGCTTCTACGCGCCGGCCCAGCTTATCCGCGACGCCCGCGAGCACGGCGTCGAGATCCGCGCGCCCGACGTGAATGCCAGCGACTGGGACTGCACCCTCGAGCCGGCGAGCGACGGCCCATCAGGTGAGGGAGGGGGCTATGCGCTGCGCCTCGGCCTCAGGCAGGTGAAGGGCCTCGCCGAGGCCGATGCGCGCGAGCTCGTCGCCGCGCGCGGGCCCGGCAAAGATGGGGGATACCCCGATCCCTTGTCGGTGTGGCGCCGCGCCGGGCTGAAGCCGTTGGCCCTGGAGGCTCTTGCGCGCGCCGACGCCTACCGCTCGCAGGGCTTGGCGCGACGCGAGGCGCTGTGGGCGGTGAAGCGCCTGCCGGGCGAGAAGAAGAAGGTCCAGCCGCTGCCGCTCTTTGCCGCCGCCGGCATCGAGGACCGCGGCGCCGAGCCCGCGGTTTCGCTGCCGCAGATGGACTTGAGCGAGCATGTGGTCGAGGACTACCGGGCGCTGCGTTTTTCGCTGAAGGCGCACCCGCTTTCCTTCCTGCGCCAGAGCCTCGCCAGGGAGGGCATCGTCGAGGCGATGCAGCTCGAGGTGCTGAAGCCCGGCATCCTGGTGCGGGTGGCGGGGCTGGTGCTGGTGCGCCAGCGCCCGGGCGACAGCGGCGTCATCTTCGCGACGCTGGAGGACGAGACCGGCATCGCCAATGTCATCATCTGGCCTGCGGTCTTCGAACGCTTTCGCGCCGCGGTGCTGAAGTCGAGCCTGCTCGCCGTGAAGGGCCGACTGCAGCGCGAGGGCCTGGTGATCCACGTGGTGGCAGAGGAGCTAATCGATCTCACCCGCCGCCTGCGCGACCTTCGACCGGAGTTCACCCGCGCCGACCACGTGAAGCATCAGGGACGCGACCAGCGCGACCCAAAGCCCTCGCCGCGACGCCACCCGCGCGACGTCAATCCCATGCCGAAGTCCCGGGATTTTCACTGAGAGAAAAGGGAACGGCCGCTATCGCTGGCGGGTCCGCGGCGGGTTGCCGCTGTAGAGGGTCATCACCAGCACGATGTCGACCTGCGCGCCGTCCTCGGCAAGCGGCAGATAGAGGCGCTCGGCCTCAATGTGGGGGCGGCCCAAATTCGAGATCACGCTGCTTTTGCGGTAGCTGGGTACCGCCTCTTCGGCCACCGCGCAGTGCCAGCGAAAGGCGTCGCTTTCGGCATAGCCGGGATAGACCTCGTCGAGCCACTGCCCGGTCGAATCGCGCCCGGTGAAGCGGACGATTTCGGTGCCGATGAGGCGGAAGCGGAAGCGCAGCGGGTCGCGCTTCACGTCGAGCATCCAGATGTTGGGCAGCAGCTCGGGAATGTCGAGCGGGTCGAAATGCCGCCGCCCCGGCAGCGCGAGGTCGTTCGGCCGGATCGACTGCCAATAGTCGTAGAGCGCCTTGATCTTGGGCGCGGCGTCTTCGGGCAGGATAAAGGAAGCAGGCGATGCCATGGCCGCCTGCCTAGCACGGCAAAGCTTAAAATATGGATTGTTCTTGAGGGGCGAATTTTAGGCAGAGGTGAGGCAAATGGTCGCCTTGGCGGACCACAATGGGGGTGACCGCAGCGTCCGATCTATCCGGCGGCGCCGGCTTTCGCCTTCAGGCTGTGCCGGGCGAGGGAGCGGCCGAGGTCCCACACCGCGCCGCCGATGTGGTGGCAGTCGCCGATCACCTTGTCGAAGGCCTCGACGATCCAGCGCCGGTCGCTCTCGTCGATGGTGAGCGACGGCAGCAGCTTGATGATGTAGCTGTCGTCGCCGGAAACTTGGCAGAGCACCTGGTGGTCGCGCAGCAGCGGGATCAGCACGAGCTGGCAGAACAGGCCGCGCCGGGCGCTGTCCATCAGGTGCCAGGCCGTCTTGAGTCTCAAAGACTGGGGTGCACCGAACTCCAGCCCGATCATCAGGCCCTTGCCGCGCACCTCCTTCAGCAGCTCGTGCTTCTGCGCGAGGCCCTGCAGGTCGGCGAGCAGCGCGCGGCCCATGGCGTCGGCCTTCTCGACCAGCTTCTCCTCGGCCAGCACCTCCAGCGTCGCGATGCCGGCGGCCATCGCCAGGTCGTTCTTGGCGAAGGTCGAGCCGTGCACCAGCGCGCGGTCCATGCGATCGAACAGCTTGGCGAAGATCCAGTGCCGCATCGCCACCGCGCCAACCGGCACGTAGCCGCCGGACAGCGCCTTGGCGAGCAGCACCATGTCGGGCTCGACGCCGCCCTTGCCGTCCAGCCAGTGCTCGCTGGCGAGGAAGCGCCCGGTGCGCCCGAGGCCGGTCTGGATCTCGTCGACGACGAACAGCGCGCCGTGACGCCGGCAGAGGCGCGCCGCCTCGGCGAGGTAGCCGTCCGCCGGCAGGGTCACTCCCTTGCCCTGGATCGGCTCGACGATGAAGGCGGCGACGTCGCCGCCTTGCGGGCCGCCCGCCAGCGCCGCCTCGAGCGCGGCAAGATCATTGAAGGGGATCTTCACGCAGTCCGGCAGCAGCGGGCCGAAGCCCTTGCGGAAGACCTCGCTGCCGTTCAGCGAGAGGGCGCCGTAGGTGAGGCCGTGGAAGGCGTGGTCGCAGTAGAGGATCTTCGACCGGCCGGTCGCCATGCGGGCGAACTTGATCGCGGATTCCACCGCCTCGGCGCCGGAGTTGCAGAAGAACACGCGCTCGAGCGCGGGCATGCCGATGCGCGCCAGCAGCTTCTCGGCCAGCACGCCGGCGAGCAGCGAGACGTCGAGCTGCACCAGGCCCGGGAGCTGCGCCTCCAGCACCTGGCGCAGCGCGGCAGCGATCGCCGGATGGTTGCGCCCCAGCGCGAAGACGCCGAAGCCGCTCAACAGGTCGAGGTAGCGCCTGCCGGCGACGTCGTAGAGGTGTGGGCCCTCGCCGCGCGCGAAGTTCACGTCATAGCCGAGGGTCTTCAGCACGCGCACGAGCTGAGTGTTGAGATGCTTCTCGTGGAGCGCGTACTTCTCGCCCTGCCGCCGGGAGAGGATGCTCGCGAGGTCGAAGGTCATCGAGCGCCGTCCCAAAGTGTTGCGCGGCGCGGCCGCGCGGCCCGGAAGTCCCCGGACTTCTTCCGCCGACTCTTATGCCGCGGCCGGCGGGCGGCCGCAAGGATTCATGCTTCGGAGAGGCTCAGTTGAGGCGGCGACAGTCGGTCACCGCGGCGTCGCTGCCGCCGAGCTTGCGCGGGATCAGGCGGCAGAGCGCATGGTGGCCGCCGTTGGTCATCAGCAGGGTGAGGGCGGTGGTCGAGCCGTTCACCTCGTCGATCTCCCAGCCGCCGGCCAGCAGGCCGATGAGGGTCGGATGCAGTGGATCATAGTCCGGGCCGTAGGGGCCTATCCGGTCCGGCGGCAGCAGCGTCGCCACCGCCGCATCGATGATCCCGGCCTGCGTGCCGGTGCCCCGCGCCGATCCAGCCTGGCCGGCGCTCTCCGGGTCGTCGGCGACCGCTGTCGCGACCTTGCGCTCCAGCGCGATGGTCGGCCCGCCGGGCACACTGAGCTGCGCGTTGGCGTCGTCGAAGAAGGTGAAGCGCGCCGGCTGCTCGCCGTCGGCGAGGTAGAGGGAGAGGGCGTCGCCGTCTTCCGCCTCCGCAGCGGGCCCCTGCCCATCCGACCACTCCCCAGCGGGCGCGACGCGGTAGGGGATCGGCGGCGCGGCGGCGCCGAAGGTGATCGCCTCCGGCGTCACGGTCAGCACCTCCCGGATGCCGGTTGCGGGGTCGACCGCGGTCCAGGAGCCGAGCATCGGGTTTTCCTGCGCGGTCGCGCTGCTCGCGCCGGCGGCCGCGGCGACCACCCAGGCGAGGCCGCCCACAAGACGGACGGCGGCCGAACGGGGCCTACTCATGGCTGTCTCTCCCTCAGGTAAGGCGGGGGCTCGCCGAGGACCTTGCAGGGGGAACGAACGCCACGAGAGGCGGGAGGAGGTGCCTCGACGAGCACCCGCAGCCTTAACGGATCAACCAAGACTTGGGTTCCCGCCCGCGATCCGGCGCGGCGGATTTTTTCAGCCGGCGGAGGCGCCCGCTTCCGCAGGTTCGGAGATACGGCGATTGCGGCGGCCTGCTTTCAACGGCGGCGCGCAATAGGCTGCAGTAGGCTAAGATCGCGGCTTCTGCTGCGCTTGCGAGGAGACCGCGCCGTGATCAAGTTCGTCACCTTCGACTGCTACGACACCCTGGTCGCCTACACGGCCGGCAAGCACGCGGCGATCCGTGCGATCGTCGTGGAGAAGGGGGCGGCGGAGAAGGGCGGCGACGCGGCGCAGGCCGAGGCGGTCATCGCCGCGACCGAGGCGCGCGAGCACGCGCTGCTCAACGCGCCGGACTTCAAGCTGCTGAGCGTCGTGCTGCGCGAGAGCCTGGAGGCTGCGCTGACCGGCGCGGGCCTGCCCTACGCGCCTGATGACGGCGCGCGCCTCATCCAGGCGGTGAAGGACGCGCGGCCCTTCGACGACGTGGCGCCGGCCCTGGAGAGACTGCGCACGAAGTACAAGACGGCCATCCTCTCCAACAGCGAGCGCGCGATGATGCAGCACAACCGCACCCGCCTCGGCGTGCCCTTCGACGAGGCGGTGCTGGCCGACGAGGTCGGCGCCTACAAGCCCGATCCCCGCATGTTCGCGGCGCTGCTGGACCGCTGCGGCTGCACGAAGGACGAGATCGTCCACGTCGCCCAGGGCTTCTACCACGACATCATGCCCTGCCACGCGCTGGGCATCCGGCGCGTGTGGATCAACCGCAACCGCCTTGCAGGCGACAAGGCCCATGGGCCCTACGAGGAGTTCCCGGACCTGTCAGCGGTGCCGGGGTTGTTGGGGGTGTGAAGGGGGTAGAATGGCAGCTACGACTGCTCCGTGCTGGGAATCAGGCCACTCGTCGCAGCGATTGAAGACAACGCCTTCTTGAGGTTGAATAGGCCTTGATGATTGTGCGAAATGGGCGCCTCTAATGGAAAATCAAGACGAGCAGCACAAATCAACTCGGTATGCTGATGTAAATATTGGAAAATCGTTAAAAGGAAAGTGCCATAAACATTGCCATTTTACCGACGTTAGAGCAAAAGGGGCTGAATTTGAGGGGTGGGATTTCTCGTATTCAGTATTCACGAGAGCGTATTTTCACGAAACCACGTTTGCGAACTGTAAGTTTGTAGGGGCTCAATTTATCGACTGTAACTTCCGAAACGCTAAGCTCAGAAGAACCGATTTTTCGTACGCGCGCTTTAACGGAACAACTATTCCGACAGACCAGATAATTCAGTGTCTTCCCTCATGGCCAAACGTCCGTAGGGAGCTGTTGCAGATGTTGCGGCGCAATGCCGCATCCGTCGGCGACTACGGCTCAGAGAAGGCGTTCGTTGTCCGGGAGATTGAGTCACAGAAGGAACATTTGAGGAAGGCCTGGAGACATGATGACCACTATTATCAGGACAAATACGGACGGCGCTTTAAGTGGCTCATCGCGGGACTGAAGCTTATCGCTCTAAAAATCGACAGTTTTGCTTGGGGGCATGGAGAGCGATTATGGAAGGCACCGATTGCGCTGACAATTGTGCTATCGATCATGTCTCTATTTTTAGCCGTGTATCGCTTTCCTGGAACGTCAGAGACTTCACTCTCGGTTTTTTTGGATCTGACATGGTCCGCACTTCTTTACCATGTTGACCTCTTTCTCGCTGTGCCAACGCGGTCAGAGATCCGGGGTTTGTTGCTAGTCGATTGGCTCATCGCCATCCTTCGCTACGTTGCTATAGGCATGTTGGTAGCAGCCCTCTATCGCCACCTGGCCCACCGTTAGCTTGCTGTCATGTCGCCGCTTCCTAGCAATGTCGTGAGCATCCGGCTATTCGGGTCTATGGCCAGGGGTGACTACGACGACCTGAGCGATGTGGATGTGCTAGTAGTGGTGGAAGATAGAAGTGGCAAGGTTCCTGAAGAGGCTGTCCGCGCGCATCTCTCACCCACAATCTGTCACCCTCCAACAATCTCTTGGTATGGGCGAAAGCGCCTTTCCACGATGTTTGCTGAAGGTCATCTCTTCGCTTGGCACCTATTTCATCAATCGAAGTCGCTTTGGGGTGAAGAGAGTATCGCCGATCTGTTCGGGAGGCCGCAGCCTTACCGCGACGCCAAGGCAGATATTTTGTCCTTTCACTCGGTCTTAGACTCAATTCCAGCCGCTATGCATCGTTGTGCAGGTAACTCCGTTTACGAATTCGGCTTGCTCTACGTCTGCGTACGGAACATTGCAATGTCAGCTTCATGGCACTTGTGCCCGCAGCCAGACTTCACTCGTTATGCACCTCTCAATCTAGGTGCCCACAGACTCGCTGTCTCAAAGCATATATACAACATCGCCATGTCGTGCCGAATGGCCAGTCAACGCGGCGTCCGATTGGCGGACGAGCTGCCAAGCGAAGAAGTTTTGGCGGTGCAGAGAGTGGCGTCGGATTGGACATATTCGCTGCTTGAGGAGTTGGAAGCCAATGAGCGAAGCTAGTGCCACGGGGCGCAGATCACGATTCCAAGCCAGGATCCAGTCCGAGCGTGAGATTCTCACCATCGTCAACTCTTCGCCCGCGTGTCGAGGCATTCCACTAGCAGGCATGACTAGTGAGGCGATAGCGACCTGGGAAGCCAAAGCCCGGAGATGCTTGGTCGATGGAGTAGCTGCGAAGGCAGTGAATACTCTGCTCGAGATCGGAAGGCGTACCGATCTTCTTGCCGATAACAGCAAAGACGTCTTTACGTTCAGTGACGTGATAGCAACAGATGATCTAGTTGATCGTGCAAAGAAGAATCTAAGAGATCTACTGAATTGTGCTGTCACGAAGGCTTCAGAAGGCGACCAGTAGCTCTCACAGCATGTGACTCACGAGTTCCCGCGTGCGCGTGTTCGTCGCTTCCTTGCAGAAGGTAGTCGACGGCCGATGCATCGTAACCGTCCGGTGAATCCCGCAGTGCAGGCTGCAAACTGCGAATCGTAGGGCTGCAGGCCCGCGAGCTGCCGCCGGCGTGGAGGAAAACCCTGTGACATCACTGGGGGCAGTGCAGCTCTTGCGCACAACTGCGCTGAT
>DATCXZ010000039.1:0-4993 GCA_036570545.1 Kiloniellaceae bacterium
GCTACCGTGTGCTGGCCCAGGGTTTCCGCTGCCCGGTCGGCGAGATCGACCTGGTCGCCCGCCGCGGCGGCATCCTGGCCATCGTCGAGGTGAAGCACCGGGACTCCCTGATCGCCGCCGGCGAGGCGATCGGGCCGCGCCAGCAGCGCCGCATCCGGCGCGCGGCAGAGCACTTCCTGCAGCGTCACCCCGATCTCGCCCGACTGAATCTGCGCTTCGATGCCATGCTGCTGGTGCCACGCCAGCTCCCGCGCCATCTGAAAGGCGCCTGGAACGCCGACACCCTGTTGCCTTATTAGGGAGTCAGCATTAGGGAGTCGGGCGGCCTGCGCCGCCGCCCTTCCCGCTGTCGAGAAGCAAGAGATCTATGACGTTTCGCTTTGCCTTTCCTGCCAAGATCGCCGCGCTCATTGCGGTCGGCCTCGCCGCCGGCGGCTGCAGCGTGTGGGGCACCGCAGCCGGTGCCGGCGCCATCGGCGCCACCGCGGCGCAGACCGAGAAGGGCTTCCGCCGCAGCATGGCCGACACCGAGATCCGCATCGCGATCAACGATCTCTGGCTGAAGGCCGACGAGGAGATGTTCCGCAAGGTGAACCTGCAGGTGCAGGAAGGCCGTGTGCTGCTCACCGGAAACGTGCGCCTGCCCGAGCAGCGCGTCGAGGCGGTGCGCCTGGCTTGGCAGCCGCCGGGCGTGCGCGAGGTGATCAACGAGATCACGGTGGACGATACCTCCGGCCTCGGCAATTTTGCCCGCGACACCTGGATCAGCACGGAGCTTCGCTCAACCCTGCTGTTCGACCAGGACGTTTCTTCGATCGACTACTCCATCGAAACGGTGAACCAGGTGATCTACCTTATGGGGGTCGCACAGTCGCAGGCAGAGCTGGACCGGGTGATCGGCCATGCCAAGAGCATCGCCTACGTCCGCCGCGTCATCAGCTATGTGCTGCTGGAAGACGATCCGGCGCGCCACACGTGACCGGCACGACCGAAGGGGCGCGATCGAAGGAGGGCCGAGACTTGGACGCCGCGCGATGAGTTGGGCCGCGACATGAGTTGGTCAGGGGCCAGCAACCGGCATGACATCGAGAGCTGCCTGCGGCGCATGGGCGGCCAGGACGATGCCGAGATCGACGTTGCCGAGGCGGCTCTGCTGCTGGCCGCCCTGAACCGTCCGCAGCTTGGCCTGGAGCGCTACCGCCACCATCTCTCGCTGCTGACGCGCGACATCGCCGAGTTGGCCGGGCGGCAGGGCGCCGCCGACTCGCTCGAGCAGCGCCTCGCCGTGCTGAACGCGGTCCTGGTCGAGCGCTATGGCTACCGCGGCGACGGCGAAACCTACGACGACATGGTGAACGCCAACCTGATGCGGGTGATCGATCGCCGCCGCGGCCTGCCGGTGGCACTCGGTATCCTCTACCTGCACGGCGCGCGCGCCCAAGGCTGGGCGATCTGCGGACTCAACTTCCCGGGTCACTTCCTGCTGCGCCTCGACCTCGGTGCCGAGCGCAGCATCATCGATCCGTTCAACGGGGGCCAGCCGCGCGATGCCGTCGCGCTGCGCGCGTTGCTGAAGGGGATGGCGGGCGAAAACGCCGAGCTGCGCCCGGAGCATACCCGGCCGGTCGGCTGCCGCGACGTGCTGCTGCGTCTGCAGAACAACATCAAGCTGCGGTATGTTCAGGAGGAGCGATCGGTCGACGCCCTCGCCATCCTGGAAACCATGCTGATGATCGCCCCGGAGCGCGCCGGCCTGTGGCGGGAGGCGGGCGTGCTGCACGCGCACCTCGACAACATGCGTGCGGCAATCCTGGCCTTCGAGCATTATCTGGAGCTTGCCGCGCCCGGCGACCCCGGCCGGCAGGACATTTCCGAGCTGCTGCGCCAGTTGCGCCGCCAGCTCAACTAGGCGCTCGCTCGAACACCAGGGACAGGAAACGATCACCATGAGTCTGGCCGTCGCCATCCAGATGGACCCCATCGAGGCCATCGACATCCAGGGGGACAGCTCCTTCGTGCTGGCGCTGGAGGCCCAGCGCCGCGGCCACGGCCTGTTCCACTACCTGCCGAGCGCGCTCAGCCTGAAGGACGGACGCGTCTACGCCCGCATGCAGCCGCTGGAGGTGCGGCGCGAGGCGGGCAACCACTTCACCCTCGGCACGCCGCAGACGATCGATCTCGCCACTTTGGATGTCGTGCTGATGCGCCAGGACCCGCCGTTCGACATGGCCTACATCACCGCAACCCACCTGCTGGAGCACGTCCACCCGCGGACGCTCGTGGTGAACGATCCCGTGCAGGTGCGCAACGCACCGGAGAAGCTCTTCGTCACCCACTTCGCCGAGATGATGCCGCCGACCCTCATCACCAGCGACCGCGCCGAGGTGGAGGCCTTTCGCGCCGAGCACCGCGACATCATCGTGAAGCCGCTGTTCGGCAACGGCGGGGCCGGTGTGTTCCACCTCGGCCCCGACGACGAGAACCTGAGCGCGCTGCTGGAGCTGTTCACCAATCTCTATCGCGAGCCCATCATCGTGCAGCGCTACCTGCCGGAGGTGCGCGGCGGCGACAAGCGCATCATTCTCATCGACGGCCGCCCGGCCGGCGCCATCAACCGCGTGCCGGCCAGAGGCGAGGCGCGCTCCAACATGCACGCCGGCGGGCGGCCAGAGAAGGCCGAGCTGACGCGCCGCGAGCTCGAGATCTGCGAGGCCATCGGCCCGGCCCTGAAGGAACGCGGGCTCATCTTTGTCGGCATCGACGTCATCGGCGACTACATGACCGAAATCAACGTCACCTCGCCGACCGGCCTGCAGGAGATCAACCGCTTCGATGGCCTCTGCCTGGAAGCGGAAATCTGGGATGTCATCGAGGAACGCTACGGCGCCGGCCGCGTCGCCCGCGCCCTTTAGGCGCTGCCGCGACCGGCGCTCTCGTCGCGCTACTTCTTCTCCTCGCCGTCGACGGCACCATCGATGCCGTGCAGGGCGGCCTTGGTGCAGGCCTCCATCGGCGCCCAGCAGGATTGCTGGATGCGGGCGAACATGCCGATCAGCTTACTGGTCTCCTCGGCGTACTGCCGCGCCGCCTGGCGGGCGAAGCTGCACTGCTTTTCGAACAGGTCTTCGGGCGAGTTGGCCTTGGCGAAATCCTCGGCGCATTCCATCTCGGCACGCAGCCGGACGTTGGCGAAGCTCATCATCTCCTGGCTGACTTCCGCCAGCCCCGAGAACATCGCTTCGCCCGCGCTCATGACAGCGGTGACATTCTCACCGTTCTTTCCAACCAGCGACTCATAGGCGGTGTCGCGATAGCGCTCGGCAAGGATGGTTCCGGTGGTGAACTCCTGGGTCGAGGTGCCCGGCAACGGCCCGCCGGCCCTGGCAGCAGTGGCGGAGGCGGACTTCCTGGCTGTGGTCTCGGTACGGGCAGTAGGCATGGGGTGCAGTCTCCCTACGTAAAACGGGTTGCAGTCGGCCGGCGCCCCTGCGCCGACCGTGATCCCCCCGCAACGATCGAAGGCTGATTCCTTGACCTGCGGCTGCGTTCCGCATCGCGCTCCTCCTGCCTCCACCGCTGTCCGGAAGAGGCTCCGAGGCCTGCGCGAGAGGCAGAAATCCCCAGCAGCCACCGACCCTGGAAAGCTATCATGGCGCCGGGGTCGCTAACCATCATTGATCTGTGACAGTTCGTTCACGTTGTCGGCCGAAGGCCGCGGGCGTGGCGCGCATCTGCCGCCGCAAATCCCTTTGGCGACCGCGATCTTTCTACCTAAGATTGACAGCACTTCCTGGCCCTGGTCCGACCGGCCGACAACCACAAGAGAACTTCAGGCCGCAGCCCCAGATGGTCGCCCGCATCACCACAGTCGCCTTCGCCGGGGTCGAGGTGCTCGACATCGACGTGCAGGTGCAGACGGGCGCCGGCCTGCCGACCTTCACCGTCGTCGGCCTGCCCGACAAGGCGGTGGCGGAAAGCCGCGAGCGGGTGCGCGCGGCGCTGGCGGCGATGGGCCTCGCGCTGCCGCCCAAGCGTATCACCGTGAACCTGGCGCCGGCCGACCTGCAGAAGGAAGGCAGCCACTTCGACCTGCCGATTGCGCTGGGCCTGCTCGTCGCCATGGGCGTGCTGCCGGGCGACGAACTGGCCGGCTACACCGCTCTGGGGGAGCTGTCGCTCGACGCCCGCGTTTCTCCGGTCGCCGGCGTGCTGCCGGCGGCGGTCCATGCCCTGGGCAAGGAGCGCGGCCTCATCTGCCCGGCCGCCCAAGGCGGCGAGGCGGCCTGGGCCGAAGGCCTTGAGATCCTGGCGCCGGGCAGCCTCATCGCCCTCATCAACCACTTCAAGGGCAGTCAGGTGCTGACACCGCCGCGGCCGGCCCTCGAGGAGATCGAGGCGGGCGGCCTCGACCTCAAGGACATCAAGGGCCAGGAGAGCGCCAAGCGCGCGCTGGAGGTGGCCGCGGCGGGCGGCCACAACCTGTTGATGGCAGGCCCGCCCGGGGCCGGAAAATCGATGCTGGCGGCGCGTCTCCCCGGCATCCTGCCGCCGCTCTCGCCCGCCGAGGCACTGGAAGTCTCGATGATCCACTCGGTGGCCGGCGCCTTGAACGGCGGCCGGCTGCTGCGCCGGCGGCCGTACCGCGATCCGCACCACTCGGCCTCGCTGCCGGCGCTGGCCGGCGGCGGGCTCCGCGCCAGGCCCGGCGAGATCTCGCTGGCGCATCTCGGCGTGCTGTTCCTCGACGAGTTGCCGGAATTCCAGCGCGGCGCCCTGGAGGCGCTGCGCCAGCCGCTGGAGACGGGGCGCGTGTCGGTCGCCCGCGCCAACGCCCACGTGACCTATCCCGCCCGCGTGCAGCTCGTCGCCGCCATGAATCCCTGCCGCTGTGGCTATCTCGACGACCCGGGGCGCGCCTGCGCCCGCGCGCCCCGCTGCGCCGCCGACTACCAGGCGAAGATTTCCGGGCCGCTGTTCGACCGCATCGACCTGC
>DATCXZ010000040.1:0-6051 GCA_036570545.1 Kiloniellaceae bacterium
GAGCGGCGGCGACGGCGCCGTCGTCGGTCGACCCGCCCAGCACGACGATGCCCGCCACCGCCTCGGCCGCCACCGCCGGCACCGGGAAGCGGTTCTCCAGGCTGCGCACGGCGAGCTCGGGCAGCGGCGTCAGCAGGATGGTGCCGCCGTACAGCAGCAGCACCGCCAGGAACAGGCCGGAAAGGCGCCGCCAGCCGAGTCGGCGGCAGCCCAGCCATGCCAGCAGGCAGAGCCCCAGGCAGTTCAGCGGCTTGACCAGAAGCCACCCGATCTTCGATATGAAGAAGAACGCGGTTGCCATTGAATTTTCTCTCTCAACCGCCTTCGGAAATGGCAGACGCGCCGGCCGGATGCAAGAAAAGCCGCCTCGGCGGCAGGCCAAGGCGGCTTTCTCGACATGATGGTCGGAGCGGCGGGATTTGAACCCACGACCCCCACACCCCCAGTGTGGTGCGCTACCAGGCTGCGCTACGCTCCGCCAAAGCTTCCTGCCCCGCCGATCCGGCAAGGCAAGCCGGGTTGCGCCTGTATAGCCGCAGCACCCGGCGAAGGCAACGCCCGCCTCGCCAACCAGACGCTTGCTACAACAGGCGCTTCGTCGCCGCGCTCAGCAGATCGCGGAGCTCGCTCAGCTCGTCGATCACCGCCCTGATCTCGCCGGCGGCATCGCCGCGGGACGCGTCGCCGGCCGGCTTGGCTGCCGGCACCGCCGCGGCAGGTGCCGGTGCGCTCTCCTGCGCCTCCGCGTCCTTGCCACGGCCCTCGCGCAATAGACGCTGCACGCCCTTGATGGTGTAGCCTTCGCTGTACAGCAGATCGCGGATCCGGCGCAGCAGGTCGATGTCTTCAGGCCGGTAGTAGCGGCGCCCGCCGCCGCGCTTCAGCGGCCTGACCTGGCTGAACTTGCCTTCCCAGAAGCGGAGAACATGCTGCGGCACGTCGAGCTCGTCGCTCACTTCGCTGATCGTGCGGAACGCTGCAGCAGATTTTCCGGCGGGCCGACTGGCAGGCATGCTGACCTGTGATCTATCTGACAATTCAGTGAATTAGGCTTGCAACTTCTCGGGCGACGCGAGCGCGCCGTTGATGCGGTTCTTCAAGACATGGGACGCGCGGAACACAAGGACCCGGCGCGGCAGGATCGGCACTTCCTCACCGGTCTTCGGATTGCGACCGATGCGCTCGCCCTTCTCGCGGACCGAGAAGCTGCCGAACGACGACAGCTTCACCATCTCGCCACGTACCAGGGCCTCGGAAATCTCGTTCAGAACAGACTCGACCAGTTCGGCGGACTCGTTGCGAGAAAGACCGACCTCCTGATAGACGGCCTCGCTCAGGTCTGCCCGGGTTATCGTCCCTCCGGTCATCCCCCCCTCCTTTTGCATTCGACCAACGCCAAAGCTTAACGCAGCCACGATGGCCGGTCAATTATGCAGCGAATACCGGGACATGCGACTAATATTTGACGCAGATTGACAAGGATATCGGCCAGCGGCCGCTGCGCCGGGGGCGGCGCTACCAGCGAACGAGCGCGGATCCCCAAGTGAATCCGCCGCCCATGGCCTCCATGAGGATGAGATCGCCCTGCTGGATACGGCCGTCGCCGACCGCCTCGGCGAGCGCCAGGGGAATCGAGGCGGCCGAGGTATTGGCGTGGCGCTCGACAGTGACCACCACCCGATCGCTCGGCAGGTTCAGGCGGCGCCCCATGGATTCGATGATGCGGATGTTGGCCTGGTGAGGCACCAGCCAGTCGACGTCGCCGGGGGTCAGCCCATTGGCTTCCAGGGCGGCGTCGATGGCCTCGGCCATACGCACCACCGCATGGCGAAAGACCTCTCGCCCCTGCATGCGCAAATGGCCGGTGGTCATCGTCGACGACGGGCCGCCATCGACATAGAGCGCGTCGTGGTGGCTGCCGTCGGCGTAGAGGTGGGTCGACAGCACGCCGCGGCCGTTGGCCTTCTGCTCGCCGTTGGTGGCCTGCATCACCACCGCCCCGGCGCCGTCGCCGAACAGCACGCAGGTCGAGCGGTCCTCCCAGTCGAGGATGCGCGAGAAGGTCTCGGCCCCGATCACCAGCGCGGTCCGCGCCTGACCGACGCGCAGGAAGTTGTCGGCCACGGCGAGGCCGTAGACGAAGCCGCTGCACACCGCCTGCACGTCGAAGGCGGCGCCCTGCCCGACGCCGAGCCGGGCCTGGATGCGGGTCGCGGTAGCGGGAAAGGTCTCGTCCGGCGTCGAGGTCGCACAGACGATGAGGTCGATGTCGCCGGGCCGCACGCCGGCCTGCGCCATCGCCTCGCGGGCCGCGGCGGTGCCGAGGTCGGAGGTCATCTCGCCGTCGGCGGCGACGTGGCGCTGGTGGATGCCGGTGCGCTGACGGATCCACTCGTCGGTGGTATCGATCCGCTTGGCGAGATCCGCATTGGTGACGATCTGTGCCGGCAGGTAGGCACCACAGCCCGTGACGAGGGAACGATACATTTCTATACGACAGCCGCCTGAGCGTTTCCGGGATTGCGATCCAGCAGGGAGAGATCGGAGCGAATCTTCTCGATGATGCCGTGGCGGTGCATGTCGACGGCGACGCCGATGGCATTGGCGAAGCCCAGCGCATCGGTGCCGCCGTGGCTCTTCACCGCAATCCCGTTCAAGCCCAGGAACATGGCGCCGTTGTAGCCGCGCGGATCGACGCGCTCGCGCAGCTTCTTCATAGCCGGACGCGCCAGCATATAGCCGAGGCCGGCGAGCAGCGAGGAGCGGAAGGTGTGGCGCAGGTACTCGTTGATCAGCTTCGCGGTGCCCTCGGCGGTCTTCAGCGCCACGTTGCCGGTGAAGCCGTCGGTGACGATCACGTCCGCGGTGCCCTTGCCGATGTCGTCGCCCTCGACGAAGCCGAGAAACTTGCCCGGCAGATTGCTGGAGCGCAGCACCGCGCTCGCCTCCTGCAGCGACTCGTGCCCCTTGATCTCCTCCGAGCCGACGTTGAGCAGCGCATAGGTCGGCTCCCTGAGGCCGAGGACCGAGCGGGCGAAGGCGTTGCCCATCACCGCGAAGTCGACGAGGTTCTCGGCGTCGCACTGCACGTTGGCGCCGAGATCGAGCATGACCGACTCGCCGCGCAGGGTCGGGAAGAAGGAAGCGATGGCCGGGCGGTTGATGCCCGGCAGGGTCTTCAGGACGAACTTCGCCATCGCCATCAGCGCGCCGGTATTGCCGGCGGAGACCACGCAGTCGGCGTCGCCGTCGCGCACCGCATCGATGGCAAGGCGCATGCTCGAGTTGCGCCCGGCGCGCAGGGCGACCGACGGCTTGGCATCGCTGCTCACCACGTCGTCGGTGTGGCGCAGGTCGCTGGCCGCCAGCAGGCGCTTCTTGCTTCCCAGCAGGGGGGCCACCTCGCTCTCGCGGCCGACCATCAGGAAGCGCACGTCGGGAAAGCGCTCGAGCGCGATGGCCGCGCCGCGCACCACCATCTGCGGAGCGGCATCGCCGCCCATAGCGTCAAGTGCGATTGTGAGCGCTTTGGCCATAGTCGCCATCAGGCAGGACGAGACCGGCCGCCCGCCGGGCGGCCGACTGACCGCCTAGAGACCCTCGGATTCCGTGACTTCCCGCCCGTCGTAGTGACCGCAGGCCGGGCAGACATGATGCGGGCGCTTCAGCTCACCGCAGCTCGAGCATTCGTGATAGCTGCTCGGCGCGAGGGCATCGTGCGCCCGGCGCATGTTACGCCGAGATTTAGTAACTTTAGCCTTAGGAACTGCCATGATCTTGTTCTCTCATCATCAGGCGACGCTCGCCCTCTTCTGCGCTTACTTAGCCAATCCGAGGCTGGGCAGCAAGCAAAGCCGGGCGACTACCGTCGATAAACTCGGATCTACTTCTTAACTTTCAACGCCTTCAGCGCGGCAAAGGGTCCGCCGCCGTCGTCGTCTCCCGCAGGCCGGTATTCCGGCGGGATTTCCGCGCCGGGCGCCCGCGGATAGGGATCGAGCGCCACCGCCAGCTCCTGCACCACCAGCTCGCCCAGATCGAGCCCTTCCGCCGGCAGCACCTCGGCCGGGTCGTCGGCTGACGGGTCGATCACGATCTCACTGCCGCCTGCCGGCCTGGCGGCGGCCTCGTAGGAGACCACGATCCGGCCGGTCAGCTCGCCCGGCACCGGCTCCAGGGTCACCACGCAGGCCTGCTGCACCGCAGCTTCCCAGGGACCCTCGACCCGGAACAGGCGCCCGCCGACGTTCGTTACCGTCAGTTCCGCCGCCAGCCGGTCAACCGCCAGGAGTTCCAGGCGCCGGGCCACGGCGGCTCGTTCGGCAGGCGAAGCCTCGAAAGACTCCACCAGCTTCGGCGCGCCCAGGCGATCCGGAGTGACGATCCGGGAGAACTCGTTGGGTGCCTTAGCGGCTGATCCAGGCACGGCAAAACCTCCGGTACCGGCGCCGAAAAGCGGCGCACCATAGGGGCTGGACGTTTCCGGGTCAATCCCCTTGGAGGGGGCCGCCGGCGGCCATGGGAGGGCCGGATTCGGCGCCATCCGGGGCCGGCGCAAAGGCCACACGGCCAAGGCGCAGAGCCTCGCCCGGCTGGGCGTCCAGAGCGGCCGCCTGGGCCAGGACGTAGGCCACCAGGCCGGCGAGATCGCCCTCCGCCTCCGGCAGGGTGCCGAAGACGTTGCGGCGCAGCGCGGCGCGCAAGGCCGCCGCCTCGCCCTCCACCGCCAGGCGGTCGAGGGCGCCCTCATAGCCGGCAAGGCGGCCCATGAAGCCTTCGGCCATGCGCTTCACCCGCTTGCCGACTCCGAGGTCGCCGGCGCCCAGTTCGCGCAGCGAATGGTCCATGTCCTCGAAGAAGGACTCCTGCAGGGCCTCGGCCAGGTCGCGCCCCGCCGGGAAGTCCCGCTTCAGGCGGCGCAGCACCAGAACGAGGTGCAGCACGATGGCCTCGAAGCGGCCGTCGAGGTTGTCGGGCACCCCGAGGTCACGGTACAGCCCCGGCTGCCGCGCCTGCGCCACGATGGCACGATAGAGCGGCAAGGCATTGGGATTGCGCGGCTTGGCGCCGAGGAAGCGCTTCCAGATCATCGGTCGAATCGGCTGTTATTGGCGGCGGCGGGGCGCAGCGGGCAGCCGCCTGAGCCCCAGGGCGGCATTTCGGTCTTGAAATGCCACCGGCCGTGGGTTTAATCAAGCTATTCGGGGTCAAACGAGAGGTTAGAGCATGAACGCGACGAGAGCGCGCCGCCCGGGCAGCCGGGTGCGTGGACTTGGCGTCGGCCTGCTGCTGACCTGCGCCGCCCTCGCGCTGACGGCCTGCGGCAACACGGTTCAGGTGCGCGGCAACACGCCCGATCCGGAAGACGTGGCCGGCATCCAGCCGGGCATCCACAGCCGGCAGGACATCATCGATCTGCTGGGCTCGCCTTCCACGGTATCCACCTTCGAGGACCGCAAGTGGTACTACATCGGCCAGAAGACGCAGCAGGTCGCCTTCATGAAGCCGGAGGTGCTGGACCGCAACGTGCTGGTCATCACCTTCGACGAGACCGGCCTTGTCGAGGGCACGCAGCATTACGACATGGCCGATGCGCAGAACGTCGATCCGGTCGGCCGCGAGACGCCCACCGAGGGCCGTGACCTGACCCTGCTGCAGCAGCTCTTCGGCAACATCGGCAAGTTCTCCAGCCCGCTCTGAGCGGACAAGGTCAGGCGCAAAGAAAGGGGCCCCCGGGAGCGAGCGCGCCTGGGGGCCTGTGCTTTCGGCATTCACACATTGTCCGTGGCAATCCCACGACCGCCGCCACCAGCCCCTGTCGTCGCCCTCGGGCTTGACCCGAGGGTCCAGGGCAAGCGACGGAGCGGTCGCCCCTGGATTGCCGGGTCAAGCCCACTGCTGTCCGGTTAAAGAAAATCGGTTGCAGAAGTGGGCCTGCTGGACTCGTCAGAGTGTTCGCGATTGGGTTTCTCGAAGCCGCTTCGGCCCTTTGGCCCGGCGAAAGAGAAGGGATCGCTGCGATTTACGCCTCGGCCGGCCCCACCGCGACTC
>DATCXZ010000041.1:0-7332 GCA_036570545.1 Kiloniellaceae bacterium
CGCCGCCGCCGCTGCCCGCCGCGGGGCACGCCGCCTGCTGCTGGAGGTTGCCGAGCCGAACGCCGGCGCACGCGCCTTCTACCGGGGTGAAGGTTTCGACGAAATCGGCAGGCGTAGGAATTATTACCGCATGCCGGGCGGCGCTCCCGCCGATGCCGTGATCTGCGCCCGCAGCATCCCTTGACTGACGTCGTCGCGACTCGGCCCCGACCCGGCCTCAAGTCTCGGCGTTTCGCATCTGCGATCGGACGAAAACTGGCGTTTTAGTTTAGTTGAAAAGGACTGACTAAGACTCTAGTACAGTACTCGATGACATTTTCCGCTTTTCTGGCGTTTTTTTTTTCTATGCAATAATGTTGATTCCTGCCCGTAGAGTTTTTATATAGGCGAAAGCGATTTGGAGGAGTTCAAAAGATCGATGCCCGATCAAGCGAAGCAAAGCGAATTGCTTTCTTTGACGACGAACATCGTCGCAGCGCACGTGTCCAATAATTCAGTCGCGGCTACCGAGCTGCCGATGATTATACGCGACGTTTACGACACCCTGTCGAACGTGGGCAGCCCGCGCGCCAGCGAGCCGGAGCGGCCGTCCCCGGCGGTGCCGATCAAGAAGTCGGTCACGCCGGAATTCATCATCTGCCTGGAAGACGGCAAGAAGCTGAAGATGCTGAAGCGTCACCTCAAGACGGCCTACGACATGTCGCCTGAGGACTACCGCGAGCGCTGGGGCTTGCCGGCCGACTATCCGATGGTGGCGCCCAACTATGCCCGCCAGCGCAGCAAGCTGGCCAAGCAGATCGGCCTGGGAACCCGCGCCCGGCGCAAGGGCTAGGCACGGCTGCCGCAGCCGGAAGGTCCGGCGCGGCTGGGGAAGCGGCGTCGCCGTCATTAGGCGGGCGGCGCTTTTTCCGTTATAGTGGCGTCATCGGCCCTGCGCCGGGCGTCGGGGAAGTCCGTTGGCGGCGGTCCTCCCCGGGGGCATCGGGGCTGGCGGTAGGGTTAGAGACAGGACTTGCTGCACCATGTCGGATCGCCTTGAGAAGCTGTGTATCGAAAAGGGTTTGAAAATGACCGAGCAGCGCCGCGTCATCGCGCGGGTGCTCGCGGAATCGCACGACCATCCGGACGTCGAGCTCGTCTATCAGCGTGCCGTCGAGCGCGATCCCCGGATCTCCATTGCCACCGTGTACCGCACGGTGAAGCTCTTCGAGGAGGCGAGCATCCTGGAGCGGCACGACTTCGGCGATGGCCGGGCGCGCTATGAGGAGCGGCCGGAAGAGCATCACGACCACCTCATCGACGTGAAGACGGGCGAGGTGGTGGAATTCTCCAACGAGGAGATCGAGCGGCTGCAGGCTGAAGTCGCCCGCACCCTGGGCTATCGCCTCGTCGACCATCGCCTCGAACTCTTCGGCGTCCGCCTCGACGGCAAGCGCAAGGACCGAGGCGAGCCGGAAGGGAACGCCTGAGGCCGGCTGCGGCCGGCTGCTCGGGAAGGGAGCAGGATGAGTCTCGCAGAAGCCAAATCGGATCGTCCGGTCGACGTCGCCGGCGCCAATCTGCGCATCCGGCTGGCTGAAGACGCTGGCGAGATCCGGGCCGCCCAGGCGCTGCGCTACCGGGTGTTCTACGAGTCCATGGCGGCCAGGCCGACGCCGGAGATGGCCGCAGCGCGCCGCGACTTCGACTCCTTCGACGATTTTTGCGACCACCTGCTGGTGTTCGACGAGGAGCGCGGCAGCGGCCCCGACGCGGTGGTCGGCACTTACCGCGTGATGCGACGCGAAGGGGCCGCCCGGCGCGGCCAGTTCTACACCAGCGACGAATACCAGATCGACTGCCTGACGGCCTATCCCGGAGAGATCCTGGAGCTGGGCCGGTCCTGCGTCGATCCGACCTACCGCAGCGGCGCCACCATGCAGCTCCTGTGGCGCGGCATTGCCGAGTACGTCTTCTATCACGACATCTCCATCATGTTCGGCTGCGCCAGCCTGCCGGGCACGGACCCTGAGCAGCTCCGCATGCCGCTGGCCTATCTCCGCCACCACCACCTGGCGCCGCGGGCGCTGCGGGCGCGGGCCGTGCCGGAGCGCTATGTCTCGATGGATCTGCTGCCGCCGGACGAGGTGCAGGTTTCCGAGGCGCGCCAGGCCCTGCCGCCGCTCATCAAGGGCTACCTGCGCCTCGGCGGCTTCGTCGGCGACGGCGCCGTGGTGGACCCGGAGTTCGGCACCACCGACGTCTGCGTGGTGGTGAAGACCGACCTGGTGACCAAGCGCTACCTGCGCCACTACAAGCGCGACGAGCAGAGTGACGGCGATCGCGACGGCGTCGCCGGCCACGGACCCGGTGGAGGGGCATGACGGCACCCAACTTCGGCTCGCCGACCACTGCCCTCTGTCGCCTCCTGGCCTATGCTGGCCTCACCCTCGCCCTCATGCCGGTCCAGCTCCTGGCGGTCGCTTGGCGCTGGCCGCTGCGCCAGCGCCTGCCCCACTGGTATCACCAGCGGACCTGCCGGCTGCTCGGCATCCAGGTCGAGCGCCGCGGCGAGCCGTCGCGCCGCCACCCGACGCTCTACGTCGCCAACCACGTTTCCTACCTGGACATCGAGGTGCTCGGTGCGCTCCTCGCGGTTTCCTTCGTTGCCAAGGCGGAGGTCGCGACCTGGCCCTTCTTCGCCTGGCTCGCCCGCCTGCAGGAGACCGTCTTCGTCGAGCGTCGCGGCCGTCATGCCGCGCGGCACCGCGACGAGATGACCCGTCGGCTGGAGGCAGGCGATGACCTTGTCCTGTTTCCCGAGGGGACCTCGGGCGACGGCAACCGCGTCCTCGCCTTCAAGAGCGCCCTCTTCTCGGTGGCCGAGCGACGCCCCCAGGGCGAGCCCCTGACGGTGCAGCCGGTCTCCATCGCCTATACGAGACTCGACGGCCTGCCCTTGGGTCGCTATCTAAGGCCCTTCTTCGCCTGGTACGGGGATATGGAACTCGGGCCCCACCTGTGGCACGCCATAGGCCTCGGCCGCGTGACCGTGATGGTGGAATTCCACGAGCCGGTGACCTTGGATCAGTTCGGCTCGCGCAAGGCCCTCAGCGACCACTGCCATGACGTGGTTTCGCGCGGCGTGGCGGCGGCTCTGTCGGGGCGGGCGCAATCCGTGCCGGCGCCGCCGGCGCCTGTGGCAAGCGTCGCCTGAGACCGGCGATGGCGGGCGTGGCGCGAAACGGGCAGGTGGCAGGACACAGGCGGCAGGGCGCAAGCAGCAGGATAGGGAGCGGCGGAGCCGCGGCAGGATTGAAGTGGTGAGCGAGAAGATCAAGAAGCGGCTGTTCATCAAGACCTACGGGTGCCAGATGAACGTGTACGATTCCGCCCGCATGGCCGACGTGCTGGCGCCGCTCGGCTATGAGGCGGTGGACAGTCCGCGCGGCGCCGACATGGTGATCCTCAACACCTGCCACATCCGTGAGAAGGCCTCGGAGAAGGTGTTCTCGGAGCTCGGCCGGCTGCGCGCCTTCAAGGAGGAGCGGGCCGACGAAGGCGCCGGCATGCTGCTGGCGGTGGCCGGCTGCGTCGCCCAGGCCGAGGGCGACGAAATCCTGCGCCGCGCCCCCCAGGTCGACATCGTGTTCGGACCGCAGACTTATCACCGCCTTCCGGAACTGGTGGCGCGCGCGGCGCGCGCCGGCGCCAAACGCGAGGGGGGCGGACGTGGTGTGCTGGACATCGACTTTCCGGCAGAATCGAAGTTCGACCACTTGCCGGAGGAGGCCGCCGAGCCCGGCCCGGCGGCCTTCGTTTCGGTGCAGGAGGGCTGCGACAAGTTCTGCAGCTTCTGCGTGGTGCCCTATACCCGCGGGGCGGAATATTCTCGCCCGGCGGCAGCGGTGTTGGCCGAGGCGCGCCGCCTGGCGGCGGCCGGCGTGCAGGAGATCACCCTGCTGGGGCAGAACGTGAACGCCTACCACGGCGAAGCACCGGGGAGCGTCGGGGGCAGCAGCGTCGGGGGCAGCAGCGTCTGGGGCCTCGGCCGATTGATCCGCGCGCTGGCGGAGATCGACGGCATCGCCCGCCTGCGCTACACGACCTCGCATCCGCTCGATATGGACGACGACCTCATCGCCGCGCATCGCGAGGTCGAGGTGCTGATGCCTTATCTGCACCTGCCGGTGCAGTCCGGCTCCGACCGCATCCTCGCGGCAATGAACCGGCGCCACAGCGCAGCCGACTACCTGCGCATCGTCGAGCGCCTGCGCGCGGCGCGGCCGGACCTGGCGCTGTCCTCCGACTTCATCGTCGGCTTTCCGGGCGAGAGCGACGCCGACTTCGCCGAGACGCTGAGGCTGGTGAACGCGGTCGGCTATGCGCAGGCCTACTCCTTCAAGTACAGCTCGCGGCCGGGAACCCCGGCGGCGCTCGAGGATCGCCAGCTTCCGGAGGCGGTGAAGGCAGAGCGGCTCGCCGGGCTGCAGCAGCTCCTCGCCGCGCAGTCCCAGGCCTTCAACACAGGCTGCATCGGCCGCACCCTGCCGGTCCTGCTCGAGCGCTCGGGCCGCAAGCCCGGGCAGATGATCGGCCGCAGTCCGTACATGCAGTCGGTGCACGTCCCAGTCCCGGAAGGTTCGCCGGCGCGCCTTGCCGACCGCCTGGTCGATGTGCGGATCGAGGCCGCGCATCCCAACAGTCTCACCGGCAGCCTCGCCATCGCTCCGCAAACGGCCGCCCAAGCCAATTCAGAGGTGGGCCTTCCTGCAAGGATCACAGCTTGAGCTCAGACAGTCTCCCCGGCGTCGCTGCAGGTCAGGCCGGCGAACAGACTTTCATCCAGTTCGATGACAACTCGTTGCTGCCAATGCTCTATGGCGAGCACGACCAGCATCTGCTGCGCATCGAGCAGCAACTCGGCGTCAGCCTCGCCTCGCGCGGCAACCGCCTGGCAATCTCCGGCCCGCCCGCGTCGGTCGAGGCAGCCAATGCCGCCCTCACAGCGCTCTATCAACGGCTGAAGAAGGGCCTCGACGTCGGGGACGGCGAGGTCGATGCGGTGGTGCGCATGGCCATGCAGGCCTCCGACAGCGTCAGCGGCCATGAGGCAGTGCGCGCGGTGCACGCCGACGAGCTGGCGATCGCCACCCGCAAGCGCCGGCTGACGCCGCGATCGCCGGGACAGAAGACCTACATCCAGGCGCTGCGCAGCCATGAGCTGGTGTTCGGCATCGGCCCGGCCGGTACCGGCAAGACCTACCTCGCCGCCGCCATGGCGGTCTCCATGCTGATGGAAGGCGCGGTGGAGCGCATCATCCTGTCGCGCCCCGCGGTGGAGGCCGGCGAGCGGCTCGGCTTCCTGCCGGGCGACCTGCACGAGAAGGTCGATCCCTACCTGCGGCCGCTCTACGACGCCCTCTACGACATGCTGCCGGCGACCCAGGTGGCCAGCCGCCTCGCCAACGGCGAGATCGAGGTCGCGCCGCTCGCCTTCATGCGCGGGCGCACCTTGACGAACGCCTTCGTCATCCTCGACGAGGCGCAGAACACCACGCCGGTGCAGATGAAGATGGCGCTGACCCGCCTCGGCGAGAACAGCCGCATGGTGGTGACCGGCGACCTGTCGCAGATCGACTTGCCCCGGGGCGCGCCCTCGGGCCTGCGCGAGGCGGCCGGCATCCTCGCCGACATGGAGGGTGTCGCCTTCGTGCAGTTCACCGCTGCCGACGTGGTGCGGCACAGCCTGGTCACTCGCATCGTGCGCGCCTATGCGAGCTACGAGGCCGGCAAGTCTGGAGAAGGAGATCTCTTCGGCCGGGACCGCTGACGCCCCGCGACCGCGACCAACGATGACCGACGGTTCTGGAAGTATAAGCTTGGAGATCGCCGTGTCGCTGCACGACACGGCCTGGCTGGACGGTTGCGCGGACCTCGAGAAGCGTTCCCGCGCCGCGGCCAGCGCGGTCCTGCGGCATCTGAAGGTCGAGGACGGCCCGCTGGAGCTCTCCCTCGTGTTCACCGACGATGCCGAGCAGCGTGCGCTGAACCGCGCCTGGCGCAACCAGGACCGCCCGACGAACGTGCTGTCGTTTCCGAACATGGACGACGGCACTATGGTCGCGGCGGGTTTGCCGCGGCTGCTCGGCGACGTGGTGCTGGCCCGCGAAACCGTCGCGCGCGAGGCACTGGAGCAAGGCAAGACGGTGGCGGACCACACGGTCCACCTGCTGGTCCACGGCATCCTGCATCTGCTGGGCTACGACCACGAGCAGGCCGACGAGGCGGAGGAGATGGAAGCGCTGGAGCGGATCATTCTCGCCGGCCTCGGCATCGCCGATCCCTATGCCGAGAACGCTGTGACGGCGGAGAGGGGTGCGCATGGCTGATTCCTCCGGCGCCGGCCGCATCGCCCGCGGCAACGGCCACACGGGGCTTTGGCAGCGTCTGCGCAATCTCTTGAAGACGCGCCACGGCGAGGCGCAGCTTCGCGAGACCCTCGAGGAGATCATCGACGAGATCAAGGACGTCGAACGCGAGGAGGTCAGCGGTGTGCCGATCTCCGGCGATGAGCGCGTCATGCTGTCCAACATCCTCAGGCTGCGCCACCTCACCGCTTACGATGTCATGGTGCCGCGCGCCGACATCGTTGCGGTCGATCTCGACACGCCGCTCGACGAGCTGATCGACGTGATGAGCGGCGCCGGCCATTCCCGCCTGCCGGTCTACCGGGACACCCTCGACGAGGTGGTCGGCATCGTCCATATCAAGGACCTGCTGCACGATACGCGCGAGCGCAAGGAGAGCGGCGGCTTCGACCTGGTCGACCTGGTGCGGCGCATCTTGGTGGTGGCGCCATCGATGCGGGTGCTCGATCTGCTGCTGGAGATGCGCCTGTCGCGCGTCCACATGGCCCTGGTTGTCGACGAATTCGGCGGCATCGACGGCCTGGTGACGATCGAGGACCTGGTCGAGGAGATCGTCGGGGAGATCGAGGACGAGCACGACGTCGCGGTCGGCCCGAAGCTGATCGAGCGGCCGGATGGCAGCCTCATTGCCGATGCGCGCACCACCATCGAGGAGTTCGAGGAGCGTGTCGGCCCGGTGCTTTCCGAAGACGAACGCGAGGAGGACATCGACACCCTCGGCGGCCTGCTGTTCACGCTCGCCGGCCGGGTGCCCGATCGCGGCGAGCTGGTCGAGCATCCGCCCAGCGGGATCACCTTCGAGGTGCTGGAGGCCGACCCGCGCCGGGTCAAGCGCGTGCGCGTGCGCGACGCCACGGCGCGGGCTGTGGCGGCGGCTGAAGATCCCGACCGATGACGGCGGCCAGCCCTGCGGCCGCGGCCG
>DATCXZ010000042.1:0-2747 GCA_036570545.1 Kiloniellaceae bacterium
CGCCGCGGCCGCCCCGGCCGTCTCGGCCGCGGCCTGGGCCCCTTCCGCCGCTGCCTGCGCCGCCTCCGCGGCGGTCTTCGCCGCCTCGACATCCGCCACGTCGATGGCTTCCGCCCATTTTCCGGCCGCGACGTCGGTGACGAAGCCGCCGCTCGTGTGCGCCACTGCGCAGACGTAGATGTTCTTCGTCGTGGAATCGCGCACGATGTCGAGCGCCAGGTAATCGATGCCGGTCTCCCAGTCGCCTTGCCAACGGCCGATCGCGTCCAGATTCATCAAGGCATCGCCGGCGCCATTCCAACCCACCGGCTTCCCCGCTTCCGGCTCCGGAAAAGCCACGTCGGCCAGCGCGGTCGTCTCCTTGAACTTCGGCGCCCGGCTCAGCGCCTCTTCGATCTGCTGGTCGCGCAGCGCGGCCAGGTCGGCCATGCCCTCGACCGCGGTCGACGGGAAGGCGCCGCCCAGCGGCAACGAGGTCTCCTGGCGCGCCGGCACTGCCAGCTTCACCACCAGGGTTTCGCCCGGCGCCGGCGTGTGGTCGACCGGACTGGTGATCACCTCGACAGAGCCGCCGCCCGGCGCGCCGGCGCCGCTCAGGCTGTACTCGCTGCCTTCGGTCCAGATCCT
The DNA here is from genome assembly GCA_036570545.1 of Kiloniellaceae bacterium. Classification (GTDB taxonomy): domain Bacteria; phylum Pseudomonadota; class Alphaproteobacteria; order Kiloniellales; family Kiloniellaceae; genus Pelagibius. The sequence continues at coordinate 628 of DATCXZ010000042.1, forward strand.
CTCGCTGCCGTTGGCCGCCTGCAGGACGACCCTAACGTGGGCATCGTCGAGAAATTTGAAACCGGTGGGAAACGAGACCGTGGTGCCGTCGCCGGCATAGCGGCTCTTGGCCGCGAGAGTCGAAATCGTCATGCGCTGCTCCTGGCGGGAGAGTCGGCTGTTGGAAGAAGAATAAACATTGGACCGGACGTGCTGATCCGGACGCAGTGCTACTGCGAACCCTTGCTCTTGAGGCTGCCCGGATCACGACGCGTTCAGCCGCGGCGCGCCTGTTACCAATTTCTCCGTTGCGTCGGCGATGGAGTCTTCCTCCGGCGCCTTGGGCTGCCGCCCTTGATCCTGTCGGGCAATCAGCCGGGCCAGACTGCGCCAGGCGACGGGCTGGCCGGACGAATCGAGCAGCAAGGCTTCCACCGGCGAAAGGCCGGCCTCTTCCAGCTCGGCTGCGACCGGCCCGCTCTGCTCGCCGTAGCGGCGCGTGAGTTCCCCGAGTGCCACGATCCGCTCGGTCGGCGGCAGCGCGTCGAGGCCGGCAAGGACCTGCGCGCGCTCCTCCCGCGTCAGCGCGCGCCGCTCCTCCGGCGACAGGCCCAAGGCCGCCTGCGCAGCCAGTCCGGCCGCCACCGCGTGACCGAGCAGGGCCGGATCGCGCGCCGCCGCGGCGAAGGCTTCCGCCACCGCCGGCTGGTTCATGACGTAGGCGGCCGGATCGTGGCGTCGATCCCGCAGCATCGCCTCGACCTGGATGCGAACCTCCTCCTGCTGCCTCCTGCGGGCTTCCGCATCGACGGCATCGCCCGCCGGCGCCAGCTTGGCGATCTCCTCCCGCACCACCGCCGCCGGGGCGTAACGCAGCCGCTCCAGCCTCTGGCGTTCCCGCTGCGCCAGCTCGATCGCCCGCTCGGCATCCGCCACGTCGCCGTCCGCCATCAGCCGCTGCGTGCGCGCGCTGAGCGCCGGCGCCGCGCTCGCACCGTGCCGGGCGGCCTCAACCAGAACGCCCGCCGCCGCCTTCCCTTGCGCCTGTTCGCTCTGAAGACGCCAGCGCGTCTGCGTCAGCAGGAAGTCCTTCAGCGCCGGATCGTCCAGCGCGTCGTCATAAACGCCTGCCTCCAGCGCCGCCGCCGCGTCGACTGCCGGCCGGCTCTGGATCGCCGCCGCGAAAAGACCCCGCCGGAAGGCCTCGTTGCGCAGGGCGAACTGGTCCGGTGTCAGCGCGCCGGCTTTGACCTGGGACTGCAGCAGGGCTGTGCCATCCGCCGCAAAGCGCTCCGCCGCCAGCGGCTCGCGGACAGCTTGGCCCTGCAGCAGCCGAAGCGTGCTCTCCCTCTTCTCGTGAAGCGCCTCGACGCTCGCGTTCTGTGCCCGCTGGGCGATGTGCAGGCCATAGGCCGCGCGAACCCCGGCGGAGTCCCGCCGTGCCGCTTCCTGGCGCTCGGCCGGCAGCCCTTTCAGCTTGACGTCTTCGACCGCGGCCAGCTCGGTCGCGAATTGCTGGGCCGCCTTGAACGGCGGGCTGCCGTCGTACTCCCACCTGTCCACCGCTTGGAACGCCGTCTCACGCATCTCGGCGTTATGCGTCTTGGACTCGGCCTCCTGTTCCGCTTCCTTTCGCTTCTCCTCCTTGCGCAGGATCTCCTCGGCCAAAGGGCGCGCCGCCACCAGGCCTTCCCCGAACTCGGCAAGACCCTGGGCGGCGGCGAGGCCGAAATCTGCCGCGTCGGCGCGAACGGCCGGGAGTCGGCTGGCGGCAGCGCCGACGGGCGCGACGTCGGCAGCGGAAGGAATGCGCGGCATGGGGCACCTCGGAATCGGGGAACGGAAGGATGGCGCTGTCTCGGCCGTCGCGGGCGGTCAGGTCGGGCCGAAAAAGCTTTGCGAGGCGGCCTGTCCGGCACCGGTGAGCAGCGTCGCGCCGGCGCCGAGGTAGCCGCCGGCTCGCGCGCTGCGCGCCCGAGAGCGGGACAGCGCGGCCTCCTGCTGACGACCGTAGGCCCTGGCAGCGCCGCCGGCGAGGATGTCCTGCGCCCCCAACTCGATCTCGGCGGCCGTTGTCTCGTCGACCAGCAGAGGGGAGCCCTGCGAGGTGACGCCGCTGCCGGCGCGGCGCGCCCGCGAGG
>DATCXZ010000043.1:0-15026 GCA_036570545.1 Kiloniellaceae bacterium
CCGACCAGCCGGGCGGCCAGCTTCGCCTCGCCGCCCGCGTGCCGCGCCGGCGCGAGCTCATCGGCATCGTCGACTGGCGCCTGGCACGCTGCACGGACGCTGGCGTCGCGCTGCGCTTCAACAGCTACGTCGGCGCCGAGGAGGTGCTGGCCGAAGCGCCGGAGGTGGTCGTCGTCGCCACCGGCGGCCTGCCCAACACCGAGATCTTTCCCGGTGCCGAGCTGGCGGCAAGCAGTTGGGACATCCTGACCGGCGACGCGCCGGTGGGCGGCACCGTGCTGCTCTACGACGACAACGCCGCGCACCCCGGCCTCGCCGCCGCCGAGACCATCGCCGAGGCCGGCGCCACGCTGGAGATCGTGACGCCGGAGCGCTTCTTCGCCGTCGATGTCGGCGGCCTCAACCACCAGGCCTACGCGCGCTGCTTCGACCGCCACGGCGTGCGCCTCACCATCAGCAAGCGCGTCGTCGCCGCCGAGCGCGCCGGCAACCGCCTGCAGGTGACGCTCGGCTCCGACTATTCCGACCGCGTGGAGACGCGCGAGGTCGACCAGCTCGTGGTCGAGCACGGCACTCTGCCGCTCGACGACCTCTACTTCGATCTGAAGCCGCTCAGCGCCAACCTCGGCGCCGTCGACTACGACGCGCTCACCGCCGGCCGGCCGCAGGAGACGGTGCGCAACCCGGACGGCCGCTTCCGCCTCTACCGTATCGGCGACGCCGTCGCCAGCCGCAACGTCCACGCCGCCATCTACGACGCCCTCAGGCTGTGCAAGGATGTCTAGGCGGACAGAGAGCAGCCTGAGGCTGGCGACCTGGAACATCCACTCCGGCATCGGCGGCGATCACTACTTCGACATGGGTCGCATCCTCTCGGTCCTGGAGGAGATCGATGCCGACGTGGTCGGCCTGCAGGAAGTGGGTTGGCACCGCCGCACCCATCACAGGATCGACCAGTTCTCCTATCTGCGCGAGTTTACGGACTACACCGTGGTAGAGGGATTGGTCCGCGATCCGCTGCGCGCGCAGTTCGGCAACGCCTTGCTGACGCGCCTTCCCGTCGACAAGGTCCGCTGGGTCGACCTCAAGATCCCCGGTCATGTGCCGCGCGGGGCGCTGATCGCCGAGGTGCAAGGCGACGCCTCGCCCCTGGAGGTCACGGTGCTGCATCTCGGCCTGACGGTGTGGGAGCGCGATCGGCAGACCCGGCGCCTGATGCAAGCCCTGGCGCGGGAGGACGAGGACGATGCTCCGCCACCGTCGATGCTGCTGGGAGACTTCAACATGCTGCGGCGCAGGACCCGCGCCTCGGCCATCCTCGCCCAGCGTTTCCCGACCTGTGTGCGCATACCGACCTACCCGGTCCGCCGGCCCCAGCTCAGCCTGGACCGGATCTATCTCTCGCCGCAGTGGGAGGTCGCCGACGCGCGCGTGCTCGATCACGGCGCGGCCCTGCAGGCCTCCGACCATCTGCCGCTGGTCGCCGAGGTGCGCATCGCCGCGTAGCACGACCTGCCGATCTGGATGCGGCCGCCCGAAGACGTTATCTTCGGCACCGGGCTGTGGGTGTCGCCGCGGCGCGCGGCCGCTGGGGCAGAACAGGCAGGGCGGGTCCGAGGAAGATGATCGAGTTCTATCCGGAGGTCCGCCTCGTGCACATCTGGGCGGTGATCGCCAGCGGCACGCTCTTCGCGCTGCGCGGCCTCGCTCTCAATCTCGGCGCCGCCTGGCCAAAGGCGGCGCCGCTGCGCCGACTCAGCTACACCATCGACACCGTGCTGCTGATCGCCGCTCTGATGCTGATGACCCTCGTGCAGCAGTACCCCTTCGTCGACGCCTGGCTGACGGTGAAGGTGCTGCTGCTGGTGGTCTACATCGCCCTCGGCATCTATGCCTTCCGCAGCAGGCGGTCGCGCGCCGTGCGGTTCGCCGCCTGGCTCGCCGCCCTCGCCGTCTTCGGCTTCATCGTCTCGGTGGCGCGGGCCCACGACCCGCTGGGGTTCTTCGCCGCCTGGGCATAATAACCTGATTTTTAACCACTTTTGACGCCCGCCAAGAAACTCACCGTTGTTTGTTGCAGCGCAACAACGATTGGTGCGGGCGTCCCAATATGCAGCCTGTGAGCGACGACGACTTGATGACCTAGGCCGCCGCCGGCTCATGAAGAGCAGGTCACAGGAGCACCTGAGATGAAGAAGTTGCTTGGCACTGCCGCGAGCGCCCTGGTTCTGGCCATGGCCCTCGGCTTCGCCGGCCCCGCTGTGGCGGATGCCACCCCCCTGGACGCCAGCATCGTGCGCGACCCGACGGAGGTCCCCGCGCCGATCATCCGCAGCGCCCCCGCCACCGTGAAAATCGAGCTGGAGGCCGTCGAGCGGGTTGCCGAATTGAACGACGGCAGCACCTACCGCTTCTGGACCTTCAACAACCAGGTGCCGGGCCCGCTGACCCGCGTGCGCGTCGGCGACACCGTCGAGGTGACGCTGACCAACGACGAAGAGAGCTGGATGGGCCACAACATCGACTTCCACGCGGTGACCGGCCCGCACGGCGGCGGCAACGCCACCATGGCGATGCCCGGCGAGAGCAGGAGCTTCTCGTTCAAGGCGCTGAAGCCCGGCCTCTTCGTCTACCACTGCGCCACGCCGACGGTGGCCCAGCACATCGCCAACGGCATGTACGGCATGGTTCTGGTCGAGCCGGAAGAGGGCCTGCCGCCGGTCGACCGCGAGTTCTACGTCATGCAGGGTGAGATCTACACCGTCGAGCCGATCGGCACGGCGGGCGAGCTGACCGAAGACTACGAGGCGCTGATCGAGGAGCGGCCGAGCCACTACGTCTTCAACGGCAAGGTCGGCGGCCTCACCGCGGACAAGCCGCTCAAGGCCAAGGTCGGCGAGACGGTGCGTCTCTACTTCGGCGTCGGCGGCCCAAACAAGACCTCGAGCTTCCACGTGATCGGTGAGATCTTCGACCGCATCTACGACTTCGGCAGCCTGCGTGCGGTGACCGAGGACGTGCAGACCGTGACCGTCCCCCCTGGCGGCGCCGTCATCGCCGACGTCACCTTCGAGGTGCCCGGCACCTACGTCCTCGTCGACCATGCCTTGAGCCGCGTCGAGAAGGGTCTCGCCGCCTATATCGAGGTCGAGGGCCCGGAGAACCCCGAGGTGTTCCGCGAGATCCCCGGCGAACAACTCTCGCTGGCGAAGTGAGTTCTCCTGGGGAGACGGTAAGGGCCCCGTCGGTCGACGACCGGCGGGGCCCTTTCGCTTGAACAAAACTGTCACCCTCGGGCTTGACCCGAGGGTCCATGTCGAGCGCAGGCGCCTGACCCCTCCATGGATCCGGGATCGCGCTCGCTTACGCTCACTTGTCCGGGATGACAGCCTGAGTAGGCGGCAGGGAAGTGCGAATGGCGGCAGCGCTGCTTCCGCCGTCAGTCCGCCGCCTGGGCCTGTCGCGCGCGGTCCACGAGGCGATTTTCCAGCACGCCGATGCCGCCGATCTCGCAGCGCACGACATCGCCGTGGCCGAGGTAGCGCGGCGGCTTGAAGCCGATGCCGACGCCGGCGGGCGTGCCCGTCGCGATCACATCGCCGGGCAGCAGGGTGATGCCGGCCGACAGCGTCTCGATGATGGTGGGAACGTCGAAGATCAGCAGGCCGGTGTTGGAGTCCTGGCGCTTCTCGCCGTTCACGAAGGTCTTCACCGTCGTGTCGGCAAGGTCGATCTCGTCGGCGGTCACCGCCCAGGGGCCCATCGGGCAGAAAGTGTCCTGCGACTTGCCGATCAGCCACTGGCTGTGGCGGCCCTGCAGGTCGCGCGCGGTCACGTCGTTCACGATGGTGTAGCCCCAGACGTGCTTCAGCGCGTCGGCCTTTTTGATGCCGCGCCCGCCCTTGCCGATGATGACGGTGAGCTCGACCTCGTAGTCGACCGCGGGGTCGACCGTGGAGTCCATCAGGATGTCCGCGCCGGCCGCGATCACCGACTCCGGCACCTTGGTGAAGATGATCGGCACCTTCGGCACCGCGCCGGCCGCCGCCGAGGAGTCGAAACCCGAGGAAGCGAATTCCTGGGCATGGTCGTGGTAGTTCTTGCCGACGCAGAAGATGTTGCGGCGTGGCAGCGGGATCGGTGCCTCCAGCTCGATATCGGAAAGCGCGACCGGCTTGCCCAGTTCCGGCAGCGCCTGCCCCTCGGCCGCCAGGCGGGCCAGAGCGTCCACGCCGCGCTCGGCCTGGCCACGCTCCAGCGCGAAGGGCCGGACCTGGCCCGCGGCCTCGTCAAGGACGCCGACGCGCCGTTCGCCATCGATGCGGAATGTACCTACCTTCACTTCTTCCTCCGTATGCTTGCACTGATCAGCACGGTTTCGTCTGGGTGCCGTGGTTCAGCCGCCGGTTGGGCCGGTCAGCGTGCAGTCGAGATTGCGCAGGCGCCCGTCCTTCAGGCCGTAAACCAGGCCGTGCACCTTGAGTTGCTGCCCGCGGCTCCAGGCATCGAGCACGATCGGCGTCTCGGCGACGCGGCTCACCTGGGCGATGACGTTCAGCTCGCAGAGCCGGTCGAGGCGCTGCTGGTGGTCGGTCAGGCGCTCGAGCTCGGCCGTGCAGCGCTGCGCGGTGTCGCGGATCGGTTGCAGCCAGTGGTCGATGATGCCGTGGCGCTCGCCGTCTACCGCCGCCTGGATGCCGCCGCAGCCGTAGTGGCCGGTCACGATGATCTCGCGCACCTGGAGCTCCTCCACCGCGAACTGCAGCACCGAGAGGCAGTTGAGGTCTCCGAAATTCACCAGGTTGGCGACATTGCGATGCACGAAGACCTCGCCTGGCTCCAGGCCGGAGATCACGTTGGCCGGCACGCGGCTGTCGGAGCAGCCGATCCAGAAATAGTAGGGCCGCTGGATATCGGCCAGGCGCTTGAAATAGCCTGGATCTTGCGCGACCCGCTCGGCCGCCCACTCGACGTTGCGCTCTAGCAGGGTTTTCAGCAAGTTCGCTCACTCCGGCAGGGAATGCCCTGTCATAAAGGAGAGAAAGCGGCAGGACCAGCCCCTAAGACGCTTAGGGCGCGTTCACGTAAACAGTGCCACAAATTTAAATAGTGTCACAAATTTTGAATGTGGAGTAGCGGTCGACCCTCACCCCTTCCGCCCCAACCGGTCGAGCAGGTGCAGCAGGTCGCTCTGCTCCTGCTCGCTGAGGCCCTCCAGGGTCTCGCGCGAGATGCCCGGCCCGATGGCGACCACCTCGCGCGCCAGCTCGTGGCCGTCGTGGGTGAGCTGCACCAGGCGGCGGCGGCCGTCGTCCGGATCGGTGCGCACGGCGACGAGGCCGCGCTGCGCCAGCCGCTGGACCACTCCCAGCACCGTGGCGGGGTCCATGGCGACCAGGCCGCCCAGCCTGGTCTGCGCGATCTCGCGCCGCTCCAGCAGCGTCACCAGCACCGAGAACTGCTGCGGCGTGAGGTTGCGGTTGCCGATCTTCGACTGGAACACCTCAGAGGCGTGCTGGTGGGCGCGGCGCAGCAGGAAGCCGACCTGCTGGTCCAGCCGGTAGTCCAGCGCCTCGTCGCCCGCCTCGGGCGGGGCGTCGTGAGGATCGCCGATGCTCACGCGACCTCCGCCAAGGTCTCGGCTGGGGGCGTGTTGCGCGAGCGTCCGCAGCGCACCTGGCCGTCGATGATCACCATCGAGACGCCCGGCAGGTCGCCCATCCTCACCGATTCCAGCAGCGTCCTGCCGGCGGTGTGCTGGGCCCGGTCCATGACGACGAAATCGGCGGCGCGGCCCGGCTCGACGAGCCCGCAGTCGAGCTCGCGCATGCGCGCCGTGTTGCCGGTGGCGAAGCAGAACACCGTCTCCGCCGGCACCTCGCCGATCGAAGACAGCAGCGCGATGAGGCGCAGGATGCCGAGCGGCTGCACGCCGGAGCCGGCCGGTGAATCGGTGCCGAGAATGATGCGCTCCGGCTGGCCGAGTTCCATCGCCGTGCGCATGGCGTAGAGCCCCGCCAGCTCGTTGCCGTTGTGCACGATCTCGACCGCGCGCGTGCAGCTCTCGCAGAGGCAGCGGATCTGGGTGAGCGGCAGCGCCGTGTGGCCGCCATTGATGTGGCCGATGACGTCGGCGTCGGCCTCCAGCACCACGTCGGCGTCGATGAGGCCGGAGCCTGGGATCGAGGGACCGCCGGTGTGGATGGTGCTCTGGATGCCGTACTTGCGCGCCCAGGCGACCATGCGCTTCGCCTCCTCGCCCTGCTTCACGCCGCCGAGGCCGACCTCGCCCAGCAGCTTCACGCCGGACTCGGCGAGCTGCTTGAAGTCCTCCTCGACCATGCCCTGCTCGAGCACCGGCGCGCCGGCGTGCACCTTCACGCCCGCCGGCCGCATGTTGTGGAAGGCGCGCTGAGCGGTGATCGCCAGCGCCTTCAGCCCGACGATGTCCTTGGGGCGACCCGGCAGGTGCACCTCGCCGGCGGAGATCATGGTGGTGACGCCGCCGTTGAGGAATGACTCTATCCAGTTGAGCTGGCTCTGGCGCGGCGTCCAATCGCCGAACACCGGGTGCACGTGGCTATCGATGAGGCCGGGCGCCACCGTGGTGCCCCTGGCGTCCACCGTTTTGGCGGCACCGGATGTATCGACCGCCGACGCCTTGCCGACCTCGACGATGCGGCCGTCGACCGCGACGATGGTGTCGGCCTCGAGGATCGGCTTCACGAGATCGCCCGAGAGCAGCGTCCCGATGTTCCTGATGACCAGCTTCTCGCCCATCGCGATACCTCCCTCAACATCCAAACTCTCACCTCATCCTGAGGCGGGCCGTAAGGCCCGTCTCGAAGGATGCGCCGCAGGCTCCGTCACCTGTTCAACAGCATCTACACCGCCAGGTACTGCTGGCGGACCTCTTCATTGCGCTCCAGCTCCGCCATGGCGCCCTCGTAGCGGATGCGCCCGGTCTCGATCACGTAGGCGCGGTCGCTCACCAGGGCGGCGAAGTGGAGGTTCTGCTCCGACAGCAGCACCGGAATGCCCTGCGCCTTGATTTCCTGCACCACCGTGATGATCTGCTCCACCACCACCGGCGCCAGGCCCTCGGAGGGCTCGTCGAGCAGAATGCAGCCGGGATTGCCCATCAGGGTGCGCGCGATGGTCAGCATCTGCTGCTCGCCGCCGCTGAGCGTGCCGGCAAGGCGGTGGCGCGCGGCGGCGAGGTTGGGGAAGAGATCGAGGAGATCGTTGTCGGACCAGGTCCGCGTGCCGGCGCGCGGCGGCTGGCGGCCGCACTCGAGATTCTCCTGCACGCTCAGGCGCGCGAAGACGCGGCGATCTTCCGGCACGTAGCCGAGGCCGCGCCGCGCGATGCGGTGCGGTGGCTGCCCCAGGATCTCCTCGCCGTCGTAGGCGATGCTGCCGGCGCCGACCCGCACCATGCCCATGATCGACTTGATGGTGGTCGACTTGCCGGCGCCGTTGCGGCCCACCAGCACGACGATCTCTCCCTTGGCGAGGGTGAGCGAGACCTCGGCCAGGATGTGCGCCTGCCCGTAGTAGCTGTGGATGCCTCTTAACTCCAGCATGGCAGTCAGCCCCCCGCCCCGTAGACCCTGCCCTCGCCGAGGTAGGTCTTCAGCACCAGCGGGTCGCGGCGGATCGCGTCGGCCTTTCCCTCGGCGATCAGCTCGCCGCGGCTCAGCACGATGATGCGGTCGGCGTGGCTGAACACGATGTCCATGTCGTGCTCGGTGAACAGCACGGCGACACGCCTTTCATGGGCGAGCCGCGCGGCGAGGCCCATGAGGGCGACGCGCTCGCGCGGCGCCATGCCGGCGGTCGGCTCGTCCATCAGCAGCACCCGCGGCCGGTTGCCGAGGGCGATGGCCAGCTCGACCCGCTTCAGGTCGCCGTAGGCGAGCACGCCGCAGGGGCGGTCCGCCTGCGCCGCCATGCCGACCATCTCGAGCAGCGCCAGCGCTTCGTCGCGGTGGCGGCCGACCGCGCGCCGGGTGAAGGAGAACAGCTCGCGCCGCTCGCTCATCAGCACCATGGCGACGTTCTCCACCACCGTCATGGAGGCGAAGGTCGCGGTGATCTGGAAGGTGCGCCCGACGCCGCGGCGCCAGATCTGCGGCGGCGTCAGGCCGACCAGTTCCTCGCCCGCCAGCTTCACGCTGCCCCGGTCGGGTTGGATCTGGCCGTTCAGCATATTGAAGCAGGTGCTCTTCCCCGCGCCGTTGGGGCCGATCAGCGCCAGCAGTTCGCCCTCCGCGACCTGGAAGCTCACGTCCTTCACCGCCTCGACGCCGCCGAAGGCCTTGCTCAGGCCCCGCACCGCCAGGCTTGGGGCCGCCAGACTCGAGGCCGCGTCGCTCGGAACGGCAGGGCGTGGCGCCATGGTCGCTGCAGGTCGCTCGGCACTCATGCCCGCCGCGCTCCCGTGGAGGAGACCGCGGGCGGCGCGGCCTCCAGCTTCAGGAAGCGCCCCAGGTGATGACGCGCGGCGCCGCCGAGGCCCTGCGGGAAGAGCACCACCAGGACGACGATGGTGATGCCGAGCAGCAGGCGCCAGTAGGGGAACTCGATGAGCAGGTCGTGCAGCCAGGTGAAGACGGCCGCGCCGACGACGGGACCGGAGAGCGATTCGATGCCGCCGAGCAGCACCATGAGCAGCGCGTCGAAGGAGCGCGGGATCGACATCTCGTCCGGGAAGATCGAGCCTTTGGAGAAGGCGAAGAGGCCGCCGGCGAGCCCCGCCATGGCGCCGGCGAAGACGAAGGCGACGAGCTGCTGGCGCTTTGCGTCGATGCCGATGGCCGCGCTGCGCAGCAGCGAGTCGCGCGTCGCCCTGAGGCCGTAGCCGAAGGGCGCGAAGACGACGTGGCGAATGACGAAGATGCCGGCCGCCGCCACCGCCAGCGCCACATAGTAGAAGGCGACGATGCCGGAAGCCCAGGCCGAGGGCCAGATCCCGAGCAGGCCGTCGTCGCCGTTGGTGACCTCCGACCACTGGAAGACGATGGACCACGCGACCTGCGCGAAGGCCAGCGTCAGCATCGCGAAGTAGACGCCGGAGAGACGCACGCAGAACCAACCGATCACGAGCGCCAGCAGCCCCGCGCCGAAGGGCGCAAGAAGCAAGGCCAGTTCGAAGGGCGTCGCGGCGTAGGTGACCATGAGCGCCGCCGCATAGGCGCCGCCGCCGTAGAAGGCGGCATGGCCGAAGGAGACCAGCCCGCCGATCGACAGCAGGAAGTGCAGGCTGGCGGCGAAGAGCGCCAGCACCAGGATGTCGACGAGCAGCACCAGGATGAAGTCGTCGACCACCAGCGGCGCCGCGGCGAGCGCCGCCAGCACCGCGGCGACGAAGAGCTTGTAATGCGGCCCGGCCGGCAGCACCACCTGGGTCAAGCCGGCCTCGGCCTTGTGACCGGCGGCCTCCGGGTGGCCGAGCAGGCCGGTCGGCCGCACGACGAGGATGACGGCCATGAGGATGAACATCAGCACCAGCGTTCCCTGCGGCCACACCAGGATGCCGAAGGTATTGAGCTCCGAGATCAGCACGGCGGCGAGGAAGGCGCCGAGGATCGAGCCCATGCCGCCGACCACGGTGACGACGAAGACCTCGGCGAGGATGCCGAAGTCCATCAGCAGGTTGGCGTCGCCCTTGGGAAGCTGCACCGCGCCGCCGAGGCCGGCCAGCGCGGAGCCGAGCACGAAGACGCCGGTGAACAGCAGCGACTGGTTGACGCCGAGGGCGCCCACCATCTCGCGGTCCTCGGTCGCCGCGCGCACCAGGATGCCCCAGCGCGTGCGGTTGAACAGCAGCCAGAGGCTCGCCAGAACCAGCGGCCCGATGACGATCAGCGCCAGGTCGTAGGTCGGCAGCGGCACGTCGCCGATGCGCACGATGCCGGTCAGCCCCGGCGCACGCGGCCCCAGCAGGTTCTCCGCGCCCCAGTACCAGAACGCCACGTCCTGCACGATGAGAATGACGCCGAAGGTGGCGATGAGCTGGAACAGTTCCGGCGCCTTGTAAAGGCGGCGCAGGATGAGGGTCTCGACCAGCAGGCCGACCAGTCCGACCGCGATCGAGGCGATCAGCAGCGCGACCCAGAAGCCGAGCGCGCCGCCGCCCAGGCTATGCACCAGCGAATAGCCGAAGTAGGCGCCCAGCATGTAGAAGGAGCCGTGGGCGAAGTTCACCACGCGGGTCACACCGAAGATGATCGACAGGCCCGAGGCGGCGAGGAACAGCGCCGAAGCGCTTGCCAGCCCCGAGAGGAACTGCACCAGGTAGACGGCCATCGGGCGTTCTCGATCCTGTTCCTGGAGAAGCAGCGGGGGACCGGATCGCGCCGCTGCGCCGTCCGGTCCCTGCCGCCGCCGGACTCAGCCTTCGGCCGGGCGCAGCGTCTTCACCACCTCGTCCGAGGGCATGTAGTCGTCACCCTCCTCGTAGCTCCAGTCGACCATCACGCCCTTGCCGTCCTTCACCGCGGTCTTGCCGACCCAGGCGCCCATGGTGGATTGATGGTCGAGCGCGCGGTAGGTGATCGGCCCCAACGGGGTGTCGAGCTGGAGGCCCTTGAACGCATCCACGATGGCCTCGGTCTCGGTGCTGCCGGCCTTCTCGATCGCCGCGGCGATCGACAGGATGGTGTTGTAGCCGACCAGCGAGCCGAGGCGCGGGTAGTCGTCGTACTTCGCCTGATAGGCCTTCACGAAGGCATTGTGCTCCGGCGTGTCGATGGCGTCCCAGGGGTAGCCGGTGACGATCCAGCCCTCCGGCGCCTCCTCGCCGAGCGGGTCGAGGTACTCCGGCTCGCCGGTCAGCAGGCCCAGCATGGTGCGGTCCTTGAACAGCTCGCGCAGGTTGCCCTCGCGCACGAAGCGGGCGAGATCGCCGCCGAAGGTGACGTTGTAGATGCCGTCGGGCTTCAGCGCCTCCAGCGCCTGCACCTCGGCCGCGGCGTCGATCTTGCCGAGCGCCGGCCACTGCTCGCCGACGAACTCGACGTCCGGCACCCTCTGCTTCAGCGCTTCCTTGAAGGCGGCGACGGCGTCCTTGCCGTAGGCATAGTTCGGCGCGATGGTCGCCCAGCGCTTGGCGCCGGTCTTGGCCGCCTCCTCCGCCAGCATCGAGGCCTGCGCATAGGTGCTGGGCCTGAGACGAAAGGTGTAGCGGTTGCCCTCCTGCCAGATCAACGAGTCGGCCAGCGGCTCCGCCGCCAGGTAGACGCGCTGCTTCTGGCCGGCGTAGGCGGCCAGCGCGAGGCCGACGTGCGAGTAGAAGGAGCCGGTGATCATGACCACGTCTTCGCGTGTGAACAGCTCTTCCGCGTAGCGCACCGCCTCGCCCGGCTTGCCCTGGTCGTCACGCGACACGACCTCCAGCGGCCGGCCCAACACGCCGCCCTTGGCGTTGATCTGCTCGACCGCGAGATCGACCGCCTGCTTGTAGGGAATGGTGAAGGCCGGCAGGGCCTTGTAGCTGTTGATATCGCCGATGCGAATCGGATCGGCCGCCTGCGCCGCGCCCACGCCCGAAAGCGCGAAGACCAGCACGGCCGTCCCCAGAAGCTTCCTCATGCCCATTCTGTGCCTCCTGTTCTCGTTCTGCTTACTTGACGATCTGCTGCTTCAGGTATCGTTTTAGCTGTCTGCCGGTATAAGGCTGTCGTCCCCGCACTTGTTGCCGGGACCTAATGCCCTAACCGTTCGATCGCTGATGGAGATCGGCGTCCTGCGCTTGCGGCTCGCAAGGATGCAAACCTGGTAAAGCATCGCCCTCCATTGACGCCAATGGGTCCCGGCAACAAGTGCCGGGACGACAACGGTGTGTTTGTGCGCGCCTCCTCACCCGCCCGCAACCTTTTAGTCCCAGTCCGGCGCGATGGTGACTTCCAGGCCGTCGAAAGCGGGGGTCATGGCGATCTGGCACGACAGGCGTGAGTTCGTCTCGACCGCGAAGGCGAGGTCGAGCATGTCGATCTCGTCGTCGCTCTGCGGCAGCAGGCGGTCCAGCCACTGCGGCGCCACATAGACATGGCAGGTGGCGCAGGCGCAGCAGCCGCCGCACTCGGCGCGCACGCCGAGATCCTCCGAGGTCAGCACCTCCATCAGGGTATCGCCCTCCTGAAAAGGGAGCTCGTGCATGCCGCCCTCCCGGTCGGTTGCGATAACCTTCATAACCAGTCCCTCATAACCAAACCCGTCATGCCACCTGCAGCCTTTCGTGTAGCTCGGTCGATGTGGTGGTGTACTGGAAGCGCAGCTTCCGGTCCGGGTGCACGTAGTGGAAGGCCCGGTGCGCCATCAGCGCGGCCTCGTGGAAGCCGGAGAGAATGAGCTTCAGCTTGCCCGCATAGCTGTTGATGTCGCCGATCGCGAAGATGCCCGGCACCGAGGACTCAAAGGCCGCAGTGTCGACAACGATGTGGTTCTCGTGGAGATTCAGCCCGAAGTCGGCGATCGGGCCGAGCTTCATGGTCAGGCCGTAGAACGGCAGCAGGGTGTCGCAGGATACGGCGAACTCGCCCTGCTCCGGCGACTTCAGCCGCACGCCGCTCAGCTTGCCGGCGCTTCCCTCGAGGCCGGCGATCTGGGCCACCACGAAGCTGATCTTTCCGGCGTCGGCCAGGGCGCGCATGCGCGCGACGGAATCGGGCGCGGCGCGGAAGTCGGGCCGCCGGTGCACCAGGGTGACGCTGGCGGCCACCGGCTGCAGGTTCAGCGTCCAGTCGAGCGCAGAGTCGCCGCCGCCGGCGATGACGAGATGCCGGCCGCGGAAGGTCTCCATCTTGCGCACCGAGTAGAACACCGAGCTGCCCTCGTAGGCGTCGATGCCGGCGATCGGCGGCCTCTTGGGCACGAAGCTGCCGCCGCCGGCCGCGATCACGATGACCGGCGCCTCGATGGCCTGGCCCTGGTCGGTGGTCATCAGCCAGTGGCCGTTGTCGAGCCGCTCCAGCTTCTCGGCCATCTGCCCCAGGTGGAACACCGGCTCGAAGGGCTCTGCCTGCTTCAGCAGGCGATCGACCAGCTCGCCGCCGGTGACCACCGGCAGCGCCGGGATGTCGTAGATCGGCTTCTCCGGATAGAGCTCGGCGCACTGACCGCCGGGCTTGTCCTGGATGTCGACGATGTGGGCCTTGAGGCCCAGCAGGCCGAGCTCGAAGACGGCGAAGAGGCCGACCGGCCCGGCGCCGACGATCACCGCGTCGGTGACGATACGATTTTCACTCATCTCAGGCCGTCCTCGCCTTTCACCTCGGCGGTGGTAAGGCCGCCGATGCGCGGCAGCGGCCGGCCCGAATCGGTGACCGCGACCGCCACCACGATCTCGCCATGGCGCGGCGCGTCTGCCACGCGCACCTCCATGCCGTCGAAGTGGCTGCGCACGTAGGCGGCGTCCTTGTGGCCGAGCGGCACGTCGATGGCGGTCCCGATGCCGCCCATCTTCTTCGCCGAAGGCACCAGCGCCGCGCCTTTCTCCACCGCCTGACGCAAAGGCTTGCCCAGGCGCGGATGCAGGATGGCGGCGGCATGCTCCAGCTCGCCGCCCTCGCCGACGATGGCGGCCTTGCCATAGCTCTCGATAACACTGGGATCGACATCGAGCGCTGCGACCGCCTTGTCGCCGAGCAACTGGCCCAGCTCCTCGCCGATCTGCATCAAGATCTCCAGGTCGTCCTGAAAGCGATCGGCGAAGGGATTGGCGATCACCGCCAGCGCCGCCGCCCGACGCGTCGGCGGAGAGATCTCCCGGCCCATCTCCTCGCGAGTCTCCTCGACCACCACCACGATCTTGCGAATCTTCGCGCTCATCTCAGGCCATCCTCCCCTTTTATGTCCTGCGCGCGCAACCCGCCCATGCGGTCGTGGATGCGCCCGCCCGTGGTCATCGTCAGGATGAGCACCAGCTCGTCGGCCTCCGGCGCGCCCGGCACGCCGACCTCGACGGCGCTGAAGTGCCCGCGCACGTAAGAGGCGTTGATGTGGGTGATCGGCACGTCAACCCGCGCGCCGGGGCCGCCGACTTTCTTGGTCGAGGGCACGATGGCCTTGGCATCGCCCAGCCGTTCTCTCATGGCATAGCCGCCCGGCACATGCCAGAGCGCGCCGTGCTCCAACTCGCCTGCGCCGCCGACGATAGCAGCCTTGCCGAAGCCGGCGATACGCTGCGCGTCTCCGCCCAACACGTCGATGAGGCGCTGCGAAAGATCCAGCCCCAGCGGCTTCAACTCCTCCATATAGGGCTGAAGCACGTCGACGTAGCGCCCGGCAAAGGGATTGGCGATCACCGCGGCAACGCTGCCGACCAGCAGCGGCCGCGCCGCCGGCGGGCCACCCTCGTGGAATATCTCCTCGACGGTGGTCTGAACCTTTCTCACCTCAACGGCCAAGTCGTGCTCCTTCAGGCTGGGCGTCTACTGGGATCACGCATTGTCTGCCGCGATCGCGCCACTGGCGCCATCTTTTCGCTGTCACTCTCGGGCTTGCCCCGAGGGCCCATTCCTCCGCGCGCACGATCCGACCCGTCATCGACATGGATTACCGGGTCAAGCCCGGTAATGACAAGTGGGGCTGTGCCCATTGATTGTCACCCTCGGACTTGGTCCTACTGGATTCACACAGCTCGCGTGGCGGCCTCGCGATAGCCAATCGTCATACCCAAACTGTCATTGCCGGGCTTGTCCCGGCAGTCCATGCCCGAAGCAGGCTCCTGCCTTCCCTGGAGAAGCCTGGCGCTGCGGCAGCATGGACCCTCGGGAACAAGCCCCGAGGGTGATAGCAAGAGTGAGTGGCGCTCGCCGTCGACAACCTCCACCTGCCCGTGCAGGAACAGCACCGCCGCCTCTATGAGCCCCGCCTTCTGCATCGCTTCTGCCTCGGCGCAGCCGTGCCGCAGCGCCACCGCGACTTCCGTCGGCGTGAGCGCGCCCACGGCGACGGTGACCGCGAGCGCGCCGAGATCGCTCTCCGGGTCGATCTCGCAGGCCGGCCGGCGCCGCACCGCC
>DATCXZ010000044.1:0-3651 GCA_036570545.1 Kiloniellaceae bacterium
CGAAGGAGACGGCGACGGCGGCATCGACTGCGTTGCCGCCGGCCGCCAGCGCCTCGGCGCCGATCTCGGCTGCGCGCCGATGCTGTGCCGCGACGATGCCATGCCTGGAAGCGGTCGCCGGCTTGCGGGTGACCTGGGAACGGGAAAAGGACATTGAGAGAACAATTCCGGGGAGAGAGCGGTTCCGGGAGGGGTGAAGCGGAGGGTGATTGCCTCCGACAATACGCCGCCGCCTCCCGGTTCTTGAAGGGGAAAACATCAGTTGGCCTGCACCGGGGCGGAAGTCAGGGCCGAGCCCTCTGTTGCATTCCGCAGCGTTCCTCGCTGCACACAGGCGTTGATAATCATTCTCAATTGTCGGCGTGCGAGGGGCGGGCAGCTCGGCAGCCTGGCGGTCGTCAGCCTCGCCTTCGCTCTGCGTCGCCCATGATCTAACCCTTAAAGACGTGTTCCCGATGGAACTTCAAGAATTGAGGGTGAGGGCGAAGTTCGGGTTGTGGTGGTGCCGCTATGCATCGCTCTGGGCGGATGAGGCGTTCCAATGTGTCGGGAACGCGGCCTTGAGCCGTCAGAATCGAGTAGTCATCGTCAATTGAAATCAGGCCCCGATCGAACATCCAATGAATGGTTCCGCTGAGTGCCAAGCCATTGCGAACGGAATCAGGACCTTGGGAAACCACCGGCCGTATATGCGCCGCCTGGACCTCTGATCGCCCCCCGCCGTTGATGATCTTCAATCCTGTAATCGCGCAGGTGTCTGCATAGGCAGACTTAACGGCGCGGGCAAAGGCAGCATCTCGGAAAGGGCGAGCAATGACACGCTCGACGATCGGTCTGTCGAAGGTACTCGGTTCTTCCATCAACCCCGGTACATGCTCATTCATCGGGGGTTGAATGGTTGTTGGCAGAAGGGTTGCGAATCCAGCTCGCAAAATCAGGTCATACTCAGTATCTGGCAAGGCACGAACCGCACGGCCAAACATGCCTTTGTTGGTGCCGCCGTCAGGCCGCTTCAGCGATGACTCGTAGTAAAGCTTTCCTTCGCGGAAGGGCACGTGGCGTTCGAACTCGAGGAAATCAGCAACGTACGCGTAGAAATGATCGTGGGTTGATGGGTCTGACTCCAAGCGAGTGATGCGGGCCGTCGCAAAATACGCCATCCGGCCACCTCTGCTGCTTAGGTCGCCGCTTGTCCGACGCGGCTCGTAATAAATTGCCCAATCACCGACCGCTTGCTCGATGGTGTTCAAGTATGTCCGCGGAAAGTGATAGCGGTCCTCGGGTAAGTCGTCATAGGTCGGATTGACCTTAGTTGTTAGAAGTACTTTGACCATGACGGAATGATAGCAGAGCGCGCAGTCTGCCATACCTCAAAAGTGCGAAGCTTCCGCCGCGAGCTGCGCCAGTCCGCCGAACGGGATGATCTCCTTCGCGCCCGGCGTCCAAGGCGTCTGCTGCCAGTCGCCGAGCCAGCGGGTAACGTGCAGGCCGGCCTCGGCGACCAGTCCCTCCAGTTCGTCCTTCGGTGTGAACTTGATCTGCGACCGGGCGGCGAGGTGGCGCCCGGTCGCGACGACGCGGTAGTGGGTCTCGTAGGTGACAATGCTGGTCGTCGCGTCGTGGGAGGCGTCGTTCCAGGCTTCGACCGCGCCGAGCGTGGGATGCGTGAGTCGGCGTTGCGAGCGTTCCGGCATCCAGTTGCGCCAGGCTTCGGCCGCCGGGTTGCGGCTGTCGAAGACGAAGCGGCCGCGCGGGTTGAGATGTGTTGCGATCACGCGCAGCGCCGCCGCCTGGTCGTCCCGCGTCAGGAACACTTGAAAGGCGTGGCCGGTGAGCAGCACCAGGTCGAAGCGGCGGCCGAGCCGGAGGTCACGGGCGTCAGCCTCGATCCACGTGACCCGGTCGCCGCCCGGCCGTCGCCGTGCCACCTCGATCATCGCTGGGGCAGGGTCGACGCCGACCACGTCGCACCCTTCGCTCAGGGCCACCGCCAGCTCGCCGGTGCCGCAGCCGAGGTCGAGCACGCTTTTCGCTTCGGCCGCCAGGCGTCGGCAGAAGTCGAAATCGGCGCCCCAGCCGTTCTCCAGGTCGTAGAAGGAGACAAGGTCGGGGTCGTCGTAGAGGGGGTCGTCTCTCACGCGCTCAGCAGATCGTAGAGCGTCAGCGCCACCACCTCGGTTGCCTTGTGGAGGTCGTCGAGCGGTAGGCGCTCGTCGGCGCGGTGGGCGTTGGCTTCCTCGATGGAGCGCGGGCCGGCGCCGTAGAGCACCGTCGGGATGCCGGCTGCGGTGTAGTGGCGCGCGTCGGTGTAGAGCGGCACGCCCTTGGCGCCCACTGGCTCGCCCATCACCTGGCTGGCGCGCGCCGCGAGCCGCTTGACCAGGCGCTCGCCGCCCTTCAGCGGCGTCAGCGGGCGGGCCAGCAGGATGCGGCGGATCTCCACCTCGATCCCGGCAGCATTGCGCGCGGCGCCCTTGATGAGGTCGCGCAGCTCGCGCTCCACGTCCGCCGGGCTCTCCTCGGGAATCATGCGGCGGTCGAGGCGGAAGCTCACACGGTCCGGCACCACGTTGGTGTTGATGCCGCCCTCGATGAGCCCGACGGTGCACTGCGGGCTGCCGATGCCCTCGATGGTCGAGACCTTGTCGGTCAATCGCTTGCGCCAGTCGTAGAGCGCGGTGAGGATCGCCGTCGCGGCCTCCAGCGCGTCGTGGCCGGTGTAGGGCATGGCGGCGTGCGCCGACTTGCCCGTCACCGTCACCTCCAGGTGCAGGCAGCCGTTGTGCGCCGTCACCACGTTGTAGGAGAAGCCGGCGCCGATCGAGAGGTCGGGCTTCGAGATGCCCTGTTCGAGCAGCCAGCGCGGCCCGATCTCGCCGCCGGCCTCCTCGTCGTAGGTGAGGTGCAGCTCGACCGCGCCCCTGAGCGCCGCGCCGGCCTCTGCCGCCGCATCGAGCGCCAGCAGCGCATAGGCATAGGTCGCGAAGTCGCTTTTGGAGACGGCGACGCCGCGGCCGTACATCCAGCCGTCGACGATCTCGGCGCCGTAGGGGTCCTTGGTCCAGCCGGCCCCCGGCGACACCACGTCGCCGTGGGCGTTCAGTGCGATGACAGGGCCGTCTCCGAACTTCTTGCGCACCACCAGGTTGGTGGCGGCGATCATGCCGGCGGCCTTCACCGTCGCCGCCGGCACCCGGTGGCGCTCGACCGCGAAGCCGAGGTCTTCCAGTAGCGCGGCGGCGCGCTCGGCATGGGACTGGCAGTCGCCCGGCGGGTTGTCGGACGGCACCTTCACAAGCTCGGCCAGGAATTGCACCTGCGCCGCGCGCGCGGCTGTCAGGCGGTCGCGGATGATGGTTTCGAAATCGGTCATCGCAATATGGTCATCCCTGGAGAAGGTCGGGGTCGAAGTGCTCGAGGAAGTCGAGGAACACGCGGGCGGCCGTCTCGGCGTCCTCCGCCGTGATGCTCTCCAGCGGATTATGGCTGATGCCGCCGCCGCAGCGCACGAACAGCATGGCGATCGGGCAGAGCGCGGCCAGCGCCATGGCATCGTGGCCGGCGCCGCTGGGCAGCCGCAGGGGGCGGAGGCCCTGGCGCGCAATGGCGCGGTCGAGCTGCTCCATGAGGCCGGGGTGGCAGGCGGCCGCC
>DATCXZ010000045.1:0-5255 GCA_036570545.1 Kiloniellaceae bacterium
CCGCGAGGTGCAGGCCGATGACGCCCTGCGTCGCGCGCTGCACCGGCGCCAGTGGTCGGCCGACCTCAACATCCACCTGGCCGGTTTCGTCGCCGCGATGAAGGCGGGCCGGCTGCTCGCCGCCGGCGCGATCTTCGCCCGCCACCCGGCCTTGACGCCCTTCCTGGCCTTCTACGGGCTGCAGAGCCTGCGCAAGCGGTTGCCGGGAGGCGAGCGCTTTGTCTAGCGGCAAGCCCCTCAGGATTCTCTTCGCCACCGGCCATGGCTATCTGCCGCAGCGGGTCGGCGGTTCCGAGACCAGCAGCCACGAGCTGATCCTGGCGCTGCAGGAGCAGGGCCACCACTGCGCGGTGCTGTCGGCGCTGCAGGGCAACGGCTGGCTCGCGTTCCGCAACCGGGTCGCGATGAAGCTGACGCGCCGCCCGCTGATCGCCGACCGGCGGCCCGGCTACCGCGTGCAGCGCGCCTGGTTCCCGGACCGTCAAGCGGAGGAGGCGCTGAAGCGCGAGCAGCCGGACGTGGCGCTGGTGCAGGCGGGCGCGCCGCTGCGCATGGCAAAGGCGCTGCGCGCGGCGGGCGCGCGGACGGTGGTCTATCTGCGCGACGTCGAGTTTCACGAGCTGGGGGCCGATCCGGCCGAGCTGCCGGGGCTGCGCTACATCGCCAACTCCCGCTTTGTGGCGGAGAAGTTCCGCGCTGCCTACGGCCCGGAGCCCGAGGTCCTCCGCCCGCTGTTTCGCGCCGAGCGCTACCGCACGCCGCGCGAGCCGCGGGAGGTCACCTTCGTCAATCCGCATCCGGTCAAGGGCGTCGATCTCGCCTTCGAGATCGTCGGGCTCTGTCCGGAGATCCCGTTCTGCTTCGTCGAGGGCTGGCCGATGAACGCCGAGGAGAGGGCGGCGCTGCACGCGCGCGTGGCGGCCCATTCCAACCTGCGCCTGCAGCAGCGCACCCACGACATGCGCGAGGTCTATCGGCGCACCCATACCCTGCTGGTGCCCAGCCAATGGGAGGAAGCCTGGGGGCGCGTCGCCACCGAGGCGCAGTTCAGCGGCATTCCCGTGCTGGCGAGCGATCGCGGCGGACTGCCGGAAGCCGTCGGGCCCGGTGGCCGCGTGCTGCCGCACGACGCGCCGGCTGCGGTGTGGGCGGCGGCACTGCGGGAATACTGGACCCAGCCGACTGTCTATCTGGAAGCATCCGAGGCGGCGCTCGCTCATGCCGAGCGCCCGGAGATCGACCCTGCCCGGCAGGTCGCGGCGCTGGCGGCCATCCTCGCCGGCAGCCTGCAGGGCAAGCCGCCGGTCGGCCGCCGCCCGGTGGAACAGGGAGAACTGGTTTCGGCATGACGGCGCAGCCCATCAAGCTCATCTTCGGTGTCGACGGCGCCTACAGCCAGCATCTGGCGGTGACCCTGGTCTCCCTGCTGGAGAACAACCCGGGCAACCGCTTCGACATCCTGGTCGTCACGCTGAACATGGCGGAGGACGACCGTGACAGGATCCTTGCCCTGGCGGCGCGCTTCGGCAACGTGATGCTGCGCTTCCAGCCCTTCGACATCGAGCGCTACAGTCATTTCCGCACCGACGGACACATTTCGCACGCGTCCTACCTGCGCATCTTCATTCCGGAGATCCTGCCCGACAGCGTGGAGAAGGTTCTCTACCTCGACTGCGACATCGTGGTGCGCAACGACATCGCTGCGCTGTGGAATCTTTCCCTGGGCGACAAGGTGCTGGGCGCGGCGCGCAACCTTTTCTTCGTGCGGCACGACGACCTCGATCTGCCGGCGGGCGCCGACTACTTCAATGCCGGCGTGCTGCTGATGAACCTGAAGCGCTGGCGCGAGGCGGACGGCACGGCGCGCCTCATCCGCTTCATCGAGGCGCATCACGACCACCTCTGGGCGCACGATCAGGACGCCCTCAACGCCGTGTTCTGCGGCGAGTTCCTGGAGCTGGCGCCGCGCTGGAACTTCCAGACCTCGATGCTGTGGAGCGAGCCGGACGGGCTGGGGCTCAGCTACTGGGAGTTCCGCCGCCTGCTGGCGGACCCCGCCATCGTGCACTACACCTCGCCCTCGAAGCCCTGGCACTTCAGTAACACGCATCCCTACAAGAGCACCTACTACCACTACCTTGCGAAGACCCCTTACAACAGCTTCGCGCCGCAGGACATCTCCCTGGCCAGCCTGGCGCGACGCATTGCCACGGCCCCCCAGGCCGTGTTCCGGGACCATCTGCCGGACGCCTACTACCCGACGCGGCGGCTGTTCCGCCAGATCAAGGGCGCCGGCCCGCGGCTCAAGGTCTAACGCCGATGAGCGAGCCGCAGGACGCACCCCTGGTCAGCGTCATCATTCCGACCTTCAATCGCGAGGCCGAGCTGCAGCGGGCGGTCGAGAGCGTGCTCGCGCAGGACTACCGGCCGCTGGAGATCGTGGTCGTCGACGATGGCTCGACACGGCCGATCCACCTCGAGCTCGCGCCCGCCGACAAGGCATTGGTCCACTGGGTCCGCCTCAAGCACAACGGCGGCGGCGCGACGGCGCGCAACGCCGGCATCGATGCGGCCAAAGGCGAGATCGTCGCCTTTCTCGACTCCGACGATACCTGGGTGCCCGGCAAGCTGAGCCGGCAGCTCGCCGTGTACCGGGCCGACGGCTGCCGGGGCGACACCGTGTACTACTGCCAGCTCGTGCTCGATCGCGGCCATGAAGAGCTGGTCCTGCCACCGCGAGCGATAGCCGCGGACGAGGCTGTCGGCGACTATCTCTTTCCCTGGCGGGGCAACCTGCTTTCCACGATCACCCTGCTGATGCGCCGCGACCTGGCGGCGCGCGTCCGCTTCACCGAGGGGCTGCTCATCCACCAGGACGTGGATTTCTGCCTGCGACTGCAGCAGGCAGGGGCGCGCTTTCGCTTCCAGGCCGAGCCGCTTGCCCGCTGGCATGCCGACGATCGCGCCGACCGCATGAGCCACCGTCCGAAATTCCTGCTGTCGCTCGACTGGCTGGAGACGACCCACGGGCTCATGCCCTGGGCGACCAGGCGGAAATTTGCGGCCCAACTCGCTGCCAAGGCGCCGGCCTATGTCTGGCGGGCACCTGGGACGGTGCTGCGCACCCTTCAGCGCTGCTGGCTGGAGCGCTATATCTCGACGCCCTACGCGCTGCGGCTTGTCTCGCAGTTCGTGGTGCCGCCGGCCTGGAGCGACGCCGCCGCACGGGTCCTGAAGCCGGCGCTGCGTTTCCGTGCTCAGTAGTGCCGGGTGCCGTAAGTCGCCGGCAGGGTCAGCAGGTCGATCAGCGCGCGGCGCGGCAGGCCGATCTTGTCGCGCCACTCGTCGCGCACGACGATGTCGCTGCTGGCGGTTCGCCGCATGCGGTTGCCGCCGAGGTTGTGACGCTCGGCCGCCGCCCAGTCGAGCTGGCTCGGCTCGTAGTCGAGGCCGAGCAGCGGCATGACGCGCTGCAAGGCGGCTTCCGGGTCCTTCACCAGGGCCTCGTAGCGCAGCGACACGTGGTCGCGCCCGCGCAACAGCCGCAGCGTGCTCAGCGTGGTGCGCCGATAATGGCTGGCCGGCTCCACCACCGCCGTCTTGCCGCGCTTGATCATCGAGTAGATCTGGCCGTTCGGATTGCGCAGCAGATGAATCGGAACGACCGGCAGCGTGGCGTGGCGCAGCAGCGCGGTCAGCCGTCTTAGCCGCTTGCTCGAATCCACGATGAGGCGGGCGCCGGTGACCGCGGCGAGGGAGTCGAAGAACAGCGCGTTGTGCGCGGCAAAAACGCCGGGATCGCTGGAATCGATCTCGATATCCCTGAGGGCGATGCCGGCGCGGCGCTGCACCTCGCCATCGAGCGCGGTCCAGAACGTGCAGTCCCAGATGCTGTCGGCGCCGCAGGTGCAGGACCCACCGTGGGGCGTCTCCGGCGTCTTGGCCCGGCGTCCGTTGGCATAGTCGGGCAGCGCGAAAAGCTCCCCCGCGGTGACCGCCTGCGAGTGGGCGTTCAGCAGCAGGTCGAACAGGGTCGAGCCGCAGTGCTGCAGCCCGACGATATAGGCGATGGTGTAGTCGCGTGCCAAGAAGCCTTCCTCCGTGAGCTGTGGAGTCTGCGGCGACCCTATGCTGCGCCGGCGGTCGCTGTTTCAGGCGCCACCCAGCCGGTCAGGTCGCGGTCGAGCATCCGGCTGAGGGTCTCGACCTCCGGCCGCAGGCGTTGCTTCAGGCGCGCGCGCGTCTCCGGGCGCATCGGCGGGCGCCGGCGTTGCTGCAGGTTCATGTCGTAGAGCCGGCTGCGCAGGGTCTGGGCGCGCCACTGCAGGCCGTGGGCAAGGCGTCCGGACGGCAGAAGGCGCTCCGGGTTCCACAGGTCGATGGGCGGCTTGATGAGCCAGCGGTGCAGCGGGACGCTGCGGATGACGCGGGCGCTGTTGACGACGGCGTACTGCGGCTCGTGATCCGGCGACACCCCGAGGAACTCGAGCACCCGGCGATAGCTCGCCTGCGGCGCCTTGGCGAAGTCGTCATAGATGACTGTGGCGATGTTCTCGCGGCCGAAGGCGGCGACGAAGCGCTCTATCTGCTCGCTGTAGCGGACCACCTCGGAGTACAGCAGGCCGGCCGGAAAATGGGCCGCCCGGGGAATCGCCCGGCCATTGCGGCGCAGGGGCTCCGCCTTCAGCGCGCGTTCGAAGCTGGCGCGGTCCTCGTTGCCGCTGAACAGGAACTGGCCGTGCAGCGAGTAGATCACGTCGATGGGATTGCGCAGCATGACGATGATCTTGGCGTGCGGCGCAAACGACTTGATCTCCTCGGCGGCGCGCCGCGAGTAGAGGTACCAGACGGTGCCTTCGCCGATCCAGCGGGCCTCCCTGGCGCCGGCGAAGAGGTCGAGGTACGCATCGAAATCTTCGAGGCGCCAGGTGTGATACAGGTCGCGGCCGAAGAAGAGCGGCTCCTTGGGATCGGAGAAGAAGATCTCGGGATGCTGGCCGAGATAGCTCGCCATCGCCGTGGTGCCGCACTTGGCGGCGCCGACGAGGAAGAGGTTCGGTGTGGCCCGGCGGCCGTGGCTTGTCGAGACGGTCATGGTTGCTCCTCCGGGGCTCACGCGAAGCGCGGAAACAGGCGGGCGGCGGCCATCGACAGCTCGCTGCGGGCGGGGTGCCCGAAGGCGACGACAGCCAGGAGCCAGCCGAGCGCCGCGCCGCCGCCGCCGAGCGCCAGCGCCAGCAGGCTGTGCTCCGGCT
>DATCXZ010000046.1:0-6651 GCA_036570545.1 Kiloniellaceae bacterium
CTGGCGAGCGCCATGGCAGCGCAGGTCGACCTCGCGGCGCCGGGCGCCGTCATCGAGCTGGGCGGCGGCACCGGCAATGTCACGGCGGCGCTGCTGGAAGCGGGGGTGCCGCCACAGGACATCGCAGTGGTCGAGCGCGACCCCGTCTTTGCCCGCGTGATCGCGGCGCGCTTTCCGCAGGTGCGGGTCCTGCAGGGCGACGCCTCGGAGCTGCGCCGCCTGCTGCGCGAGGCCGGCATCGGGCCGGTGAAGGCGGTGGTTTCCGGCCTGCCGCTGCTGTCGATCCCCGACCGGATCTGCCTGCGCATCATCGGCGAGGCGATCTGCGCGCTGACCGACGACGGCGTCTTCGTGCAGTTCACCTATGGCCCAGCCTCGCCGGTCTCGCGCCGCATCCTCACGCGCCTCGGCCTCGCGGCACGACGCAGCGCCTGGATCGTCGAGAACTTCCCGCCGGCCAGCGTGTGGTGCTACCGGCCCGCCGAGCGGGCGGAGCAGAAGCAGAGCGCCTGACTACTGCGTCGCGGCGCGGCGGGCGGTCCGTCCCGGCCTGACCCGGCCGCGCTCGAAGGCGGTGGTGCGGATCATGTCGCGCACCCGCGGCTGAATCTCCGTGCGCCAGCGCGTGCCGTTGAACACCCCGTAGTGGCCGACGCCCGGCTGGACGTAGTGGTGGTGGTTCTTGGCAGAAATGCCGCCACACAGATCATGCGCCGCCTCGGTCTGGCCGAGGCCGCAGATGTCGTCCTTCTCGCCTTCCACCGTCATCAGCGCCGTGCTGCGGATCTTGCGGCAGTCGACAAGCTTGCCGCGATGCATCAGGCGGCCCTCCGGCAAGGCATGCTCCTGGAACACGCTGCGCACGGTCTGCAGATAGAATTCCGCCGTCAGGTCCATGACCGACAGGTACTCGTCGTAGAAGCGCTGGTGCTGCTCGACGGAGTCGCAGTCGCCGTCGACCAGATGGCGGAACAGATCGGCGTGCGCGTCCATGTGACGCTCGAGATTCATGGTCATGAAGCCCGAGAGCTGAACGAACCCCGGGTAGACCGGCCGGAAGGCGCCCGGGTTGGGCAGCGGCACCGGATGGATGACCGTGCGCTCGAACCACTCCAGCGGCCGCGAGGCGGCCAGCTCATTCACCACGGTCGGATTGCGCCGGGTGTCGATCGGTCCGCCCATCAGCGTCATCGAGGCGGGCTGCAAGGGATCATCCTCGGCGGCCATGGCCGCCACTGCCGCCAGCACCGGCACCGAGGGCTGGCACACGGCGATGATGTGCGTGTCGGGACCGATGAAGCGGATGAAGTCGATGACGTAGTCGATGAAGTCGTCGAGGTCGAAGCTGCCGAAGGCCAGCGGCACCAGGCGCGCGTCGCGCCAGTCCGTCACATAGACGTCATGCTCCGGCAGCATCGCGCGCACGGTGCCGCGGAGCAGCGTGGCGTAGTGGCCGGATAGCGGCGCCACGATGAGCACCTTAGGATCGTGACGCCCGGCAGGATCGTGACGCCCGGCGACCTCGCCGCGCTTGAAGTGCAGCAGGTCGCAGAAAAGCCGGGAGCGCACGACCTCCGGCTCGACCGGCACCGCATGGCCCGAGATCGAGACCTCGTCGATGTTCCAGTCGGGCTTGCGATAGCGGCGGGTGACGTTCTCGAAGACCTCGCAGGCGGCAGCCATCGTCTTGCCCAGCGGCGTGTAGGCGACGGGACTGAAGGCACTGCGGCAGAAGTAGCGCAGGGCGTCCGACTGCATCCGCAGCGGCTGCACTGCAGCATGGGTCAACTCAAAGGCATGATATAGCAAGGTGACTCGGTCCCCAGCGTTGGTGCCCCTTGCAGGCATCCCCTTGTGCTGTCTTGCTTTTATCCGGCGGACCGATTCGCCCTTTACCGCTACGCCGTCATGACAGCCCTTGCTGCGACGCAACAAAACCTTAGCATTGCGCACCCTGTCGGCGAAGCGAAAAATTGCACGGCTGCCATGCAGTCATCGCGGGGTTTGCGGGGCGGCTGCCGGGCGGCTGCGGGAACGGAGTTGCGGGGAACGGGGCTGGCTGTAGCCCGCCCACCGCCCTATCATTTCGCCCAGGCATCGGGAATCGGCGCGAGAGGCGGGCTATGAGCGAAACCGGGACGACGCAGAACATGGCCGTGTTCTGCGACTTCGAGAACGTTGCCCTCGGCGTGAAGGATGCGAAGTATGCCGCCTTCGACATCGCGCGGGTGCTCGAGCGCCTGCTGCTGAAGGGCGACATCGTGGTGAAGAAAGCCTACTGCGACTGGGCGCGCTACAAGGATTTCAAGGCGCCCATGCACGAGGCGGCCTTCGAGCTCATCGAGATCCCGCACCTGCGCCAGTCCGGCAAGAACTCGGCCGACATCCGCCTCGTCGTCGATGCCCTCGACCT
Source organism: Kiloniellaceae bacterium (assembly GCA_036570545.1). Lineage (GTDB taxonomy): Bacteria > Pseudomonadota > Alphaproteobacteria > Kiloniellales > Kiloniellaceae > Pelagibius. Next base: position 2,414 of record DATCXZ010000046.1, read on the forward strand.
CTGCTATACCAAGACGCACATCGACAGCTTCGTCATCATCAGCGGCGACTCCGACTTCTCGCCTTTGGTCAGCAAGCTGCGCGAGAACAACAAGACCGTAATCGGCGTCGGCGTGAAGAACTCGACCTCCGATCTTCTGACCGCCAACTGCCACGAGTTCATCTACTACGACGACCTGCTCCGCGAAAGCGACACCCAGAAGCAGGCGCAACGCAAGCGCAGCGCGCGCCAGGGCAAGGCCAAGCCGAAGCCCGACAGCGCGGAGGCCCGCAAGCAGGAAGCCTTCGACCTCGTCACCGAGGTGATCGAAGACATCGCGAAAGAGCGCGGCGAGGAGGAGAAGGTCTGGGGCTCGATGGTCAAGCAGACCCTGAAGCGGCGCAAGCCCGGCTTCAACGAAAGCTACCACGGCTTCCGCAGCTTCGGACAGCTATTGGAGGAAGCGCAAGCCCGCAAGCTCCTGCTGCTCGAGCACGACGAGAAGTCCGGCGGCTACATCATCAAGCACGTCACCGATTAAGGCTCAGCCGGGCCCTTCCAGGTCCATTTTCAGGCTGAACAGCTCCAGCATGTCCTTCAGCACCACGATGCCGACGAGGCGGTCGCCGACGGCGACGAGAAGGCGGCTGGAGCCGGTGCGGTTCATCAGCGCCATGGCCTCGATGGCGTCCATGCCGGGATCGACGGTGTTCTCCTCCGTGCAGGGCACCATGAGCCTGTCGACAGTAAGGTAAGGCCACTTCTCGCGCGGCTCGGACTTGAGTTGGCGCACGGCGATGCAGCCGAGCAGCCGGCCATCGGCGACCACCGGGAAGAGGTCGTGATGGTGCTCGTAGACGTAGTCGCCGACGAAGCGGTCGAGCGCCAGATCCGGCGGCACGACGACGGTGTCGTGGGTCATGAAGCGGCGCACCGGCTCGCCGGCGAAGAGGCTGCGGCTCAGCATCTGCTGGTAGGACGACGCTGCGGCGCCGCGCACGAACATGCCGATGAGGAACCACCACATGCCGCCGACGAAGTTGCCGGTCACCACGCTCAGCACGCCGAGCGCCATCAGCAGCATCCCGAAGCCCTTGCCGGCATTGGTGGCAACGCGGGTGGCCTGCCGGAAGTCGCCGCGCCAATGCCACAACGCCGCGCGCAGCACGCGGCCGCCGTCCATCGGGAAGGCGGGAATGAGGTTGAAGGCGCCGAGCAGCAGGTTGATGAGGGCGAGGTATTGCAGCACGCCGAGCAGCGGGATCGGCAGGCCGAGGCCGACGGCGACAAGCGCCATCAGCCAAAAGGCGGCGGCCAGGCTGAAGCTGGCGAGCGGCCCGGCGATCGCCATCCAGAACTCGACCTTGGCGCTCTTCGGCTCCTCGGTCATCTCCGCGACGCCGCCGAAGATGAAGAGGGTGATGCCCTTGATCGGCAGGCCGTAGCGGCGGGCGACCACCGAATGGGACAGCTCGTGGAACACCAGCGAGAACACCAGTCCGAGCATACCGGCGACGCCCATCCACCAGTAGGTGGCGGCCGACAGCCCTTCGTACCACAGCGGGAAGGCGCCGAGCGCCAGCGACCAGGTGACGAGCACGGCCAGGAACAGCCAGCTCACGTCGACTCGGACCTTGAAGCCGAGCAGTTCGAAAAGCGTGATGCTGCGTCCCTGCATGCCGGTCACTGCCCCTTCAGGGAAGAGAACTCCTGCTGGGGCATATAGGCGCCGAACACCGCAGATCCAAGCGGCAGGATGCCGTGCCAGACCACTCCAGTTGTCGCCCTCGGGCTTGTCCCGAGGGCCCATTCTGCCGCGGCACCGAGCCTCTCCGGAGAGGTCGGGAGTCAGGCTCGGGCATGGATTGCCGGGACGAGAGCCCGGCAATGACAGTTTGAAGTGCCGGGACGACAGCCTGGAGTGTGGCGCGCGATGCGTGCGGCAGGGACGGACGCGGCGTTGGCTCCGGCCCTTAGATGGCACTAGGATGTCAGCGGAAGGCGCCACGGCAACAAGAGAAATGGCCACACGGGGAGAAACCATGCGAACGGCAATCCTGGCGCTCATCCTGGCTGCTTTCGGCGGCCTCGCCGGCGCCGCCCCGGCGCTCGGCGAGGCCCTGCGCATCGGCATCTCGCAGTACCCGACGACCCTGCATCCCAGCAGCGAGCCCTCGGTCGCCAAGTCCTACGTCCAGGCCATGACGCGCCGGCCGCTGACGGTCTACGACCAGCAGTGGGAGCTGATCTGCATGCTGTGCACCGAGCTGCCGTCGATCGAGGCCGGCACGGCGGTGCCCGAGGACCTGCCGCCCGACGTCGAGGGCGCCGGCGACGGCCGCGGCATCGCCATGACCTACACCCTGCAGCCGGATGCCACCTGGGGCGACGGCACGCCGGTCACCACGAAGGACGTGCTGTTCACCTGGAAGGTCGGGCGCCATCCCACCGCCGGCGCCGGCAACCTGGAACTCAACAAGCGCATCCACAAGATCGACGTGATCGACGACAAGACTTTCGTTATCCACGCCGACCGAATTTCGTTCGAGTACGCCGCCATCAACGACTTCCGGCTGCTGCCGGCGCACATCGAGGAGCCGATCTTCGACGCCGCGCCGGAGGACTACCGCAAGCGCACCGCCTATGACACCGACCCGACCAATCGCGGCCTCTACTTCGGGCCCTACCGCGTCGTCGAGGCGGTGCCCGGCTCGCGCCTGGTGCTGGAGCGCAATGAGACCTGGTGGGGCAAGCGGCCCGTCTTCGACCGCATCACCGTCCTCACCATCGAGCAGACCACGGCGCTGGAGGCCAACCTGCTGTCCGGCAACGTCGACATGATCGCCGGCGAGCTCGGCCTCACGCTCGACCAGGCGCTCGCCTTCGAGAAACGCCATGGCGACGACTACCAGGTGATCTATGAGCCGAGCCTGCTCTACGAGCACATCGACCTCATGCTCGACAACCCGATCCTGCAGGACAAGCGGGTGCGCCAGGCGCTGGTCTATGCGATCGACCGCGGGACCATCAACCAGCGCCTCTTCGAGGGCCGCCAGACCGTCGCCCATTCCGGCGCCTCGCCGCTCGACTGGGTTTACAACGAGGATGTGAAGACGTACCCCTACGACCCCGCCAAGGCCGCCGCGCTGCTCGACGCCGCCGGCTGGACCGAGCTGCAAGGCGGCATCCGGCACAACGCCGAGGGCGAGCCGCTGCAGCTCGAGTTCATGACCACCGCCGGCAGCCGCATCCGCGAGCTGGTGCAGCAGGTGCTGCAGAGCCAGTGGAAGCAGGTCGGCATCGACATCCGCGTGCGCAACGAGCCGCCGCGCGTGTTCTTCGGGCAGACGATCCACGAGCGCCGCTTCACCGGGCTCGCCATGTTCGGTTGGGGCAAGGGGCCGGAGCATATCCCGCGCACCACCCTGCACTCCGAACAAATCCCGAGCGCCGAGAACGGCTGGTCGGGCCAGAACTATACCGGCTTCGAGAACGCCGAGATGGACGCCCTGATCGAGGCCATCAACCTGGAGATCGACCGCACGAAGCGCAAGGCGATGTGGGACCGGCTGCAGGAGATCTACGCCGAGGAGGTGCCGGTGATCGGGCTCTACTGGCGCTCCAATCCGCACATCCTGCCCAAGTGGCTGAAGGGCCTGCGCCCGACCGGGCAGATGGCTCCCTCCACGCTATGGGTCGAGGACTGGACCGTCGAGGGACGCTGAGTGCTTTCCTACCTTGTGCGCCGTCTGGCCGAATCGCTGCTGGTGCTCGCCATCATGTCGCTGGTGATCTTCCTGCTCATCGGCCTCATGCCCGGCGACCCCATCGACATCATGATCTTCTCCAACCCCGAGATGACCCAGGCCGAGGCGGAGCGCCTGCGCGCGCTCTACGGCCTCGACCGCCCGATCCTGGAGCGCTATCTCGCGTGGCTCGGCAATGCGCTCTCCGGCGACTTCGGCTACTCGCGGCTCTACAACCAGCCGGTGCTCGACGTGCTGCTGCCGCGCCTCGGCAACACGGTGCTGCTGATGGGCGCGAGCTTCATCCTCGCGCTCGCCATTGCGCTGCCGGCCGGCATCTACGCGGCGACGCGGCCGCAGAGCCCGATCGACCACGCCATCAATCTCGTCGCCTTCGCCGGCATCTCGGTGCCGCCGTTCTGGCTCGCCATCCTGCTCATCATCCTCTTCGCGGTCACCCTCGGCTGGCTGCCGGCCGGCGGCATGGGCGAAGGCCGCGACGCCTGGAGCGAC
>DATCXZ010000047.1:0-57868 GCA_036570545.1 Kiloniellaceae bacterium
TCGATCGGCAAGCCCCTGCCGGGCCGCCCGAACCTCGTCGTCACCCGCGATGCGGCTTTCAAGGCCGAGGGTGCCGAGGTCGTCACCAGCCTGGCGGCGGCGCTGGAGCGCGCCCAGGATCTGGCACGCAAGGCCGGGGCGGCGGAGATCATGGTGATCGGCGGTGGGCAGATCTACGAGGAGACGCTGCCGCTGGCCAGCCGCATCTATCTGACCGAGGTGCACGCCAGCCCGGAGGGCGACACCCGCTTCCCCCACCTCGATCCGGCGGAGTGGCGCGAGATCAGGCGCGATCCGCCGGTCGTCGGCGGCGCGGGACAGCCGGCCTACTCCATTGTCGTGCTGGAGCGCCGAGCGCGCCCGACCTAGGCCTTTCGGCTCGGTTGTCGCGGCCGCGAGCGAGGTTCTAGACTGCCGGCAGTCAGCCAACGATTACAAGACAAAGGGAGGCCTGTCGCCATGGCCAAGGTCAATTCCACCACCCAGCTTCCGGTCTCGGCGAAAACCGTCTGGGCGGTGATCGGCAACTTCAACGCGCTGCCCGACTGGCACCCCGCCGTCGCCAAGAGCGAGCTGAAGAAGCAGGGCGGCGGCACGCTGCGCACACTTTCGCTCCACGGCGGCGGCACGATCGAGGAGAAGCTGGAGCGCATCGACGACAAGGAACGCCGCTACACCTACTCCATCGTCTCGGGGCCGCTGCCGGTCAACAACTACACCTCGACGCTGAAGGTGCGCGAGGCCGAGGGCGGCAAGGGCTGCACCGTCGAGTGGTCGAGCGAGTTCGAGGCCAAGGGCGCGCCGGAGGGCGACGCCGTCGCCGCCATCAGCGGCATCTATGAGGCCGGCTTCGACAACCTCAAGAAGATGTTCGGCGGCTGAGGCCTAGAGCGGATCGATCACGTGAATCCGCTCTAGATCAGATTCACGCGGTCGATGGATCGCCCAAGGCGATTCCATGCGACCGTGATCTGATCTAGCGTTCAGTTGCCGCTCTTGATCTCCGGCCAGTTGGCGTCGGCCTTGGAGATGTTGCCGGGAATGTCCTCCGCCCACTGCTGCTGCACCGACTCCGAGTAGTTGAGGTAGAGCTTGCCGTTCTCGATGCTCCAGGCGTCGGGATCGATCGGCGCGGTGTAGCCCTGCGAGACCGCCCAGGCGCAGTAGCCGCCGTACTGCGGTGCGTAGCGCGCCGGATCGGCGGCGAAGGCGTCGCGGTTGGCGGCCGTGGCGAAACGCCAGACGGTGCCCTCATGGCTGTAAGTGAACTCGTCCTTGCCCTCGACCGGCCTGCCGTCGTTGAAGTAGGCGACCGGGTCGTAGCCACGGATGGCGAGGCCGTCCTCGCTGAACACCGGGTCGAGGGCGAGGGCCGGGCCGGCGGCGAGGCCGGCCAGCAGCACCCCTGCGGCGAGGCGGCGTGAAAGCTGAAGGCGCAGCATGGCAGTCGTTCCTCAGCAGTAAATTGGGGGCAGTTGCATCGGGCATCACGGTGACGCCCGCCACCGCCGACGGCAAATCAAGCCCGGCTCACATCTGCGCGAGCAGGGCGGAGCGCCGCGCCCGGCGCTGCGGCATGAGAATCCTACTGCACCACGATTTTTGGGGCCTGGCGCGGTCCGCCGGCGCCGAGCTGGGCGGAGACCTTCTCCCACACCCGGGCGGCGATGGCGCCGAACACCTGGGCATTGGGCGCCTCGGGGCGTGAGACCACCACCGGCCGGCCGCTGTCGGAGGTCTCGCGGATCTCGATGTCGAGCGGGATTTCGCCGAGGAACTCCATGCCCAGGCGCTCGGCCTCACGGCGGGCGCCGCCGTGGCTGAAGATGTGCGACTCGTGGCCGCAGTTGGGGCACACGAAGACGCTCATGTTCTCGACGATGCCGAGCACCGGCACGTCGACCTTGCGGAACATGTTGAGGCCCTTGCGGGCGTCGAGCAGGGCGATGTCCTGCGGCGTCGAGACGATGACGGCGCCGGTCAGCGGCACCTGCTGGGCCATCGTTAGCTGGGCATCGCCGGTGCCCGGCGGCATGTCGACCACCAGGATGTCGAGCTCGCCCCACTCGACGTCGCGCAGCATCTGCTGCAGGGCGCTCTGCACCATCGGGCCGCGCCAGATCATGGGCGTGTCCTCGGCCACCAGAAAGCCCATCGACATGCACTTGAGGCCGTAGTTCTCCATCGGATTGAGGCGCTTGCCGTCGGGCGAAGTCGGCCTGCCGCTGATCCCCAGCATGCGCGGCTGCGATGGGCCGTAGATGTCGGCGTCGAGAACGCCGACCTTGAGGCCTAGCTGCGCGAGGCCGAGCGCGAGGTTGGTGGTGACGGTGGACTTGCCGACGCCGCCCTTGCCGCTGGCCACGGCCACGATGGAGCGGATGCCGGGGATCATGGTGCCGCCCGGCCCAGTCGAGGGCTTCGAATGGCCGTGGGGGCGCTGGGCAGCAGGCTCAGCGCCGCCGCCCTGGCCGCCGGTTCCCTGGGGCGCGCGCTCGGCGGTCAGCACGGCGGTCACCGACGTCACGCCCGGCAGATCGTGCACCGCTTTTTCCGCCGCCTTGCGCAGCGGCTCCATGGCGGCGCCCTGGCGCGGATCGACCTCGATGGCGAAGCCGACGTTGCCATCCTTGATGATCAGGCCGGAAACCATGCCCAGGCTGACGATGTCGCTATCCCTGGAAGGCTCCTTGACGGCCTTCAGGGCTTCCAGCACGGCAGCTTCGCTGACCACACTCATTCCTTGAAAACTCCCCGATCCTGCCGATATGCCAGCAGGAGGTAGCAGGCACTCTCGGCTAGAACAATAGCTCAGCCGTGATATAAGACCGGCGCGCAGGGATTTCAGCCTTGAATCAGACTCTGCAGGCTAGCGGGAACAGGCAGCGGGGAATTTCAGTATGCCTTGGGAAAATAAAGGTGGCGGCGGCCCATGGGGCGGCGGTGGTGGCGGCTCCGGTGGCGGCGGTCCCTGGGGCCGAGGCGGCGGCTCAGGCGGCGGACCGCGTCCGCCCGACTTCGAGGACTTCATCAAGCGGGGCCAGGACAGCTTCCGCAGCATCCTGCCGGGCGGTGGCGGCGGGCTTGGCAAGTCCGCCTACCTGCTGATCGGCCTCGGCGTCATCATCGTGTGGCTGCTTACCGGCCTCTACCGGGTGCAGACCAACGAGCAGGGCGTCGTGCTGCGCTTCGGCAAATGGGTCGAGACCACACAACCGGGTCTCAACTGGCACCTGCCCTGGCCGATCGAGACGGCGCTCACCCCCAGCGTCACCTCGGTGCAGCAGATCGACATCGGCTTCCAGAGCACCGGCGGCGAGAGTTCCCGCACCGCGCGTCGCGATATTGCGGAAGAGAGCCTGATGCTGACGGGCGACCAGAACATCATCGACATCGACTTCACGGTGCAGTGGAAGATCGCCGATGCCGGTCAGTACCTCTTTAACATTCGCGAGCCTGAGCAGACGGTGAAGATCGCCGCAGAGAGCGCGATGCGCGAGATCATCGGCCGCACCGACATCCAGCCGGCGCTGACCGAGGCGCGCGGCACCGTGGAGGCGGAGGCCCGCACCCTGCTGCAGGCGACGCTCGACGAGTATCAGGCCGGCATCGAGATCACCGAGCTGGTGCTGCAGGACGTGCAGCCGCCGGAGGCGGTGATCGACGCCTTCAACGACGTGCTGCGCGCCCAGCAGGACCGCGACCGTGCGCGCAACGAGGCCGACCGCTACCGAAACGACATCCTGCCGCGCGCACGCGGCGAGGCGCTGAGGGTGGTGCAGGGCGCCGAGGCCTACAAGGAGCGCCTCGAGAACGAGGCGGAGGGTGAGGCGCAGCGCTTCCTCTCGGTTTACAACGCCTATAGGCAGAACCCCGACGTCACGCGCCGGCGCATGTATCTCGAAACTATGCAGGGTATTCTGAGCGACACCGATAAGGTGATCCTCGATGGTCAGGCGGGATCGGGCGGTGTGCTGCCGTACCTGCCGCTGAACGAACTCCGCCGCACGCCGGGCGCCACCCCGCGCTCCGGCGACGCCGGCAACACCGGCAACTGAGGAGGCGGACCCCATGCGCATGAGCATCAACCTCATCATCGGCATCGTCATCGTCGCCCTCGGCCTCGTCGCCTACGGCTCCCTGTTCACCGTGAACGAGACGCAGCAGGCGATCGTCATGCAGTTCGGCGAGCCCAAGCGGGTGATCAGCGAGCCGGGCCTGTCCTGGAAGATCCCGCTGCTGCAGAACGTGCAGTACTACGAGAAGCGCGTGCTGAACCTGGACCCGCCGGCGGAGAACATTCTGCTGACCGACCAGAAGCGGCTGATCGTGGACGTCTTCGCGCGCTATCGCATCGATGACCCCCTGCTGTTCTTCCAGTCCGTCCGCAGCGAGGAGACGGCGCGGCCCCGCCTCAACACCATCATCAACGGCAGCCTGCGCCAGATCCTCGGCAATGCGACGCTCTCGGCGGTGCTCTCCCAGGAGCGCACCGAGATTCTGCGCGATCTGCGGGAAAGCGTCGACGAGGAGACCCGGCGGTTTGGCATCGCGCTGGTCGACGTGCGCATCCGGCGCGCCGACCTGCCGGACGAGACTCGGGAATCGGTTTACAACCGCATGCGCTCGGAGCGTGAGCGCGAGGCGGCGGAGTTCCGTGCTCAGGGCTTCGAGCAGGCCCAGCGCATCACCGCCGCGGCTGACCGCGAGGCAACGGTAATCAAGGCGGAGGCCGATCGCGAGGCCAGCATCCTGCGCGGCCAGGGCGAGGGGAGGCGCACCGAGATCCTGAATGAGGCCTACGGACAGGATCCCCAGTTCTTCGACTTCTACCGCTCGATGCAGGCCTACTCCGCCGCTTTGGATGCGGAGAGCACCTATATGGTGCTGTCGCCCGACAATGAATTCTTCAGCTTTTTCGACGGGCGCGAGTTCGACGCTGGGCAGAGCGCCGCGGGCGCGCAGTAAGCGGCCGGCGGTGCCGGTCGCGGCCTCCCCGCCGGCGGGCCGTGCGCGGGAGGCGCGATGACGGATTTCCTCACCGCCCTCGCGCTGGTGCTGGTGATCGAGGGGCTGTTCCTGGCCATCCTGCCGCATCGCCTCCGGCAGATCCTGGCGGCACTGGAGACGGTGTCGCCGGATAGCCTTCGGCTGGGCGGTTTGGTGGCGGCGGGGCTCGGCGTCTTCGGCGTCTGGCTACTGCGCGGCTAGATCGGATCGTGGTCAGATGGAACCGCGCCGCGGTTCCGTCTGACCACGTGAATCCGATCTACTTCAAAAGGGTAGAGCAGATTCACAGGGTCGATGGATCGCTGAAGGCGATTCCATCCGACCCTGATCTGCTCTAGTCGCTATCGGCGCGGCTGGCCGGGCCAACGCGAGGATGGCGGGAGCGCGCCACAAATTCGCCTACTTCGTATCGCAGGCTGGCGGTGATACACTTTTTATTGTGTGAAGCTACAAACCACGCTCCAATTGCCCCAGATTGTCCAACAGCGGCCGCTGCCGGTGCGCGGTTAGCGTAGCTGCTGGCGGCGGCGCGGCAGGCGGGAGAGCCTGAAGGCAAGTATTCCGAGGCGGTCGCCACCCGGCTGCCAGGGCGACCTGAAGCTTCCCCTGAACCGCTGGGGAGCGGGCGGGAGCGAATCCCCAAGCGAGGGAGAGGACTGAAAGTGAATCCACATTTCGCGATGCAACGGCCCGCGATGAACCGGTCCGGCGTGCGGCGGGGCGGGTCCTTGGTTCCCGCTGCCGTGCTGGCGGTGGCGCGGCGCCGGCTCGGCCTGGGCTTTGGGCTGGTCGCCCTGCTGGCGCTGGCACTGCAGGCCCTGGTCGGGGCGTCGACCGCTCAGGCCCGTCCGGCTCCCGAATCCTTTGCCGATCTGGTCGAGGGCCTGCTGCCGGCTGTCGTCAACATTCAGACCCAGCAGAGCATCGAAGGCGGTCAGGCCGAGCAGTTCGAGGAGTTCTTCAAGGAGTTCTTCGAGCGGCGCGGTCAGGGCGGCGAGCCGCCGCCGGCACCCCGCCGTGGCAGCTCGCTCGGCTCCGGCTTCATCATCGACCCGAGCGGCTACATCGTCACCAACCACCACGTCATCGCCGACGCGGACGAGGTGGAGGTCGTGTTGTCGGACGGCACTTCGCTGGATGCCACCATCGTCGGCAGCGACAAGGACACCGACCTGGCGCTGCTGAAGGTGGAGGCCAAGAAGCCGCTGCCGTCCACCGCCTGGGGCGATTCCGACGCCACGCGCATCGGCGATTGGGTGGTTGCCATCGGCAATCCCTTCGGCCTCGGCGGCACGGTGACGGCCGGCATCGTCTCGGCGCGCTCGCGCGACATCAACGCCGGGCGCTACGACAACTTCATCCAGACAGATGCGGCCATCAACAAGGGCAACTCCGGCGGCCCGATGTTCAACATCGACGGTGAGGTGATCGGCGTGAACACGGCGATCTTCTCGCCCTCCGGCGGCTCGGTCGGCATCGGCTTCGCAACGCCTTCGTCGATGGCCAAGAACATCATCGCGCAGCTTCGCGAGAACGGCGAGGTGCAGCGCGGCTGGCTCGGCGTGCGCATCCAGAACGTCACCGACGAGCTCGCCGAGGGCCTGCGCCTCGATCGCCCGCGCGGCGCCCTGGTGGCGGCGGTCACTGAAGGCGGGCCGGCGCAGGATGCCGGCATCGAGCAGGGCGACGTCATCCTCGAGTTCGACGGCCGCGAGGTGCCGGAGATGCGCCGTCTGCCGGCAATGGTCGCGGAGACCCCCGTCGGCGCGACTGTCGACGTCACCGTCTGGCGGCGCGACGGAGAGAAGAAGGTGCGGGTGACCGTTGGCGAGCTGGAGGACGAGCAATTGGCCGCGGCCTCGCCCACCGCGACCCCGCCGCAGGCCAATCCGAAGGACCTGCAGTCGCTCGGCCTTGCGCTCGGCACCATCACGCCGGAACTGCGCAACCGCTTCGCCCTCGACGAGGCGACCAAGGGCGTGGTTATCACCGAGGTGAAGGACGGCAGCCCCAGCGCCGAGAAGGGGCTCAAGGCTGGCGACGTCATCGTCGAGGTCGACCAGGAAGAGGTCGCTACCCCTGCCGAGGTGGTGGAGAAGGTCGAGAAAGCGAAGACCGAGGGCTACCGCGTGGTGACGCTGCTGGTATTCCGCCAGGGCGACTTCCAGTGGATCGCGGTGCGCATCGACCAGGGCTGACGCAACGCGAGGCTCGGCAAAGACACGGCGGCTCCTGCGGGAGCCGCCGTTCTTGCTTGCGCGCGGCGCGGCAGGTCCGTCAGCCCGTGCGGATCTCGTCGGTGTGGTAGCCCTGCATGTAGAGCAGGGCCGTGAGGTCGGCATTGTCGACGCGGTAGCGGGCGGCGGCGCGCACCTTGGGCTTGCCGTAATAGGCGACGCCGAGGCCGGCGGCGCCCAGCATGTCGAGGTCATTGGCGCCGTCGCCGACCGCGCAGGCGTCGAAGGGAACCGCGCCCTGCGCGGCGGCCAGTTCCTCCAGCGCCTTCAGCTTGGCGGCGCGGCCGAGCACCGGGTCGGGCACCTTGCCGGTGATGCGGCCGTCGGCAACTTCCAGGCAATTGGCGCGCGCCTCGTCGAAGCCGCAGGCGGCGCGAATGCTCTCGGTGAAGCAGGTGAAGCCGCCGGACACCAGCGCGCAGTAGGCGCCGCCAGCGCGCATGGTGGCGACCAGGGCGCGTGCGCCGGGATTGAGCGTCATCCGCGCCGCCACGACCTCCAGCACGCTGCTGTCCATGCCGGCCAGCAGGGCGACGCGCTCGCGCAGGGCCGCCTCGAAGTCCAGCTCGCCCGCCATGGCGAGCGCGGTGATCTCCGCCACCTCCTCGTGGATGCCCGCGTGCCCGGCCAGCTCGTCGAGCATCTCCTGGCCGATGATGGTGGACTCCATGTCGGCGACCAGCAGCTTCTTGCGCCGCCGCTCGGCCGGCTGAATCGCCAGGTCGAGCGGCACGCGGCCGACCGCCTCGCGCACCAGGGCCTGCGTGATGGTCGGCTCGCTGCCTTCAAAGGGCAGGTCGCAGGCGATGCCGTCGGCCAGCCAGTGGGCGGCGCCGGCGGTGCTGCGGCTGCTGTCGATCGCGCGTCGCGCCGCATCGACCAAGGCGGCGGTCAGCGGCCTTGAGCGCGGGTCCCCGATCACGGTAAGGACATATTGCATCGGCGGCTTATACAGACGCCGCCCATAGTCCCGCAAGCTGCCGCATATGAACCGCCGGCCCTCGATCATGCCCACGCCGCCACTCACTGCCGATATGAAAGACAGCCGACCGACGGTGCTGCTGATCGCCGGCCCGACGGCGTCCGGCAAGTCCGCCTTGGCCGCCGCCGTCGCCGCCGCGTGGGAGGGCACGGTGATCAACGCCGATTCGATGCAGGTCTACCGTGAGCTCGAGCTGCTGACGGCGCGGCCACGCGGCGCGGAACTGAAGACGGCACCGCATCGGCTCTATGGCGTGCTCGCGGCAGCCGAGGTCTGCTCGGCCGCGCGTTGGCGCGCGCTGGCGATGGCGGAGGTAGAGGCGGCGCTGGCCGCAGGGCGGCTGCCGATCCTGGTCGGCGGCACGGGGCTCTATCTGCGCAGCTTCGCCGAGGGGCTGAGCGCGGTGCCCGAGGTGCCGCCCGAAGTGCGTCGCACCGCGCGCGCCGAGATGATGACGCTGGGCGCGGCCGCGTTCCACGCCAGACTCGCTGAGCATGACCCGGTGATGGCCGCCCGGCTTGCGCCCGGCGACAGACAGCGCCTGCTGCGCGCCTGGGAGGTGTTCACCGCCACCGGCCGCTCGCTCGCCGACTGGCAGGCGGCTCCTGGAACGCCGTCGCCCTACCGGCTCGCCAAGCTTTGCCTGCTGCCACCGCGCCCGCTCGTTTATGCGGCCTGCGACACGCGCCTCGAAACTATGCTGGCGCAGGGTGCGGTGGAGGAGGTGGCGGCGCTGTTGGCCCTGAAGCTGGACCCCGCGCTGCCGGCGATGAAGGCGGTAGGCGTCCCGGAGTTCGCTGCCTATCTCGCCGGTGAAGCCAGCCTGGAGCAGGCCCTGGCCCGCGCCCAGCAGGCGACCCGGCGCTACGCAAAGCGCCAGATGACCTGGCTGCGGCACCAGTTTATTGGCAACGATCAGGCGGTTCTGATCATGGAAACGCAATATTCAGAAAGTCAGCAGCAGGATTTTTTTGCGAAAATTCGTCGAAACCTATTGACCTATCCCGGTTCCAGGGTCTAGGGTCCGGCTCTCCGGCACGCATGGCGGCCGGGGAAGCAGATGAAATCATTGGCAATTGTGCTTTTCGGCCGGTCGAGACCGGCCTCTTTTTGTGTTTCCCGAAGCGCCTCCTCTGCGGGTGGCGGGAAGCCAGCGGAAAGGTGAGAACGATGTCGGCGGAGCTGAAGACCGGTGCGGAGATGCTGATCAGGGCCCTGAAGGACCAGGGCGTTGACGTCATTTTTGGCTATCCCGGCGGCGCCGTGCTCCCGATCTACGATGCGCTTTTCCAGCAGAACGACATCCAGCATATCCTGGTGCGCCAGGAGGGTGGCGCGGTGCATGCCGCGGAGGGGTACGCGCGCTCGACCGGCAAGGTCGGCGTCGTTCTGGTGACCTCGGGCCCCGGCGCCACCAACGCCGTCACCGGCCTGACCGACGCGCTGATGGATTCCATTCCGATCGTCTGCCTGACTGGGCAGGTGCCGACCCACCTGATCGGCAACGACGCCTTTCAGGAGGCCGACACCACCGGCATCACGCGGCCCTGTACCAAGCACAATTACCTGGTCAAGGCGGTCGCCGATCTGCCGCGCACCGTTCACGAGGCCTTCTACGTGGCGCGCAGCGGCCGGCCGGGGCCGGTGGTCATCGACCTGCCGAAGGACGTGCTGCAGAACAAGACGGCCGACTACATCGGCCCCGAGGAGATCGCCCACCGCAGCTATCGCCCGCAGACCAAGGCCGAGGACCACAAGATCGCGGCGGCGGTGGAAATGATCGCCCAGGCCAAGCGCCCGATCGTCTACGCCGGCGGCGGCGTCATCAACGCCGGCCCCAGGGCCTGCGAGCTGCTGGCCCGATTCGTGCGCATGCTGGGCATGCCCTGCACCAACACCCTCATGGGCCTCGGCGCCTTCCCCGGCAGCGACCCGCAGTTCCTCGGCATGCTGGGCATGCACGGCACCTACGAGGCCAACCTCGCGATGTACAATTGCGATGTGATGATCAACATCGGCGCGCGCTTCGACGACCGCGTCACCGGCCGCCTCGACGAGTTCTCGCCGCGCTCCAAGAAGATCCACGTCGACATCGACGCCTCCTCGATCAACAAGAACGTGATGGTCGACCTGCCGATCGTCGGCGATGCCGGCTCGGTGCTGGAGGATTTGCTCGCGGCCTGGCAGGCGCGCAAGCTGCAGCTTGACCAGAAGGCGCTGAAGGCCTGGTGGCAGAAGATCGACGAATGGCGCGCTCGCGACTGCCTGAAGTTCGAGCAGCGCGGCGAGGCGATCAAGCCGCAGCATGCCATCAAGCGGCTTTACGAGCTGACCCGCGACCGCTCGCCCTTCATCTCGACCGAGGTCGGGCAGCACCAGATGTGGGCGGCGCAGTATTTCAAGTTCGAGCAGCCGAACCACTGGATGACCTCCGGCGGCCTCGGCACCATGGGCTACGGCATGCCCGCGGCGCTGGGCGTGCAGCGCGCGCATCCCGACGCCCTCGTCATCGACGTTGCCGGCGAGGCCTCGATCCTGATGAACATCCAAGAGCTTTCGTGCATCGCGCAGTACAATCTGCCGGTCAAGGTGTTCATCGTGAACAACCAGTGGATGGGCATGGTGCGCCAGTGGCAGGAGCTGCTGCACGGCGGGCGCTACTCGGAAAGCTATACCGCCTCGCTGCCCGACTTCGTGAAGCTCGCCGAATCGTTCCACGCCGTCGGCATCCGCTGCGACAAGGCCAGCGAGCTCGACGACAAGATCATGGAGATGATCGAGACGCCGCGCCCCGTGGTGTTCGACTGCGTGGTCGTGAAGGAAGAGAACTGCTACCCGATGATCCCCTCGGGCGCCGCGCACTACGAGATGCTGCTCGGCCCGGAGGACAGGGTCGGCAAGCCGATCTCGGAGGAAGGCATGGTGCTGGTATAAGGCATCCTGTCGCCGCATCGCCTGTTCCGTCACACAGCATTAGAGGAAGCGGGGCATCCTTCCCCGGTCGAAGCCATGGCCAACTCCAAGTCGCAGGACATCGAATCGCGCACCATTGCGGTGCTGGTGGATAACGAGCCCGGCGTGCTGGCGCGCGTCATCGGCCTGTTCTCCGGGCGCGGCTACAACATCGAGAGCCTCACTGTCACCGAGATCGATCCGCGCCAGCGCTTCTCGCGCATCACCGTCGTGACCTCCGGCACGCCGCAGATCCTCGAGCAGATCAAGGCGCAGCTCGATCGCCTGGTGCCGGTGCACCGGGTGAGCGACCTCTCGATGGAGGGCCCCTCCGTGGAGCGCGAGCTGGCGCTCGTGAAGGTCGCCGGCGCCGGCGAGAAGCGCGTGGAGTCCCTGCGCATCGCCGACATCTTCCGCGCCCGCGTGGTCGACTCCAGCCATGACCACTTCGTCTTCGAGATGACCGGCAAGAGCGAGAAGCTCGACGTCTTCATCGACCTCATGCAGCCGCTCGGCCTGGTCGACGTCTCCCGCACCGGCGTGGTCGCCATCTCCCGCGGCCCGCAGGGGCTGTAGGCCGATCGGGGGTCGGGCATGATGACGGAGGGGCGCTGAGGGGTGGCCTGCGCAGCCGCCCCGCGCTCTTTGCAAGGCTTTCTCCATCTTTCAGCGCTATAGTCCGCGGCCGTCGCAGGGTCTTTCCTTGAGGATTCCATGTGCCGCTGGCTGGCCTATACCGGTGCCCCGGTGTTTCTCGACGAGCTGATCTGCAAGCCGACGCACTCGCTGGTGGAGCAGAGCCTCTGCGCCACCGAGGCCAAGAGCCCGACCAACGGCGACGGCTTCGGCATCGGCTGGTACGGCGAGCGCCCGGAGCCGGGCCTCTATAGAGAGGTGCTGCCGGCCTGGAACGACCCCAATCTCAGGAACCTTGCCTACCAGATCCGCGCCGGGCTGTTCTTCGCCCACGTGCGCGCCTCCACCGGCACCGCCTCGTCGCGCCCCAACTGCCATCCTTTCGGCCACGGCCGCTGGATGTTCATGCACAACGGCCAGATCGGCGGCTATCAGCGCCTGCGCCGGCGCCTGGAGGCAATGATCCCCGATCGCTACTACGGCCACCGCCAGGGCACCACCGACAGCGAGGTGCTGTTCTACCTGTTGTTCGGCAATGGTCTGGAAGACGACCCGGTGGCGGCGCTTTCAGCCACCCTCGCCGAGGTCCAGGCGGCGATGGCGGAGGAGGGCGTGGAGGAGCCGCTGCGCTTCACCGCGGCGCTCAGCGACGGGCGTTCGATCTACGCCGTCCGCCACGCCAGCGACCAGGCGCCGCCCAGCCTCTACTGGCGCGCCGCCTGCGGCGGGGCCGCGGTTTCCATCGTGTCCGAGCCCTTGGAGCAGCCGGAGACCTGGCAATCGATCCCGACCGACCGCGTCCTGGTGGTAGGCCCCGACCTCGTCGTTTCCTTCGCCGACCTCGGGTTCCTGCGCGTCGCCGCCGAGTAGCCCGGAAAATCCCTGATTTTCCGCCCCTCTGCGGCTATGCGGCAGGCGCAGAGGGCCATGCCGGGAATCCGATTGCGCTTTCGGGTGCGGCGTTTTAGAACCCGCTCCGAGCCTTTTCGGACAACAAAATGACAAGGGGAGACGGCCGCAATGCGCGTCTATTACGATCGGGACGCCGACGTCAATCTGATCAAGGGCAAGAAGGTTGCCATCGTCGGTTACGGCAGCCAGGGCCATGCCCATGCCAACAATCTGAAGGACAGTGGCGTTTCCGACGTCCGCGTCGCGCTTCGGGCCGGCTCGGCCAGCGCCAAGAAGGCGGAAAACGCGGGCTTCCAGGTGATGACGCCGGAAGACGCCGCCAAGTGGGCCGACGTGGTCATGATGCTGACCCCGGACGAGCTGCAGGCCGACATCTACCGTGACAGCCTGGCGCCGAACCTGAAGGAGGGCGCCGCCCTTGCCTTCGCGCACGGCCTCAATGTTCACTTCAACCTCATCGAGCCGCGCAAGGACCTCGACGTCTTCATGATCGCGCCGAAGGGGCCCGGCCACACCGTGCGCTCCGAGTACGTGCGCGGCGGCGGCGTGCCCTGTCTCATCGCGGTGGCGCAGAACGCCTCGGGCAATGCCCAGGAGATCGCGCTTTCCTACGCCTCGGCCATCGGTGGCGGGCGCTCGGGCGTCATCGAGACCACCTTCAAGGAAGAGTGCGAGACCGACCTCTTCGGCGAGCAGGTCGTGCTCTGCGGCGGCCTCACAGCGCTCATCACCGCCGGCTACGAGACCCTGGTGGACGCCGGCTACGCCCCGGAGATGGCCTACTTCGAGTGCCTCCACGAGGTGAAGCTCATCGTCGACCTGATGTACGAGGGCGGCATGGCCAACATGCGCTACTCGATCTCCAACACCGCCGAGTACGGCGACTACACCCGCGGTCCGCGCATCGTCACCGAGGAGACCAAGGCGGAGATGAAGCGGGTGCTGGAGGACATCCAGTCCGGCCGCTTCGCGCGCGACTGGGTGACCGAGTGCCGTGCCGGCCAGCCGTCCTTCAAGGCCATGCGCCGGCGCTCGGCGGAGCACTCCATCGAAGAGGTCGGCGCCAAGCTGCGCGGCATGATGCCGTGGATCACGGCCAACCAGCTTGTCGACAAGGAAAAGAACTAGGTTTTCCTTCGGACGCCAACGTCTGAGCGTTCGACCTCGGGCCCCCGCATTGGAGCATGCGGGGGCCCGAAGTGTTTTCTGGGGCAGCACATTTCCGACGGGCTGGCGCCCGGCCGGGTTTCTCAGGATGAGGTAAGCCTTTGATAACACGAAGGGGACTTCCCATGGCCGGCCACGCCGTCCCCGCCCTCGCCACCGAGCGCCTCCTCCTGCGGCCCTGGCGAGACAGCGACCTCGCGCCCTTTGCGGCCTTGAACGCCGACCCGGAGGTGATGGCGCACTTCCCGGCGACGCTGACGGCGTCGGAGAGCGATGGCCTGGCTCAGCGCATCCGCACGGCGATGAGCGAGCGGGGCTTCGGCTGGTGGGCTGCGGAAGTCCCCGGCGTCGCGCCCTTCATAGGCTTCATCGGCCTGTCGGTGCCCGACTTCGGCGCCCATTTCCTGCCGCCGGGCCAGCGGGTGGTCGAGATCGGCTGGCGCCTCGCGCGCGCGTTCTGGGGCCGAGGCTACGCCACCGAGGGCGCGCGGGAGGCGCTGCGCTTCGGCTTTGCAGAACTGGGTCTGGCGGAGGTCGTCTCCTTCACCACGCCCGGCAACCTGCGCTCCCAGGCGGTCATGCAGCGCCTCGGCATGATCCGCGACCCGGCCGACGACTTCGATCACCCCAAGCTGCCGCCCGGCCACCGGCTGCGGCGGCATGTGCTGTACCGCCTGCCCGCATCCGCCGCGATCTGACGCGGGCTACTCATCGGCACTCCGCCGGTTTGTCCCCTGCCGGTAATCTCCGACAAACCTTTCCATGATAAAAAAACGTAGGAGGGCGCTGGACTTCAGCAATTATTAACGCTTCCAAATTAGATATTGTTAACCTCCTGAGTGGGGTTTAGAAAAGTAGGCGTTAACCACGCTTCCGAATCACTGGCAGGTTCCTCGGGGACCCCAGCGCCAAGACGGGAAAAGGCGCAGAGCCAGGCAGGCGAGATCCTCTCGGAGGGCTCGACCGACGGAAGCAGGGGGACCTTCCCGTGGCCTTGAAGGATCGGCCGTGCGCCAACTTTTCTTCCGCCGCTCCACACCGCCGCGGAAAGCGAGTGCGTGTGGCCGGGAGGCGAGTGTTTGACACGACGGGGCACGCCCCCTGAGGGGCGGCCCGGGACGAGGGCAGAACAGGCAGTGGCACGCAGGCAGGCAGTTGAGCAGCAGGGAGCGTCCGGCGCCAAGGCGGCCGGCGCCGAGGCGGTTGGTGGCCGCGTGCTGATCTTCGACACCACGCTGCGCGACGGCGAGCAATCGCCGGGCTGCTCGATGAACCTCGAGGAAAAGCTGCAGGTCGCCCAGATCCTCGAGGAGATGGGCGTCGACATCATCGAGGCCGGCTTTCCGATCGCCTCCAAGGGCGACTTCGAGGCCGTGCAGGCGGTTGCCGCCAAGGTCAAGGCGGCCCGCGTTGCAGGCCTCGCCCGCGCCACCCGCCGCGACATCGACCGCGCCGCCGAGGCCCTGAAGGGCGCCGCGGCCCCGCGCATCCACACCTTCATCTCCACCAGCCCGCTGCACATGAAGTTCAAGCTCCAGATGGAGTCGGAGGCGGTGCACCAGGCGGTGATCGACAGTATCGGCCACGCCCGCAACCTCTGCGACGACGTCGAGTGGTCGCCCGAGGACGGCACCCGCACCGAGCACGATTTCCTATGCCGTTGCGTCGAGTCCGCCATCAAGGCCGGCGCCCGCACCATCAACATCCCCGACACCGTCGGCTACACCGTCCCCGAGGAATTCGCGGCGCTCATTGCCATGCTGAAGAACCGGGTACCGAACATCGACAAGGCGGTGATCTCCGTGCACTGCCATAACGACCTCGGCCTCGGCGTCGCCAACTCGCTGGCCGCCGTGCGCGCCGGCGCCCGCCAGGTCGAGTGCACCGTGAACGGCATCGGCGAGCGCGCCGGCAATGCCGCTATGGAAGAGGTCGTCATGGCGCTGCGCACCCGCCACGACGCACTGCCCTACCATACCGGCGTGAAGACCGAGCTGATCACCAAGGCCTCGCGCCTGGTGTCCGCCATCACCGGCTTCTCGGTGCAGCCCAACAAGGCCATCGTCGGCGCCAATGCCTTCGCCCACGAGTCCGGCATCCACCAGGACGGCATGCTGAAGAATGCCGAGACCTACGAGATCATGACACCGGAGTCCGTTGGCCTCAGCCGCTCCAAGCTGGTCATGGGCAAGCATTCCGGGCGCCATGCCTTCAAGTCGAAGCTGGAAGAGCTGGGCTTCACCCTCTCCGACAACGAAATCCAGGACGCCTTCGTCCGCTTCAAGGACCTGGCCGACGCCAAGAAGGACGTCTACGACGAGGATATCATCGCGCTGGTCGACGATGCCGTGCTGCGGCACAACGACCGGCTGCGCTTCGTCTCGCTTCAGGTGATCTGCGGCTCCAAGGGCCCGCAGACGGCCGAACTCGAGATGGAGATCGACGGCACGCTGAAGACGGCGAAGGCGACCGGCAACGGCCCGGTGGACGCCACCTTCGCGGCGGTTTCGCAGCTCTTCCCGCACGACGCCAGCCTGCAGCTCTACCAGGTGCACGCGGTGACGCAAGGCACCGACGCGCAGGCCGAGGTGACGGTGCGCCTGGAAGAGGCGGGCAAGACGGTCAACGGCCAGGGCGCCGACCACGACACCCTGGTGGCCTCGGCACGGGCCTACATCAACGCGCTGAACAAGTTGCTGGTGAAGCGGGAAAAGACGGCACCCTCGGTGATGTCGGCCTGATCCAGCTTGGAGTTTAACCGCCGCGGCCTCCGCGGCACGTCACTTGGATTGAAGAAAAGGCGATTGGATCCATGTTCTCTGGTTTGCTCGGCATGCTCTCCGCCGATATGGCGATCGACCTCGGTACGGCTAACACCCTGGTCTACGTGAAGGGACGCGGCATCGTCCTCAATGAGCCCTCGGTGGTGGCCATCGCCGAAGTGAAGGGCAAGAAGCAGGTTCTCGCCGTCGGCGACGAGGCCAAGATGATGCTCGGGCGCACGCCGGGCAACATCCAGGCCATCCGCCCGCTGTGCGACGGCGTCATCGCCGACTTCGAAGTCGCCGAGGAGATGATCAAGCACTTCATCCGCAAGGTGCACAACCGGCGCTCCTTCGCGAGCCCGCAGGTCATCGTCTGCGTGCCCTCCGGGTCCACCGCGGTCGAGCGCCGAGCGATCCAGGAGTCGGCCGAGAGCGCCGGTGCCCGCCGGGTTTTCCTCATCGAGGAGCCGATGGCCGCGGCGATCGGCGCCGGCCTGCCGGTGACCGAGCCGACCGGCTCCATGGTCGTCGACATCGGCGGCGGCACCACCGAGGTGGCGGTGCTCTCGCTGGGCGGCATCGTGTACTCGCGCTCGGTGCGCGTCGGTGGCGACAAGCTGGACGAGGCGATCATCGCCTACATCCGCCGCAACCATAACCTCCTGGTCGGTGAAGGCTCGGCCGAGCGCATCAAGAAGGAAATCGGCTCTGCCTGCCCGCCGGAGGACGGCGAGGGCGGCACCATGGAGATCAAGGGCCGTGACCTGATGAACGGCGTGCCGAAGGAGCTCATCATCTCCGAGCGGCAGATCTCCGAATCTCTGGCCGAGCCGGTCGGTGCCATCGTGGAGGCCGTGAAGGTCGCCCTCGAGCACACCGCCCCGGAACTGGCCGCCGACATCGTCGACAAGGGCATCGTGCTCACCGGCGGCGGCGCTCTGCTCGGCAACATGGACTACGTGCTTCGGGCTTCCACCGGCCTGCCGGTTTCCATCGCCGACGACCCGCTCTCCTGCGTGGCGCTCGGCACCGGCCGCTGCCTGGAGGAAATGAAGGTCCTGAAGAACGTGCTGATCTCCATGTATTAGATCCCCGCGAGCCCCCCAGGCACTAGGGGCTGCTAGGGATCTATTTAAGAGTCAACGCTTTCTTCATTTGTATTTGGTGTGATGGTTCGGTAACTTAGCCCGAATCGGTCGCTCGATGGCCCGGTTAGGAGGCCGCAGCGACAGGAGGTCCTGTGAAGAAACCGACCGGTTCAGAGATCCGCGTTGCCTCGCCTCTGAAAGCCTGGGCGAGTCGCTTCGCTCTGCTTCTGCTGGTCGGCGCGGCCTTTGGCCTCATGCTGATCGGCCGGACCAACACCTTTCTCGTGGAAGATACGCGCACGGCGGTCACCGACATGGTGACCCCGATCCTCGACGCCGTCTCGCAGCCGGTCGACACCTTCTCGGGCATCATCGAGCAGGCCGAGTCCTTCACCAGGCTCAGCGCCGAGAATCAGGCGCTGAGAGAGCAGAACGCCCGCCTGCTGCAGTGG
The DNA here is from genome assembly GCA_036570545.1 of Kiloniellaceae bacterium. Classification (GTDB taxonomy): domain Bacteria; phylum Pseudomonadota; class Alphaproteobacteria; order Kiloniellales; family Kiloniellaceae; genus Pelagibius. The sequence goes on from DATCXZ010000047.1 coordinate 18,202, forward strand.
CAGGCGGTCGCCCGCCGGCTGGAGGCGGAGAACGCGGCGCTGCGCGACCTCAAGAACATGGTGCCCGACCCGGCGATGAGCTACCTCACCGCCCGCGTTGTCGGTGATCCCGGCGGCGCCTTCGTGCGGACCGTCCTGATCAACGCCGGCGAGCGCAACGGCGTCGAGAAGGGACAGGCGGCGATCACCGGCGACGGCCTCGCCGGGCGCATCGCCGAGGTCGGCCAGCGCTCGGCCCGGGTGCTGCTGCTGACCGATATCAACAGCCGGGTGCCGGTGGTGGTGGGCGAAGCGCGGGACCGCGCGGTGCTTGCCGGCGACAACAGCAATGCCCCGGAACTGCTCTACCTCGGGCCGACCGCCAAGGTGCAGGTCGGCGACTATGTGACCACCTCCGGCCACGGCGGGGTGTTCCCTCCGGGCCTGCCCATCGGCGTGGTCTCCGCGGTCGGCGAGCGGGGTATCCGCGTGCAGCCCTTCGTCGACTGGGCACACATGGAAGTGCTGCGCATCGTCGAATACGCGCTGACCGGCATCCTCGACTTCGAGGCGGAGGTGGGGGCTGCCCGCGCGGCGGCTGCCGCGGCCGCGGAGGCCGGGCAGTGAGGCAGGAAGAGGGGCTCTGGCACCGCCTGGACGTCATCGCCCGCAGCATCTCGCCGTTCTTCGTGACGCTGTTGCTGGTGCTGCTCAGCCTGCTGCCGCTGCGCATTGCCGACCTGTCGCCCATCGTGCCGGCGCTCGCCCTCATCGGCGTGTTCTTCTGGTCGGTGCACCGGCCCGACCTCATGCCGATCTGGGCGGTCTTCGTCATCGGCCTGTTCCAGGACCTGCTGACCGGCAGCGTGATCGGTCCCGGCATCGTCGGCCTTCTGATCGCGCACGCGCTGGTGGTCTGGCAGCTCCGCTTCTTCCTCGCCGCCTCGTTCTCCGTCGTCTGGGTCGCCTTCATGCTGGTGGCGGCGGCGGCGCTCGGCGTCACCTGGCTGCTGACCAGCATCGCCCTCATGACCTACCTGGATCCGGCGCCGTTGTTCTTCCAGTACCTCGTCACCACCGCCTTCTACCCCTGCCTCGCCTGGGCCTTCCTGCGCGGCCAGCGGCTGTTCCACCGCTAGGCAGAGGGCGCGGGCAACCATGCTGCAGAAGAACGAAGACAACGAACGCCAGCGGTCGTTCTCGCGCCGCGCTTTGCTGCTGGGCGGCGCGCAGAGCCTGCTGTTGGCGGGCCTTGCCGGGCGCATGTACTACCTGCAGGTGGTCGAGGCCGACCGCTACAAGACTCTGGCCGAGGACAATCGCATCAACCTGCGCCTGCTGCCGCCGCCGCGCGGGCGCATCCTCGACCGCTTCGGCCTGCCGCTCGCCACCAACCGCCAGAATTTCCGCGTCGTGATGGTGCGCGAGCACGCCGGCGACGTCGAGCGGGTGCTGAACGCGCTGGCGCAGCTCATCGAGCTGGACGAGCACGACTACAAGCGGGTACTGCGCGAGATGTCGCGCAAGCGCAGCTTCGTGCCGGTCACGGTGCGCGAGAACCTGACCTGGGACGAGGTCAGCCGCGTCGAGGTGAACGGCCCCGAATTGCCGGGCGTCAGCATCGAGATGGGCCAGATCCGCGACTATCCCTTCGCCGATTCCATGGCCCACGTGCTGGGCTATGTCGCGGCGGTGGCCGAGCGCGATCTTACGGGAGATCCGCTGCTGGAGCTGCCCGGCTTCCGCGTCGGCAAGAACGGCATCGAGCAGAAGTACGACCTCGCTCTGCGCGGCAGCGCCGGCACCAGCCAGATCGAGGTGAACGCCTATGGGCGCGTGATCCGCGAGCTGCACCGTGAGGAGGGTAAGCCGGGCGACGAACTGGTCCTGACCCTCGACGGCGGGCTGCAGACCTTCGTGCACCAGCGGCTGATGGGCGAGAAGAGCGCCTCCGCGGTGGTCATGGACGTGGAGAACGGCGATGTCCTGGCGCTCGCCTCGGTGCCGTCCTACGACCCGAATCTCTTCAACACCGGCCTCACCGTCAAGCAGTGGAACGACCTCGTCAACGATCCGCTCCACCCGCTGTCGAACAAGGCCATTGCCGGGCTCTACGCTCCCGGCTCCACCTTCAAGATGATGGTCGCGCTGGCGGCGCTGAAGGCCGGCATCCGGCCCGACCACCGGGTGTTCTGCCCAGGCTATATGACCCTCGGCCGCTCGCGCTTCCACTGCTGGAAGCGGCACGGCCACGGCTGGGTCGACATGCATCACGGCCTTCAGCACTCCTGCGACGTCTATTTCTACGAGATTTCCCGCAAGGTGGGCATCGACAACATCGCGGCCATGGCCAGGCAGTTCGGTCTTGGCGAAGAGGTCGGCATCGACCTCAACGGCGAGAGGGGCGGCGTCATCCCAACGCGCGATTGGAAGCTGGCCAATATCGGCGAGCCCTGGCAGGGCGGCGAGACGCTGGTCGCCTCGATCGGGCAGGGCTTTGTGCTCACCACGCCGCTGCAGCTCGCCGCCATGGTGGCCCGCATCGCCAGCGGCAGGCAGGTGATACCGCGGCTGACCCGCGGCGTGCGTGCCGACGGCGAGCTGCCGGCGGCCGAGAACGTCCCGCCGCCGCAGTTCGCGCCGCTCGACCTGCCGGCCGAGCATCTGCGCATTGTCCGCGAGGGGATGGACGCCGTCAGCAACGATCCGCGCGGCACCGCCTATCGCGCGCGCATCAAGGAAGAGGGTTTCGAGCTGGCCGGCAAGACCGGCACCTCCCAGGTGCGCCGCATCACCATGGCCGAGCGCGCCGCCGGCGTGACCAAGAACGAACAGCTTCCGTGGCGCCGCCGCGATCACGCGCTTTTCGTTGCCTTCGCGCCGGTGCACAAGCCGCGCTACGCCTGCGCCGTGGTGGTCGAGCACGGCGGCGGCGGCTCGACCGTGGCGGCGCCGATCGCGCGCGACATCCTGCTGGAAACCCAGCACCGCGATCCCTCCGGGCGCCGCTCGCTACCGATCGTTGCGACCTCGCAGATCGCGGAGCGTGCGTGATGGCCGTCGACAGCTTCCTGTCCGCCCGCAACCCCGAGATGAGCCTGCGCCAGAAGATCTGGCAGCTCAACTGGGGCATGATGCTATTGCTTAGCCTGGTCGCCGGGGTCGGCTTCGCCATGCTCTATTCGGCGGCCAACGGCTCCTTCGAGCCCTGGGCCTCGGCTCAGATGATGCGCTTCGGCCTCGGCTTGGGGATGATGATCGTCGCGGCGCTGATCGACATTCGGTTCTGGTTCCGCTACGCCTACCTCATCTACTTCACCTGTCTCGTCCTGCTCGGCGCTGTTGAGGTGATGGGCGACATCGGCATGGGTGCGCAGCGCTGGATCGATTTCGGCGTCGTGCGGCTGCAGCCGTCGGAAATGATGAAGGTAGCGCTGATCCTGGCGCTCGCCCGCTATTTCCATGGCCTCTCGAGCGAGGAGGTGCGCCGCCCGCTGCTGCTCCTGCTGCCGACCTTCATGGCGCTGACGCCGGCCGCCCTGGTGATGAAGCAGCCCGACCTTGGCACCGCGGGCATGCTGCTGCTGGGCAGCGGCGCGGTGTTCTTCTGTGCCGGTGTGCGCTGGTGGAAGTTCGCGCTGCTGCTCGCGGCCGGGCTGGCGTCGGGGCCGATTGCCTGGCAGTTCCTGCACGACTACCAGAAGGACCGGGTGCTGACCTTCCTGAACCCGGAGAACGATCCGCTGGGCGCCGGCTACCACACGCTGCAGGCGATGATCGGCTTCGGTTCCGGGGCGCTCACCGGCAAGGGCTTCATGCAGGGCACCCAGAGCCAGCTCAACTTCCTGCCCGAGAAACAGACCGACTTCATCTTTACCATGCTGGCCGAGGAATTCGGGCTGGTCGGCAGCCTCACCTTGCTGAGCCTTTACTTCCTGCTGCTGTGCTATGGCTTCGCCATCGCCTTCCGGGCGCGCAACCAGTTCGCCCGCCTGCTGGCGCTCGGCCTCACCACCAACCTCTTCCTTTATGTCTTCCTCAACATGGCCATGGTCATGGGCATGTTCCCGGTGGTCGGCATCCCGCTGCCGTTGGTCTCCTACGGCGGCACCGTGCTGCTCACGGTGATGGGCTCCATGGGCCTCGTCATGTCCTGCTATATCCACCGCGACATGCGCATCTCGCGCCGCGGCACAGCCGAGGCCTGAGCCCCCGGCAGGGGCGGCGGGAAACGCGCTTTTTCGGCCATTAAGCCTCGACAAAGGGGGCCGGACTTGCTATCACGCCGCTTCCCGGCGGACATGCCGTTTTCCGGTCGGGCCCTGGCGTCCCCTGCAAGGGGGCGGAGCCGCAGAGGTAGGCGGTTCTCCGGCGGCCCGCGGTCTCATGGGGGCGCATAGCTCAGTTGGTAGAGCAGCTGACTCTTAATCAGCGGGTCCAAGGTTCGAGTCCTTGTGCGCCCACCATTTTTTTCCAGAACTTACAACAGCTTAGACCGGGGCGGCTCAGGGCGGCCGGTGGCTGGTATTATACCCCTGGGGCGATCGCGGCACGCTGATCCTGCATCCATCGCATCACAGCAAAGGGCGTAATCCTGCTGGTGCGCGGATTGCTGGCGGAGAAGGCGTTTTCGATGCGCAGGCTTACGGTGGAATCGGCTGAGCGGACCGTGATCTCGTGGGTTTTTGCCCGGGCATCGGGATCGGCGATCAATGCCACCGATACCCGGTCGAAGCCGACGGAGGAGAGCGCTATGACGGCGGAGACGTTGGCCACTGAAGGAAATTTCGTGCTGGCTTCACGCGCGGTTCCGTCGAACACCGTGACGGGCGCGGACGCCGTTGCGATGGCCTCCGCACGTCCTGCCGCCATCCAAGGCTGAATCAGCGCTTGCGGCTTGGTCGTGGAGCATAGCGACACCGAGTCGATCTCCCCGGCGCAGCGCAGCGATTTGATGATATCCAGGCCGCCGACAGCTCCGGTGGTGAGGAGCAGGCGGCCGGCGCCCGGCTTTGCGACGGCTTTCGCCAGCTCTGCCTCTGTGGCGGGATCGGCCAGGGCACCGGCCGAGAACAGCATCAGGTCGCAGCCGGCGGCAAGGACGGCCGCGGCCATCTCCCGCACCGGCCCCTGGCCCGCGGCCTCAATGACCAGATCCGGGCGCCGGTCGAGAAGATCTGCCAAGCGTTCGACTTCCCAGGGCTCGCGCCGGCTGCGCGCCAGGACGCACTCAAGCACGTGCCCGGGGACCCGGCCGTCCCGCAGGGCATCGATGAGCGGTTGACCGATAGCGCCGCGACCGATGATGCCCACCCTCGTGCTGTTCTCTGCGTTCATGGCCGTTCCTATGGCTTGGTTCCTGTCCCGGCCATGCGCTGAAGCAGGGGCAGGACGCTTGGCGCGGTGCTAAGCCGAGCTTGACGCGTTATATCTAACTAGTTAGTTATATACCTGCAAGACCCCAGTCACCGATCAGGCGGCGTCACATCACCGGCGTGTCCTGTGGCAGCGCGGAGCAGTGCAGGGGCGATCCTAGGGACAAGCTTCCGCATAGGGAAGCGACCAACAGAGGGAACGTGAGCATGGGTATCGCGAGGCATCCCCGGCCGGCCGAGCTTCAGAATGCCGGGCTCGATGAGATCATGGACCGCTACGTCGCGCGCTTTGCTGACCGCAAGGCGGACTGGGCGGCTTTCGAAGACGCCAAGATCGAAGGCTACAAGCGCGCGCAGCACCGCTTCATCGGCGCCGGAGGCTCGGGCAAGCATGGCGGCAGCGAGTTCATTCCTGCGCGGGGTTTCACCCTGTCGATCATGTACGTCGAGCCGGGCCAAGGCAATGCGGCCCACACGCACGAGGTGGAAGAGGTGTTCTTCGTGCTCGACGGCTTCCTGACTGTGTTTATCGAGGACGAGGCGGGCAACCAGCGGTCGCGCCGCCTCGGCAAGTGGGAGTGCATTTCCTGCCCGCCCGGCGTCATCCACGGCTACGTCAACGACAGTCTGGAGCCGGTGTACTTCCAGGTGATGCTCGGACGCGGCCAGCCCGAGACGATGGGCTACGCCAACGACGACCTCTACAAGAGGCGGGATGCCCACCTGAAGGGCTGAGGGCCATCACGAGAAGGAATGCTGCTTCTTTTTGCCCGCGGTCCGCAATTGCCCGGGCTCTTTCAACGCCACTTCACCGGCGAGCGACAGAGACAGGAAGTCGGTCGCGCGCTTGCGGGCAAGGAGTGAATGAGAGGTTGCCAATGTCTCGGCCTTGTCCGCATCCCCGGTCCGAATGGCCGCCAGGATCTGGCGATGCTCCTTCTGGATGTTCCTGATATGCGCGGCGCGCTCGCGGGCATCTCCGTAGAAGTTGTGCCCCATCGCCAGGTTGGCGATGCGCAGGCCATCGGTCAGGAGCTGCTCGTAGTAGCGCTCAATGTGCCGGTTGCCCGCGGCGGCGCCAATGGCTTGGTGAAGATTCCAATTAGCCTGGATCATGGCCGAAACGTCTGCCGCCGCGACAGCATCGTCGAACGCCGCGCAATGCCGGGCCATGGCCGCGAGGTCGCTGTCATTCCTGCGCCGGGCGGCAAAGCGAGTGGCGATTCGCTGGACCAGCTCGAATGCCTCCAGGTGCTCCTTTACGTCCTGCAGGCCCAGGGGCGCGACCCGGGCAGTGCGGTTGGGGAGCATCACCACAAGACCCTCCGCTGCGAGCCGCACCAGAGCTTCGCGGACGGGGGTGCGGGACAAGCCCAGGTCCCGGACAAGCCGCACCTCGTCCAAGTCGGCGCCCGGCGTCAGGTCCAGCGACACGATGCGGCTGCGAATGGCGTCGTATGCGTGGCGCACGCCGGTGCCCTTCGCGCCGCGAGGCGGCTTCCGGCTCGCGGTCGGCCCAGAGTTGGATTGGCGAGGCGGCATGGAGCGTTCTCCAGGGGTTTCAACGCGGTACCGAAGAATTCTTTAGACGCAGGGCGCGGCGGAGGAAAGCAGTTCCGCAGCGCCATGGTGGCCGGCGCGACGGGAAGCGCATGCCTTGCCGGGGCTCGACAGCGGCGCCGCGGCCAACAAGGGGGGACGGCATGATGACACAGGCCTTCGACCGAGTCGTAGCAGCCATAGGGCGGCGCGGGATCGGCGCTGACATGAGAGGCCGCCGATGACCACAGCATCGCCCGGCGTACGAATTGGCGTCGATATCGGCGGCACCTTCACGGACATCGTTCTTTGCCGCTCCGACGAGACCCTGTTGGTGGGCAAGGTCTCCTCCACACCGGCTGACCCGGCAGAAGCGGTGCTCACCGGCCTCGCGAGAATTCTCGATCAGGCGGGGGTCCGGCCGGACGAGGTCGTCGAGGTCGTCCATGGCACGACCGTCGCATCGAATGCGATCCTGCAGAAGGCGGGCGCCCGCACCGGCCTGCTGACCACTGCGGGCTTCCGCGATGTGCTCGAGATCGGACGGATTCGTACGCCGGACATGTTCGACCTGGCGTGGGAAAAGCCGCAGCCGCTGGTGCCGCGCCGCCATCGACTGGACATCCCGGAGCGCATCGACGCCGAGGGGAGGGTCGTCACCCCCCTGGACGTCGACGCGGTACGCGCCGCGGCAGCCTTCTTCAAGGAAGAGGAGGTGGAAAGCATCGCGGTCTGCTTCCTGCACAGCTATCGTAATCCTTCTCATGAGCTTCTGGCGCGGGAAATCCTCGAGGCGGTGTTTCCCGGCGCGGTCGCGATCTCGAGCGCGGTCCTGCCGGAGGCAAAGGAGTACGAGCGGACCTCCACGACAGTCGTCAACGCCTACATCCTTCCCGTCATGCGCGAGTATCTGATGCGGCTCATCGGCGGACTGCAAGGGCTGGGAATCGCCGCGCCGCTGCAGGTGATGGCCTCAAACGGCGGCACGATGGGTGGGGCCGTGGCGGCGGAGCGGCCTGCGTTCGTGGTCGCCTCGGGGCCGGCCGGAGGCACGACGGGCGCCGCCCGTCTGGGCGCCGTCGTCGGCCGGCGCGACCTGATCGTCTTCGACATGGGAGGGACGACAGCGAAAGCCTGCATCGTCGACGACGGGCTGCCCGTTCTCACCACCGAATACGAGTTTCGCGACGGCATCAGTGCCCCTTCGCGCTTCATCAAGGGCGGCGGATACATGCTCAAGGTCCCGGCAGTCGACCTGGCTGAGGTGGGCGCCGGCGGCGGCTCCATCGCAACGGTGGACAGCGGCGGACTGCTTACGGTCGGCCCCAGGTCGGCGGGCGCCGACCCGGGACCTGCGTGCTACGGGCGAGGCAACGACGTCCCGACGGTGACCGACGCCAACATGGTGCTCGGCCACCTGAACCCCTCGGCGCTGGCCGGGGGCACTCTGGCGGTGGACGCCGAGCGTTCCCATCGTGCCGTAGAGCGCTTTATCGCCAAGCCTCTCGGGCTTTCGGTGGAGGAAGCAGCGCACGGGATCCGCCAGGTGGCCAACGCCAACATGGCGCGCGCCATACGGTCAGTGACCATCGAGCGTGGTCGCGATCCGCGCGAGATGGCTTTGATGGCGTTCGGCGGCGGCGGGGCCCTGCATGCCGTGGAGGTCGCCCGGCTGCTCGGCATCCGCACGGTGCTTGTGCCGCCGTTGTCCGGCGTCTTCTGCGCCCTCGGCATGCTCGCCGCTGACATCGAGCACAGCTTTGTGCGCGCGGTGATCCGGCCGCTCCAGGACATCACGGCGGAGCGGCTGGGCGAGGTCATGGAGGCTCTCGCGGCGGACGGCCGGGCGGTTCTCGCAGAGGAGGGCTATGCCGCCGATGAAATCGACTTCAACTATCGCTACGAGCTGCGCTACGCGGGGCAGTCGTCAGAGCTGGCGGTGGAGGTCCCTGCTTCCGCCGCACCGCTGGTGTTGCAGCAACTGCCTGCGGCATTCGGGTCGGAATATCGGCGCACCTTCGGCTACGTAGCCGATGACGCCCTGGAACTGGTGAACGTGCGGCTGATGGCGCGCGGCCTGCGCGCCGGCCGGGTCGACTTCGCTCGCATCTCCCAGGATGCCCGCGCCGTCGAGGGCCTGCGAGGCGTTCGCAAGGTCTCGTTCACGCGCGATGCAGGCTATATGGAGACGCGCCTGCTGGCGCGCGCCGATGTCGGCGAGCAGCCGGTGGAAGGCCCAGCCGTCATCGAAAGCTATGACTGCACAATCGTCGTACCGCCCCGTTGCAGCGCGCAAGCCGATGCAACCGGCACCATCGTCATCTCTCTGGACGGATAGAAGGGGCGCATCATGAACAGCAATCTGGACCCAATCTCCTTCGCTGTCGTCAAGAGCGCCCTCGATGCTCTGATCGATGAGGTCGCCTACACCGTGGTGCGGACTGCGCGATCGGAAATCGTGAAGGATGTGATGGATTACTCGGCCGCTCTCTGCGACGGCGAAGGGCGGATGGTCGTGCAGGCAAAGACCATCGCCCTGCATCTGGGGGCGGTTCCCGAGGCCATGCAGGAGGTGCTGGCGCGCCACGACAACGACCTGAGGCCCGGCGACGCGGTGATCCTCAACGATCCTTATCAGGGAGGCATGCACCTTCCGGACATCTTCATGTTCTATCCGATCTTCGTCGAGGCGCGACGGGTCGGCTTCTGTGTCGTCGTCTGCCATCACACCGATGTCGGGGGGAGGGTGCCAGGATCGAACGCGAGCGACTCGACGGAGATCTACCAGGAAGGGCTGAGGATCCCGGTCCTGAAGCTCTACGATCAGGGTGAGCCAAATCATACCCTCATGCAGATGATCGAACGAAACGTGCGGGTGCCCGACCGGGTGCTGGGCGACCTTCAGGCGCAGTATGCAGCCTGTCAGGTGGGAGCCAAACAGCTCGCCAAGCTGTATGAGCGCCAGGGCAGCGTCGAGATGGACAGCTACATGCGAGAGATCATCGACTATGCGGAGCGCATGACGCGGGCACGCATCAGCGAATGGCCGGACGGCCGCTATAGCTTCCGCGACCATATCGACGACGATGGGCTATCGGACGAGCCGATTCCCATCGCAGTGACGCTGGATGTCGCGGGCGATCATGTAACCATCGACTTTGCCGGCTCGTCGCCGCAGGTCAAGGCCGCCATCAACTCGACGCTCTCTTATACCAAGTCCTGCGCTTACCTCAGCGTTCGCTGCGCTCTCACCGGGGACGTGCCCAACAACGAGGGCGTATTTCGCTGCGTGACAGTGAAGGTCCCGGAGGGCAGCGTGCTCAATCCGCGTCTGCCCGCCGCCGTGGCGGCGCGCGCGCTGACGGGGTACCGCGTCGTGGACGCGGTTTTCGGCGCCCTGGCCCAGGTGGTGCCGCACCGGATTCCGGCGGCGGGTGAGGGCGGCAACACCGTCGTCTGTCTTTCGGGCCGACGGGCCGACGACCAACCCTTCATCATCGTGGACATGATCGGCGGGGCCTGGGGCGGTCGCAGCGACAAGGATGGTATCGAGGCGATCACCAACCCGTCCCAGAACCTGTCGAACACGCCGGTGGAGGTGCTCGAGCTCCAGCACCCGGTGCGGGTCGAGGAGTATGCGCTGGTGCCGGATAGCTGTGGTCCCGGCCGCAACCGTGGCGGCCTTGGGATATCGCGGTCGTTCCGGGTGCTTGCGGACGAAGCGCTCCTGCAACTGCGCTCCGATCGCATGCACTTCGCGCCCTATGGGCTGGAGGGCGGTGGGCCGGCACAGCCGACGCGCAACACCCTGACTCATGCCGATGGAACCGTCGAGGTGCTGGGCAGCAAGGTGACACGGGTGCTCCGCGCTGGCGATGTCGTGCGCCATGTACAGGCAGGCGGCGGAGGGCATGGCGACCCTGCGGAGCGCGACGGCGAGCGGATACGCGAGGACCTGTGGAACGGAAAGATCACGGAAGCCTACGCGCGCCGGCACCATCGGTGGGCGTGACGCTGCGGTTTCTTGGAAAAAGCAGTTGTCGCGCACTGCCTCTCCACAGTAGAATTATTTTACTAAACGGTTAGTAAACTATAAGTTCATGTCGCTTGACGGATTACACTTGAGGGCGAGGCCGCGCAGAGTGGATATGAGAACGCAAGAAGCGGGAGTTGATTCGACGCCAGGAGCCAGGCGCAGCGATAAGGGTGTCGGCGCTGCGCTGCAGCGTAAGGAAGACAAGCGGCATCTGTTCGGGCGCGGCCAGTTCACCTGCGACCTCAGATTTCCGAACCTTCACGACGTCGCATTTCTGCGCAGCCCGATCGCCCATGGCCGCATCGTCCGCATCGATGTCCCGGAAGCCGTGCGCAAGCAGGTGATCCTTGCAGCCGACCTGAAGGGCGCGCAGGCGATTCGCGCGGTTACCGATGCGCCGGGTTTCAAAGCTGCCGACTATCCGCTGCTGGCATTCGACAAGGTTCTGTTCGTGGGGCAGCCGATCGCCCTCTGCATCGGACGGACACGTGCCGAGGCGGAGGACATCGCCCAGCAGATCGAAGTCGAGTTCGAGGAGCTTCCGGCCGTCGTCGATATGCTGGCGGCGCTGGAGCCGTCTTCGCCGCTGCTGCACGACTCCTGGGGCGACAACCTCTACCTGGCGCGGGAGTTCGAAGCGGGCGATATCGAGCAGGCGCGCGAGGCGGCGACGGTCGTCATCGAGCGGGAATACCGCCTCAACAGGCAGGCTGGCGTGCCCATGGAAGGCAGGGCAGCCCTGGCCTTCTGGGACGAGCGGCTGGATGAACTGGTCTTCTACAACTCCACCCAGATGCCGCATCAGGTGCGCTACGCCCTGTCTCTCCACCTCGACCTCGAGGAGCGGCAGATCCATGTGATCGCGCCCGACGTGGGCGGTGGCTTCGGGATCAAGAACATTGTTTACCCCGAAGAGATCGCGGTCGCGGCGGTCGCACGGCATCTGCGTTATCCGTTGCGATGGATCGAGGATCGGCGCGAGCACCTTCTGTCGTCGATTCATTGTCGCGACACGCTGTACAACGTAAAGGCCTACGCCGACGTCAACGGGCGCGTGCTGGGTCTGGATGTCGAAGTTCGCGTGGATGCCGGCGCCTATGCGACCTGGCCAAACGGCCCGAACATGGAACTGGGCATGGCGATCAAGAACGTGCCCGGCCCCTACAGGATCTCGGCCTACCGTGCGCGCGGCTGGACCGTCGCCACCAATAAGTCACCGATCGGCCCCTATCGTGGCGTGGCGCGGCCAGGCGCGTGCTTCTGCATAGAGCGAACGATCGATGAGATCGCCCGTGCGGTTGGCCGTGAGCCCCATAAGGTGCGCATGGAGAATATGGTGACTCCGGACCTGATGCCGTACCGCTCCGTCACCAGCATGCTCTACGACAACGGCGATTATCCGCAGTCCGTGGAGAAGGCGGTCGATTTGCTCGATCTGCCGGCAGTCCGCGAAAGGCAGGCGCGCGGCGAGCCTGACGGGCGGCTGATCGGCATCGGCTTTGCTTCTTATACCGAGCAGACGGCGCACGGCTGCGGCGAGTGGATCACGCGCGGGGTGCCCATCATCCCCGGCTACGAGTCGGCGACCGCGCGGCTGCTGTCGGACGGCTCGCTGCACCTGCTGGTTGGCATCCAGTCTCATGGGCAGGGGCTCGAAACCACCCTGGCCCAGGTTGCGCACCAGGAGCTCGGCATCGATTTCGACCGCATCTCGGTCCGTCATGGAGACAGCTCGCTCTGCCCCTTCGGCATGGGCACGTTCGCGTCGCGCAGCATGGTCATGAGCGGTGGCGCCGTCGCCAAGGCCTGCCGCATCCTGAAGGGGCGCATCCAAGCGGTCGCTGCGCAGATGTTGCAGTGTGCGCCCAACGAGGTCGAGGTGCGGAATGACCGGGCCTTCGGGCCGAATGGGGACGTGTCACTGAGAGAGGTCGGCCAGGTGGCCTATGTTCGCCAGGAGGGCCTGCCACGAGACGGCTCGCCGACGCTCGATGTCAATGCGACCTACTCGCCGGCCATCGATACCGGCGTGTTCTGCTACTCTACGCATGGCGTGGTCGTTGCCGTCGACCCGGACACGGGTTACGTGGAGATCCTGGACTATGCCGTGGTCGAGGATTGCGGAACGATCGTGAACCCCCTGATCGTGGACGGCCAGATCGTGGGTGGCGTCGCCCAGGGAATCGGCAATGCGCTCTACGAGGAGATTCCTTACGACGAACACGGCCAGCCGCTTGCGACCACGCTGGCCGACTACCTGCTGCCCGGGTCGACCGAGGTGCCAGAAATCAAGATCGCGCATATGTGCACGCCGGCCGAGCATACTGAGTACGGCATGAAAGGCATGGGGGAGGGGGGCGCCATATCGCCACCGGCCGCCATCGCGAATGCGGTCAGAGATGCTCTTGCCGGGCTCGGCGCGGAGCTATGCGAGACACCGATAACGCCACGGCGGGTGCTGCAGGCGATCCACATCGCGGAAAACCGCAACGGCGTTTCCGGGGGGGAGAGCTGACGTGAAGCCAGCGCCCTTTTCATATTCCCGCGCCGAGACCCTCGACGACGCCTTCAGGATTTTTGCGGCGGCGGACGGGGAAGCGAAGTACCTGGCCGGGGGGCAGACCCTTGGCCCAATGCTCAACCTTCGTCTCACCCAGCCGGATGCCCTGATCGACATCGCCCGTGTGGCGGAGTTGCGGCGCGCCGAGGAGCGGCCGTCCAGCATCGTTCTGGGCGCGGCGGTCAGGCACGCCGAGATCGAAGACGGCCTGGTGCCCGACGCCTCCAACGGCCTGATGCGGCGCACGGCGCGCGGCCTGGCCTACCGTGCAGTACGGAACAGGGGCACGCTGGGCGGCAGCCTGGCGCACGCCGACCCGGTTGCGGAGTGGCCGAACGTGCTCACGGCGCTCAATGCGGTAATCCTTCTTCGCAGCATCGATGGAATGAGGTCCGTGCCGATACGGGAGTTCCTCATCGGCTATCTCACAACCGGGCTGGAGCCGGGGGAGATTCTGGTCGGCGTCGAGATTCCGCGGCCGGCCCGAAGCCAGCGCGCCGGCATCTCCAAGCTCTGCCGCAAGGCCGGAGAATTCGCCCATTCGCTCGCCGTGACGGTGATCCAGGATTCACAGCCGGCACGGTGCGTCCTGGGCTGCGCGGCCAGCACACCAATCCTGCTGACGCGGGTCGGCGCTTTGGTGGCATCCGTATCGGCGTGGAATGCAGATATGCGGTCCGACATCCGGGCCGCCTTGGAGGAAGATCTGCGCGAAGCCGGCGTGGAGCCGGACCCGTTCGAGGCTAGAACGCACGCCGCCACCGTATCCCGCAGCATCATGGAAGCATTGTCCGCATGAGCAGCATCGAACTCTCGGTCAACGGCAAGAGCGTCCGCACCACTGTCGATCCGCGGGAGTCGATCGGCGCTTTTGTACGCGATGAACTGAATCTCACTGCGACGCACCTTGCCTGCGAGCATGGCGTCTGTGGGGCCTGCACGATCCTGATAGACGGCGCTCCCGTTCGGGGTTGCATCACCTTCGCCGCCACGGTCGACGGGCAGAAGGTCCAGACTCTCGAAGACTTCGAGGATGAGCCTCTGATGAACCTCATTCGGAGCTGCTTCTCGGAGGCCCACGGCCTGCAGTGCGGCTTCTGCACGCCAGGCATGCTTCTTATCGCCCGCGACATGATCCTGCGCGGCGCGGCCGGCACGTCCGACGAGATCCGTCATGGCCTGTCCGGCAACATCTGCCGGTGCACAGGATACGCCGGCATTGTGAAGGCTATCCAACTCGCCGCAGAGCGCGCCCGCGCCGCGGGCTTGGCAGCTCAGCCGGCGTGATATCGGGGGGATAGGTCAAAAAAGTTTTCTCAGCGGTGCCACTTGGCAATTTGCTCCTTTATATGGCCATCGCTGCGCTGAAGAAAGTCGAAGGGGAACCGGGGGGTGTCAGGACCGATGGAGGGCTGGCGCGTCACCTCGGAAGGGAGACAGGAGAAGGCTAATGTCTACAGCAAACAGGCTTACTCGCTTCTTTACGACGCTTGCTGCCGTGGCGACGGTCGCGGTCGCGGTCGCGCCCGGTTCCGGCGTTGCCGCGACCTACGTGGCCCGCATCGGCCATGTCGAGAATGCCGATCAGCCGCGGCACATCATGCTGGAGAAAGTCGCCGAGCGCGTCAAAGAGCGCACGAACGGGGAGGTCGAGTTCCAGATCTTCCCGTCCAGTCAGCTCGGCGGTCAGCGGGAGATGAGTGAGGGGGTGCAGCTCGGCAGTCTGGAAGGCACCGTCTCGGCGACGTCATGGATGGCTGGCTTCAACCCCTTGGTCACCATTCTCGACCTGCCGTACTTTATTCCGGCCGATCCGGATCAGGCGCAGGCCCTGCGCACCGGACCGTTCGGCGACAGGCTGCTCGAGACATTCTCCGAGAAGGGTTTTGCCGCGGTCGGCTTCTGGCCGTTCGGTTTCAAGCAGATCACGTCGAACAAGCCCTTGGACTCGATCGACGCCATCGAAGGGCAGCGGTTCCGCGTGATGGCCTCCGACATCCTCATGGCCCAATTCGAAGCGCTTGGCGGCTCGGCGATCGCCCTTCCGTTCGGCGAGCTCTATACCTCGCTGCAGAACGGTGTCGTTGATGGTCAGGAGAACCCCGTATCATCGATCCTTTCGATGCGGTTCTACGAGGTGCAGGACTACATCCTGATCTCCGATCACGGCGCGATCGAGGACGTCATCGTGTTCAATCCCGGCTGGTGGTCCAGCCTGCCTGAAGAGCACCAGGCGACGATCAGGCAGACCTTCGCCGAGGCCGTGCCGGAACTGCAGGCGCTGTACAAGAAGCAGCGCGAAGAGGGCATCGAGCTGATCAAGAGCAGCGGCGCCAAGGTGCGCGTGCTGTCCGACGAGGAGAAAGCCACCCTGCGCGAGCGGGCGTTCGAGCCCACCAAGGAGGTCTACCTGGACCGGCATGGCGAGGTCGGCGCCGAGCTCATGGCTCTTTACGAGCAAGAGTACAGCAACATCACAGGCAACTGAACCGGGCAAGGGAACCCGGAGGCGAATCGGCCTCCGGGAAACCGGCCGCCAGGCAGGAGCATTCGATGGGTAGCAGTCTCCTAAGGGCGCTCCGGACTATCGAGCGATTTGGCGTCGTTACACTATTCGGCATCATGCTGGTGCTTTTCTTCGCCAACGTGCTGGTCCGCGTGGTCGCTCCCAGCTACGCCAGCAACATCGCGTGGGCGGAGGAGGCAGCCCGCCTCGCGATGATCTGGGGGCTCTTCCTGGTTGCAGGAATGACGCTGGAGCGAGGCCGCCACATCGCCATGACATCTGCGCTGATGCTATTGCGACCGCCATTGCAGCTCGCCGTTCGGCGCCTGATCGGCGTGGTTGGAGCGGTGTTCTGCGGCTACTTCACCTATCTGGCTTCGCGCATGACGCTGTTTGTCTTTAGCACCGGACAGGTTATCCCATCGCTCAACCTGTCGAGCGCCTATCTCTACATGGGGGCAGCCATCGGGCTGGCACTGCTGAGCCTTCGTTACGTGATCGAAGTCGCCGATCCACGCGCTCCACTAGAATTCCAAGAAGAGGCGTGAGGCAGACATGACACTCGTAATCATCGGCATAACGGTGGTGCTGTTCGCGATCGGCTTCGAGATGCTTCTCGTCCTGGGGATCCCCTCGCTGCTCCTGAAGCTCGCCTACTTTCCGCATATGCCCAACGAGGTGCTGCTGCAGAAGATGGTCGCCGGCATGAATCATTCGACGTTGATGGCGATACCGTTCTTTATTCTTGCCGCGGAGACCATGGTACAGGGCCAGATCGCGCCGCGGCTCACCAATCTGGTGCGAGTCTTCATAGGTCACTACCGTGGTGGTGTGGGCAGCACCACGGTAGCGACCGCCATGGTGTTCGGCTCGGTGTCGGGCTCGGCTGCCGCCACCGTGTCGGCGATCGGTCGCATTATGTATCCGGAGCTGCGCAAGAACGGGTACTCGGAGCGGTTCTCCATCGGTCTGATCGCCGCCGGTTCCGAAACCGCGCTCCTTATCCCACCCAGTATCACCGTGATCATTTATGGCTGGCTGACCGGCGCCTCGATCACGAAGCTGTTTGCCGCAGGCCTCATCATTGGCCTGGTGCTGGGTGGCCTGTTCATCGGCTACGTCGTGATCCAGTCGATCCGCCACGATGTGGGACGCCTGGAGCGGCAGGGCCTGGCTGTCCGCTGGAAGGCGCTGAAGGAGGCGTCCTGGGCGCTGGGAATGCCAGTGATCATCCTCGGCGGCATCTATTCTGGAATGTTTACGGCTACCGAAGCAGCCGCCATCAGCGTCGTCTATGCGCTGATTGTCGAGGGTCTGGTCTACAGAGAGCTGACGCTGCGCCAGCTTGCCGACATCGTCGAAGGGGCGGCGATCACCTCGTGCATCATCTTCGTGCTGATCGGGATGGGCAGCATCCTTGCGTTCTTCCTGACGCTATTTCAGATTCCCACCCTGATCATCGAAGTCCTCGATCAACTCGGCGGCGAGCTGTTGATCTTTCTTCTGGTCGTCAACATCACCTTCATTATCGCCGGGATGTTTCTCGATCCGGCCTCGGCCCAGCTTATCCTGGTTCCCGCGCTGTTCCCGGCGGCTGTGGCGCTGGGCGTGGACCCGATTCATTTCGGCATGATCGTCACGATGAATATCGCCATGGCGATGATCACGCCGCCGTTCGGGTTGGACCTCTTCGTGGCGTCATCGGCGTTGAACAAGCCGATTGCCTTGGTGATCCAAAGTGTCCTTCCGTTCATTGTGGTCAATCTGATCGTGCTGGCACTGGTAACCGCGATAGCGCCGCTGTCGACGTTCTTCCCGCGTCTCCTTGGCCTCTAGACGGGTGAAGGGAACGTGCCGGCCGCGTAGTGCTGTGCGTTGCGCCTAGGCTGCCGGTCCGGCAGCCTGGGTGTGACGCTCGACGGATGCCCCAGGCAGGTCCACGACGGCGGTGGGGGCATGGCGTAGGAACCGGTCGAGGCTTTCGGTGATCTCGTGACGGGCCAGCCCCGACGTGATGAAGACGAGCCAGGAATGCCGGTCGTCGTCGGGCTCCGCCTCCAGGTGGACCGGGGGATACATCAAGTGCTGTACCCCATGAATGATGAGAGGCTTGCCGGTCGAAGCGGCGTAGAGCTTGCCTTTCACGCGCAGGATACGGTCGCCATGGCAGTGCAGGAGCGCCGACAGCCAGACGGTGAAAGCGGGCCAGTCGACATCGCCATCCAACGGCAGCACGAAGGAGGTTGTCTCATGGGCGTGCCCCGCGCTCTCGATCTGCTTGGTGGGCCTCGAGGCGTTCGACCCGGTCATGGTGGGGATGATCGAGGCAAGGCTGAAACCGGGCTCGTGGGAGTCGAAGACCTGCGCATCGGGGACATAAGTCGCGATGGTGGCCTCGAGCGTTTTGCGGTCGTCGGCGCCGCGCAGGTCGGACTTCGTCACGACGACAACGTCGCCAATGGCGATCTGGCGCACGACTTCGGGATGGGCTGTCAAGTTCCTGCGGCCTTCGACGGCGTCGAACACCGTGATGACACCGCGCAAGGTGACGTTGTTGCGCAGCCAGGGATCCTGGAGGACCGTTGCGATGATGGGCGCGGGATCGGCCATTCCCGACGTCTCGATGATGGCTTCCTCGATCCAGGACCCGCCCTGTCGGCGCGCCCTGCGGATGAGATCGTGGAGCGCCTTCGCGATGTCGCCCCGCCGCGCGCAGCACATGCATCCTTGAGCCACCAGCTCGACATGCTCCGCCGCGTGCACGAGCAGATCCTGATCCAGTCCGACCTCGCCCAGTTCGTTGACCACGACGCCGATGCCCGAGCCGCCGCGCTGCCGCAGAAAGTTGCGCAGCAGGGTCGTCTTGCCGCTCCCGAGAAAGCCGGTGATGACAGTGAGAGGGATCGGATCATGCATGTCGCAGGCCTTCCAGGAAGCCATCGGTCAGCGGATCGATCCGGTGTCCGGAAAGATCCTCGGCAGACTTCCAGACGTCTCCCAGGGTGGGAGCGATCTGCGAACGACCTTGTCGATCGACCAGCAACGCGGCCTCGCCGTCCCAGTCCTCCACCGAGAGGCCCAAGGGAGCAAGGATCTTCGCCAACAGGGCAAGCCGCCGAATGCGCTCACTGCGGTAGACCTGGATATCGGCGAAGGGAAACTTTTCGTTGCGCAGGCGCCCGAAGTCGCTCCAGTGCTCGCCCGCCCCGAAGATTGCGCAAACCTCGCACATGACTCGTTCTCCCTGGTCTATTGCGGCCGCGTATTCGGAACGAAGTTCGCCGAGCGCAAGCTTCGCAAAAAGCGCAGCAGCTTTTCCATGATCGTTGCGGTAATGCCGGCTCCGTATATACTCCATGTATGCACAAATATCAATGTCGGCGCGGACTGCCGGCGTTTCCAGCGCCGGGCGAAAGAAGAGGAATAAAATGACGGAAGCGTATGATTTGGTCGTCGAGCAGGGCCGGATCTGGAGCCCGACCGCCAGCTATGTTGCGGACGTGGCCGTGAAGGACGGCCGCATCGTGGCCATCGGAGGCCCCTTCGCGACGGCGGCGCGGCGCGTCGATGCGCGCGGCCTGGACGTGCTTCCGGGCCTGTGGCACGTCCACTGCCATTTCCGGGAGCCCGGGCACACCTACAAGGAGGACTTCGAAAGTGGCAGCCGGGCGGCGGCTTCGGGAGGGGTCACCTTCTGCATCGACATGACGAACAACACGCCCCACCCGACTTCGCTGGAGGCGTTCGAGGCCAAGAAGGAGATGGTTGCGCCAAAGGCGCACGTCGACTACGGGCTTTATGGGGGAGGGCTCTATCCGCGCACGGTCGCGGATCTCGCCAAGGCCGGCGCGATCGGCATCAAGGTGTTCAATACCCGCCACATCAAAGAAGTATATCCCTACATCTCTGAGCTCGGCGTCTTGGACCATGGCGTGCTGTACGAGCTCTACGAGGCGGTCCGGGATTGCAATCTGGTTGCGGCCGTCCATCACGACGATCCCGAATGGTGCAAGCGGCTGACCTTTCGCGAGTACATCGACAAGGGGCGGACCGACGCCGCGGCCTACCATGAGTCGTTCGAGAAGGGCTACATGTACGGGCACGGCATGGTCGCCGGTCTCGCATCTTCGCTCTACTATGCGCGTATCGCCGGCGTGCGTTTGCATGTGCTCCATCTCGGCGTGATGCCCGTCGGCGCCTACGAGATGATCCGCCATGCGAAATTCGACCTTGGCCAGGAGGTGACCGCGGAGCTCGAGTGCGCTTCGATGTTCATGACGCGCGAGCAGAAAGACAAGGTCGGTCCTTATTCGTACAATTGGGCGCACAGCCCGGCGGCCGCCTGGCAAAGCATCGCCGACGGCGTCGCGGACTTCCTGGTTCTGGAGCATGCGCCCCACACGCGCGAGGACGTCGAGCCCGGGTGGCAGGACACCTTCTCCGTTCCACTCGGTATGACCGGCGCGCAGGAGTTCGTGCCTTTGCTGTTGAACGCGGTGAACGAAGGACGTCTGACACTGCATCAGGTTGCGGATCATGCAGCGGAACGGCCTGCACGAACCTTCGGCATGTTTCCACGAAAGGGCGTCGTTCAGATCGGTGCTGACGCCGACCTGACGGTCGTGGACATGAACCGCAAGGTCGAGTTCAGGCACGAAGACATGCTTTCCAAGGCCGGACACACCAGTTGGGTTGGCATGAAGGCAAAGGGGGCCGCGGCCTGGGGTATCGTGCGTGGTGCCGTGGTGATGCAGGACGGCAAGGTGCTCAGTGAGCCCGGTTACGGCAGGTTCACCCCCGGAATCGGTGCCGGGCCGGCATAGTACCGCTGGCCGGATCGACGCGCGTCCGCCGCAAAGCGGCCCGGGTCGAACGGCGCCGGGTCGACGGGTGGCTGGCTGTCCTGAAGCAGCGCTGTCAGGAGCAGCGCGCTGCCGGCGGACAGGGAAAGCCCTATGTGGTGATGCCCGAAATTGAACCACAGGTTCTCATGCAAGAGCGCCCGTCCGATGACGGGGAGGCCGTCGATGATGCTGGGCCGGCTTCCCATCCACGGAGTGCCCTCGATCGGCGGGCCGAGCGCGGCCAGCGCCTGGGCGGAAGCAACGGCGCGATTGATCTGGCCGAAGTCCGGCGGGGAGTCGCGGTGAGCGATCTCTACGCCGGAGGTCACTCGCGTTCCCTGGCTCTGAGGCGACATGACGAAGCCCTCGTCGACGACATGAACCGGCCTGCCCAGCGCCGCGCCCTGCCCGGGCTCGAGATGTTGATGATAGCCCCGCTCCCAGAACATTGGCACGTCGTAGCCGAGCTTGGCAGCGATCTCGCCGGACCATGGCCCAGCGGCCACGATCACCAGGTCGAAGGTCCGCGATGCACCGTCGTGGCCACGGATTTTCCAGCCGCGGCCGGAAGCAAACGCCATATCCGAAACGCGCATCGCCAAGAGCGCGCCGCCGCGCTGCGCAAAGAGCTGGAAGTAGTGCTGGGTCAGAGCGAGTGGATTGGATAGCGAGCAGGCGTCTGAAAGCAGCAGGCCTTTCGCAAAGCGCGCCGTCAGGGCCGGCTCGAGGGCCGCGACCGCGGCCCCAGAGAGAACCTGGTGTGCTGTCCCCGTTGTACGGATGAGCCCCAGTTCCCGCTCAAACGCCGCGAAGCTGTCCTCAGTGCGGAACACCTTCAACCAGCCTGTCCGGCGCAGCAGGCCGTCAGCGCCCGCCGTTGCGATCCAGCGCTTGTGCTGGTGTTGGGACACCACTAGGAGGCTTCTAAGGGAATGGGCCACGGCGTCAGCATGGCGCGTCGAGGTTCGCGCCAGAAAGGCGGCGAACAGGGGGAGCCGGCTGGAGACGAACCGCCAGTCAACCCGAACCCTGGGGTCACGATTGCGCGCGATTCTGGCTAGGCTTTTCCAGAGTCCCGGATTGTTCACCACCAACCAGGGATTCTCCACCAAGACGCCGGTATTGCCATAGGAGGTCTGGCTACCGATCGGCTCGGGGTCCAGAAGCGTGACGGCGTACCCTGCTTCTTGCAGGGTCATTGCGGTACAGACACCGACGATGCCTGCGCCCACGACCGCCACCGTTCTGCTCATCCTGGACTGCCCCTCGGAAACGGTGCGCAGCGCCGTTGTCAGCGTTCCGGCTCGACCTTCAGATAGCGCACGATCATGTCTGCGACATGCGTCACCCGCTGCTTCAGCCTCTTCGGCGTCATCAGCTTGGTCTTGAATATGTATTCGAAGGTGTGCCTGTGCGCGATGTAATAGGCCGACAGCGCGGAAATCGAGATATAGAGATCGATAGGATCCACGCCCTCCCGGAAGACGCCTTCCTTGGCGCCACGCTTGAGCAGTTCCTCGATGGTCTCCATGATCGGGTTATAAAGCTGGGGCACGACTTTGGATTGCTTCACGTGCCTCGCTTCATGGAGATTCTCGCTGGCGAGAAGCCGGATGAGTTCCGGCATTTCAATCCAGATGTTGGCGTTGAACTCGACCAGGCGGCGCATGCCTTCCTCGGGCGCCATGCCGCGAATGCTGAGGTCAGCCTGGCGCTCTCGCAGAGTCGTATAGGCTCGCTCGAGAACAGCGACAAAGAGTTGCTCCTTGCTGCCGAAGTAATGGTAGAGCGAATTTTTATTCACGTCGGATTGCTTCGCGATCTCGTCGACCCGCGCTCCGTCGTAGCCCTTGTCCGCAAACTCCTCGGTTGCAGCGTGTAGTATACGCGCGCGCGTCGCCGCGGCGTCGCGTCTGGCTTCCGGCTTCTTCTTCGCAATTACAGCCATTATGTATTCCTGCCCCGATGCATCTGCTGCCGTATCAGCCCGTTTGTCGGCCGACATCCCTGGTGTGGTTCTAGCATGGGTTGTCCGTGCCGAGGAAGCCAACGGTGTTGAAGAGAAGCCACCTCCGAATCCCGTCGATCAACAGTCTTGACGCTATATATCTAACTAGTTAGTTATAACTCTGCAACAGCTATTGCTTTGGCTGACATCCATTTCCGCACAAGCGCTCGAGGTCGACCTGAATGACAATGAAACTTGACCGGCCTTTGCAGCTCCGCTCCCACCTGAGCGGGGGCGCGCCAGCGGCGAGGGCAGATGCCGCTACCCCTCTGGAAATCGTCGATCCCTGGCGCGGCGATCTGGCTGCGACCCTCGAGTGCGGAGGCGACAGCTCCGTAGCGACTGCCGTGCAGTCGGCCAAGGCTGCATACCGGAGCAACGGCGGTCAAACCCGGGCGCAGCGCGCGCAGTGGCTGGAAAAGGCGGCTGACCTGATCGCCGACAGCCAGGAACTGCTCGTGGAGCTGAGCGTGCGCACGATCGGAAAGCCACGCAAAGCTGCAAAGTTCGAGATCCTCCGCAGCGCCGCTTTCGTGCGCGCCTGCGCCCGGCAGATCCATGAATTCGCCGGCGAGCTGGTGCCACTCGACAGCAGCCCGGCCGGTGTGGGCCGCTATGGAATTGCCGAGCGCGTTCCTTATGGAGTCGTCGCGGCTATCACGCCTTTCAATGCGCCGGCCAATCTCCTGGTGCAGAAGGTGGCGCCTGCCCTGGTCACGGGCAATGCCGTCATCGTGAAGCCTTCTCCAGAAGGGGCCGCTGTTGCCCTCGAGATCGCCAAGCTGTTCGAGCAGGCTGGACTTCCGGCCGG
Organism: Kiloniellaceae bacterium; assembly: GCA_036570545.1. Taxonomy (GTDB): domain Bacteria; phylum Pseudomonadota; class Alphaproteobacteria; order Kiloniellales; family Kiloniellaceae; genus Pelagibius. The sequence continues at coordinate 41,860 of DATCXZ010000047.1, forward strand.
CCTTTTTCAGGTGGTGCTGGGTGGTGCGGACGAGGCGCTGAGCTTGGCGGCACACCAGGATGTGGCAGTCGTCACATTGACCGGGGGCACGGCTGCCGGCGAGGCGCTTGCGCGCGCGGCAGGGGCAAAGCCTTTCCTTGGCGAGCTGGGCGGCAACTCGGCGAATATCGTCTGCGCGGATGCCGATCTCGGCGACGCTGCCAAGCGCCTGGCGGCCTCGGCATTCGAGGCAAGCGGGCAGCAGTGTATCTCCGCTCAGAGGATAATCGTGGAAGCGGCGGTCTATGACGCGTTCGTGGAGCAATTCCTCGCGGCAGCGAAGCAGTTGAAAGTCGGCGACCCGGCGGACCCTTCCACGGACCTGGGGCCTGTCGTCCATGCCCGGGCCGCCGACAGAATCATGGGCATGATCGAGGAGGCGCAGGCTGCGGGCGGAACACTGTTATTGGAGCCAAAGCGAAACGGTTGCTTGATTGAGCCGACGGTGATTGCCGGCGTTCCGCGCGATGCGCGGGTCGTCCAGGAGGAGGTGTTCGGCCCGGTCGTGGTTCTCATCAAGGTCGATACGGTCGAGGAAGCCATCATGGTGGCCAATGACTGTGAGTTCGGCCTGCAGGCGTCCTGCTTCACACGCGATCTGGAGACGGCTTTTCGAGTCGGGCGCGAAGTGCGGGCAGGGTCGGTCTGGATCAACGAGGCAAGCCGGTTCCGCCTCGACAACTATCCCTTCGGTGGGTTCGGAAAGAGCGGCTCGGGTCGCGAAGGCATCCGCTATGCCATGGAGGAATACACGACCTGGAAATTCCTCGGCATACGCCTGCCGGGGCAGAACTGAGGCGGATACCCCAGGTGGCTATCACGCAGAGCGCGCCATCCGGCCGCTACTCCGGACAGTTGGCGAACGGCATTGCCGCCGTATCGGCGGCTGTGCCGGCTGCTGCGGACGTCGGACTGCAGGTCCTGAAGGACGGCGGCAACGCTTTCGACGCCGCGGTCGCGGCGGCTCTCGTGGAGACGGTGTGGCTACCGATGAAATGCGGCCTCGCTGGCGATGTCGTGGCGCTGCTCCAGCGGGCAGGGGGGCCGGTCGAGGCCCTGCTCGCCATCGGCCGCGGCCCTCTGGCCCTGAATCAGGGCGCGCGCCTGCAGGCAACCGGGCCGGCCTCGGTGGGTGGCGCAGGGGCGCCGGAAGGCTATGCGGTGCTGGCGGCCATGGGGAAGAGGTCGCTGGCCGACCTCGTCGCACCGGCGATAAGTATGGCTGAGGAGGGTGTGCAGTGGACTCCCGTTGCCGCGGCCCTCACGCGCGAAGCAGAAACGCTGCTCCGGCAGTGGAATGGCCGCCTTCCCTACCTGCCGGACGATCGACTTCCCAAAGCAGGCGAAAGGCTTCAACTCCCCGGGCTCGCGAAGTTGCTGGCTGAGTTCGCATCTGCCGGTCCGATGCTGTTCCACGGGCGCGTCGGCGAGGTCGTCGTGGAGCATCTAGGTGCCCTCGGCGGATTCGTCGCCCGCGAGGACTTTCTTCGCGCGGTCGCCTGCACGATGCCGCCGATGGTCACCAATCTACCCGATGGCGTCCGGCTCTACACAACACCGCATCCGACCCAGGGGCGCGTTCTCGGCGAAGCGTTAACGAACCTCAACCGAGGCATGTCGGAAACGGAGGCGATTGTTACGGCTCGCCAGGCCTTCGGCGCCGGTGGAGGGGGCGGGACATCGGTCGTCACTGCGGCCGACGGCGAAGGTAATCGCGTTGTCGTCGTCCACTCGAACTCGTTTCCCCAGTATGGGTCGGGCGTCGTGGTCAGCGAATACGATCTGGTGCTCAACAACCGGCCCGGCCGGGGCTTTGCGCTGGATGCGCCGAGCGGCCATTGGAACGCGCCCGGTCCACTTTCGATCCCGGCCACTACCTTGAACGCCTGGCACATGGGGAGCGACACGGCGGAGTTCTGGGGCGGCACGCCGGGGGGCGAGAATCAAGCCGTTTGGAACCTTCAGACCGTGACCGCGCTACTGAGCGGGGCCGAGCCGCTCGACGCCATTCTGCGCCCGAAGTGGGGCTTGAGCAGGGCTGGCTCTCTGGTGTGCGAGGAGGATCATCCGATGCGCCAGGGTATTGGCGGAGACACGGTCCCGCCGCTCGGCTTGCGCTCCGCGCTGCAGGTTCTGCGCATCACGCCAGAGGCCGGCGTGACGGTAGCGGCGGACCCGCGCACCGGGGCAGCGGCCCGTGCCGTTCCCGCCCGAGATGATTGACGACGCTTCCCGTCACGGGGGCGGCGGTCGTGCGGGAGCGCGAGGCACGCTCGCAAGACTTGATTCACGGAGTTCGATGAAATGCAAATAGCCAACAGCTTTCACGTGCCGCTGCCGGCCGAGCAGGCCTGGGCGGTTCTCCTGAATGTACCTCGCATCGCCCCTTGCATGCCAGGGGCCAGGCTGCATTCGACCGACGCAGACAGCGATACCTATGCCGGAGAGGTGCAGGTCAGATTGGGCCCTGTCCTCCTCGTTTTCCGTGGCAGGGCCATATTGAAGGAGGTCGTTCCCGCCGATCATCGCGCGCTCGTCCGCGCGGAGGGTCGCGATACCAAAGGTCGGGGCAGTGCGTCAGCCGACGTTGCATTCGCTCTCGTGCCGGAAGGCGAGGAGACGCGGGTCGACATCACCACCAACCTCACCCTGTCTGGCTCCGTCGCACAGTACGGCCGGAGCGCGGGGATGATCAACGACCTGGCCAACCACATCATCGGCCAGTTTGCCGACAATTTGCGCAAGGAGATCGGCGCGATGGCGGAGGCTCAGGAGAGTCGGGCCAGCGCGTCGACCTCGGCAAGCGAAGCCGGGGCAGGGCAGAGCCCGGACTCCCGGGGATCAGAATCGGCAGGCGCGAGCGCTCAGGTGCAGCGCGCGAAGCCGATTTCGGGCCTCCGACTTGGAATTTGGCTCATCTGGCGCCAGCTCATGCGCGCGCTGGGGCGGGACGGGACCACGAGTGTCGACGTCCGTACATCCTGTGACAGGAAATGAAAGCGTTGCCGACCGCGCCCGGTCGCGGCGACCTCCTTCCGGCGCAGGGCGAGAGTGAGCGCGCGGTCAGGTCACGAGCTGGCCTCGCCGCCTGCGCCGGTGGCGCGCAATGCCTCACTTGGCGTCGTCCACGCCCGCTGCGAGATCGAGTGCCCGTCTTGAGGCGAGGAGGCTGTCCAGCAGGCCGAGCAGGGCGGCCGTCCAGGCGGCGAGCGCGACAAGCATGAACAGCGTGGAAATCGGCATGAGGAAGGGTGCAGGCAGCACCTCTGCCAGGCGGTAGGTGCACACCGAGTACATGCCCAGCGGAAAGACGCCACCCCAGTAGAGCGGGTCATAGGCGAAGGGCACGCCGCGGATCAGGTAGCGCCATACCCCCAGAGCCACCAGCATGGGAATCCACCAGGTGCCGATGGCCCAGAAGAACAGGGTCAGGCCCGCCACGAAGGACGTCAGATCGCCGACAATCGGGGACAGTGCCGACTGGCTTAGCAGCCTGGCGCCGGCCAAGGTGGAAATCGCCACCGCGCCCATGTTGATCCAATAGGGCGGCGTAAGGTCCTCCGCCGACATCGACAAGAACGTGTAGCGCAGGAAGATCAGCGCGATCAGCCACAGATAGAGGGCGCCGCCGCCGAGCCACAGAACCAGCGCCCCGAACATCAGCGGCTCCTGAAGGTCGGCGGGCACGCCAGAAGGCAGGATCAACACGGTCAGAATCGAGAGCGACTGGGTGGCCACGACGCTGACGAGCCAGCAGCTATTGAGCCCGTCGGCAAAACTCGGCTTGTCGGATTTGACGGTCAGCGCGGCCAGCACGCCATAGGTCACCACGAGCCAGAGGACTCCGGCAACGATCCAGAAGAAAATCGCTGGGCCTGTGGCTCCCATTTGGAGCACGAGTTGACCCCCGAATACTCCTGAGGCCGCCACCATCGTGAAGAACCCGACCCCGCGGCTGTGGCTGCGCAGGTCGGCCGCGAAGGCGGCCGGGTAGCGCCAGCCGCGCAGAGCCGTCGCTGCCACCAGACCGGCAAAGAAGAGTGCATTGAGCCAGAACAGGACTTTGGGGACCACCGCGATCCCGTTCAGGTGGGCGGCCAGCGCGACGATGCCCGTGGCCATGACAAGAGCAAAGTAGGCCGGATGGAGAGTCTCCAAATCGTCGCGTTGCCCACGTTTGAAACAGGGCCTCACGAGTGAGCGTCCATCGCTGCCGGCACGACGGGCGCGAAGGGTGTCGGCACGACCGCCCGATGCTCCTTGCCAGCCTTCGCCGTCCTACAGTTGATCATGACGTCAGTCCCCCTCCGCTTCCCGCCTCGTTGTGCACAGTTCCGGCGGCTGCCAATCCGGACTTCAAGCCATCACCCGGGGCAGCGCTCTGCGGTTTCGAGCCGCTCTTCACCACCAAAGGAGTCGAATGGCATCGGCGCCGCAGACCTTCCGAGGAGCGACGCCGCTGTCCGAGGAGCGACGCTGCTGTCGATCTGCTGGTCACCGACGCGTCATGCCGGGCGGCATGACCGGCCAGCAGCTTGCCCAGGGACGCCACCGCCTGCACCCGCAGTTGAAAGTGCCGGTCACTTCCGGTTACACCCCCGACTCCATAATCCACTCGCGGTCCGGCGGTTATACTTGCGCTCATGCAGAGAGCGCCCCGAAAATGCGCCCCTTGGCCGTTCCTGGCAAGTCCGCTAAGCTGAAAAGCAGTGCATCCATTTAAGGAAGTCAGATCGAAACAAGAAAAGCCGCAACAGAGAGGTGAGAACATGCGTTGGACCAAGCGCCAGTTCCTTGCAGCCTCGGCCTCCACATTCGCGCTCCCGCCGGGGGCCACGATGCTGGGGCGCCGTGCGAAAGCACAGGCCGGCTCAGTGCTCCGGGTCATCCCGCACTCGGACCTGAAGAACCTCGATCCCATCTGGACGACCGCCTACATCACCCGCAATCACGGCTATCTCATCTACGACACACTGTTTGCGATGGACGCGGATTTCAAGCCGCAGCCGCAGATGGTCGACACCTGGACCGTTTCAGAAGATGAGAAGACCTGGACCTTCAAGCTGCGCGACGGCTTGACGTTCCACGACGGTGCGCCGGTGACGGCGGAGGACTGCGTCGCCTCGCTGCGGCGTTGGGGCGCGCGCGACGGCATGGGCCAGCAACTCATGAACGTCACCGAAACCATGACCGCCGTCGACGAGCGCACCTTCGAGATGAAGCTGGGGGTGGCCTACGGCCTGGTCCTTGAGTCGATCGGCAAGATCTCCTCCAATGTTCCCTTCATCATGCCCAAGCGCGTGGCCGAGACCGACCCCTTCGAGCAGATCAAGGACTATACCGGCTCCGGCCCCTTCAAGTTCGAGGCGGCGGAGTGGAGGCCCGGCTCCAAGGTCGTCTACACGAAGTTCGCCGACTATGTGCCGCGGTCGGAGTCGCCGTCGGCGGCTGCGGGTGGCAAGGTGGCAAATGTCGACCGCGTCGAGTGGTTCTACTTCCCCGATCAGCAGACGGCGCTGAATGCGCTCATGGCGGGCGAGATCGACTACTTCGAGCAGCCTGCCAACGACCTCGCGCCGATCCTCGAGTCCAACCCGGACATCACGGTGGAGGTGAACGACCCGCTCGGCAACATCGGGTTCGCGCGCTTCAATCATCTGCTGCCGCCGTTCGACAATCCGGAAATCTGCCGGGCCGCCATCATGGCGATGAAGCAGGAGGACTACATGGCCGCCGCCATCGGCGACCAGAAGTACTGGCGGACCTGCTATTCGGTCTATCCCTGCGGCACGCCGCTGGAGAACGACGTCGGCTCCGAAGTCATGAAGGCCGGCGACTCCGAAAAGGCGCAAGTGGCGCTCGAAGCCGCCGGCTACGACGGCACCCCGGTGGTGATCATGCAGCCGACCGACATCCCGGTGAACTCGGCCTTCTCGCTGGTCACCGCCGAGGCGCTGCGCAAGGCGGGCTTCAAGGTCGAGATGCAGGCGATGGACTGGGCGACCCTGACGTCGCGCAGAGCCAGCCGCGAGCCGGTGGACAAGGGTGGCTGGAACATGTTCCACACTTGGTGGATCGGCGCCGACGTGATCGATCCCATGGCCATCGCCTTCTCGGGCGATCCGGACAACGGCTGGTTCGGCTGGCCGGAGGACGAAGAACTGGAGAAGGCGCGTCAGGCCTTCCCGCTCGCGAAGACGCCGGAAGAGAAGCTCACCCTCGCCAAGAAGGTGCAGGAGCGGCTATGGGCGATCGGCGCCTCGGGCCACGTCGGGCAATACTTCGTGCCGGTGGCCTACCGCAAGAACGTGACGGGGCTGATCCGCTCGCCGGTGCAGTTCTTCTGGAACCTGTCGGTTTCGTGACCGCATGACGCCGGCACGGCCGCGCCTGGGCGCGGCCGTGCCGGCGCAAGGATGCGCCGATGCTGCGATACATCCTCCTGCGCGTGGCGGCGACGGTTCCCGTGATGGCCGTCGTTGCGCTCTTCGTCTTTCTGCTGCTGCGGCTGACACCGGGCGATCCGGCCGCCGTCATCGCTGGCGACTACGCGACCGCCGAGGACATCGTCCGAATCCGCGAGCGGCTCGGGCTGAACGAGCCGCTTCCGCTTCAGTTCATCACCTGGGTCGGGCTTCTGCTGCAGGGCGACCTCGGCACCTCGATCTTCACCAACCTGCCGGTGACGACGCTGATCGGGCAGCGTCTCGAGCCGACTGTGATGCTGGCGCTCACCACCATCGTGCTTTCCGTGGCCGTCGCGGTGCCGCTCGGCGCCATCGCCGCGTGGAAAGCCGGCAGCCTCATCGACCGCTTCGTCATGCTGCTCTCGGTCGGCGGCTTCTCCGTGCCGGTCTTCGTGCTCGGCTATATCCTGATCTACATCGTCTCGATGAAGCTTCAGCTTCTGCCGGTGCAGGGCTACCGCAGCCCCTTCCAGGGCCTCGGCCCGTTCTTCGCCCACATCGCGCTGCCGACCCTGACGCTCAGCGTCATCTTCATTGCGCTCATTGCGCGCATGACGCGCGCCTCGGCGATCGAGGTGCTGCAGGAAGACTACGTCCGCACTGCCTATGCCAAGGGCCAGAACGAGCGCGTCATCCTGATCCGCCACGTGCTCGCCAACTGCGCGGTGCCGATCGTGACGGTGATCGGCATCGGCATCACCCTGCTGATCGGAGGCGTGGTGGTGACGGAAAGTGTCTACAACATTCCCGGCCTCGGGCGGCTGGTGCTGGATGCGGTGCTGGCGCGCGACTACCCGATCATCCAGGGGCTCATCCTCTTTCTCAGCTTCAGCTACATCGTCATCAACCTCCTGATCGACATCAGCTACGCCTTCCTCGATCCGAGGATCCGCTACTGATGGCGCTCGCCAAGAGCACCGGCGAGGACGCCCTCGAGACCGCACCGCGCGAGGTGAGCACATTCGGTCTGGCATTGGGGAACTCCGGCGTCCTCTGGGGCGGCGGGCTGCTCCTGGTGATGGTGCTGATCGCCGCAGTCGGCCCTTACTTGACCGCCGATCCCATTGCGCTCAACCCCATCCAGCGGCTGAAGCCGCCCTCCGCCGCGCTGTGGTTCGGCAGCGATTTCCTGGGCCGCGACGTCTTTGCGCGCGTCGTCGCCGGCGCACGGGTGTCGCTCGTGGTGGGGCTGGCGGTCGCGGTGATCGCGGTGGCGATCGGGCTCGTGCTGGGCATGGTCGCCGGCTACCTGCGCGCGCTCGACGCGCCGATCATGCGGGTGATGGACGGGCTGATGTCAATTCCCGGTATCCTGCTCGCCATCGCCCTGGTCTCACTGTCGGGTGCCACGCTGATGACGGTGATCGTGGCGATTATCGTGCCGGAGATTCCGCGCGTGGTGCGCCTGGTGCGCTCGGTCGTGCTGACCGTGCGCGAGGAGCCTTACGTCGAGGCTGCCATCGCGGCCGGCACCCGCACGCACCTGGTCATGATCCGCCACATCCTGCCCAACACCATCGCGCCGCTGATCGTGCAGGCCACCTACATCTGCGGCTCGGCGATGCTGCTGGAGGCGATCCTCGGCTTCCTCGGCGCCGGCATCCCGCCGGAGATCCCGAGTTGGGGCAACATCATGTCCGAGGGGCGGACCTATTTCCAGATCAGCCCCTGGATCATCTTCTACCCCGGGATCGCGCTGGCGGTGACCGTGCTGGCGGTGAACATCATGGGTGACGGGCTGCGCGACACGCTCGATCCCCGGATCGCGAGGAAGATGTGAGCGCGCCCGTTCTCGACATCCGCGGCCTCTCCGTCAGCCTGCCCAAGGGCGCCGACCGGTCCTTCGCGGTGGAGGGGGTGAGCTTCTCAGTAAACGCGGGCGAGCTTGTCTGCGTGGTCGGCGAGTCGGGCTCGGGAAAGTCGGTCACCGCTTTTGCCGTCATGGGTCTCAACCCGCCGCGGGCGCTGAAGGCCGTTGCCGGCCAGGTGCTGCTGCAGGGCACCGACGTGCTGAAGCAGCCGGCGCATGGCCTCAGGCGGCTGCGCGGCGAGAAGATGGCGATGATCTTCCAGGAGCCGATGACCGCCCTCAACCCGGTCATGAAGGTCGGCGAGCAGATCGGCGAGGTGCTGCAGATCCATAGCGACCTCGGTCTCGGCAAGCGGCGCGCGCGCGTGCTGGAGACAATGCGCGACGTGAACCTGCCGGAGCCGGAGACGCTCTACCACGCCTATCCGCATCAGCTCTCCGGCGGCCAGCGCCAGCGCATCATGATCGCGATGGCGCTGACTCTGGAGCCGGCCCTGCTGATCGCCGATGAGCCGACCACCGCGCTGGACGTGACGACGCAGGCGCAGATCCTGGCTCTCATCAAGGACATCCAGCGGCGCCACGGCATGGCGGTCCTCTTCATCACCCATGACTTCGGCGTGGTCGCCGAGATCGCCGACCGGGTTGTCGTCATGCGCAGCGGCCGCGTCGTGGAGCAGGGGCCGGCCGCCGGGCTCCTCACCGATCCCAAGGACCCTTACACTCAGATGCTGATGGCCGCCGTGCCCAGCCTGACGCCGCCGGAGCGGGCTGCGCCCCGGCCGGCACCGCCGGCGCTCGAGGTGAGCGGGCTGAACAAGGTCTATGGTGGGGGTGGCCGGGGCGGGAGCGGTTGGTTCGGCCGCGGGCGCCAGGTGCGCGCCGCCCAGGACGTCGAGCTGACGGTGCGCCCGGGCGAGACCCTCGGCGTGGTTGGCGAGTCGGGCTCCGGCAAGTCTACGGTCGCTCGTTGCGTGATGCGCCTGGTCGACCCTTCCGCTGGCGCCATCCGCATCGGCGGCGAGGACGTCGCGCGGCTGGGTGAGCGGCGCCTGCGCCGGCATCGGCGCGACATTCAGATCGTGTTCCAGGACCCTTACCGCTCGCTCAATCCGCGCCGCACGGTCGGCCAGTCGATCGTCGAGGGGCCGATGAACTTCGGCATGAGCGCGGCCCAGGCGCTCGCCAAGGCGCGTGAGCTGATGCAGGTGGTGGGGCTGTCGCCCGATGCCCTCGACCGCTTCCCGCACCAGTTCTCCGGCGGCCAGCGCCAGCGCATCTGCATCGCCCGCGCGCTGGCCATGGAGCCCAAGGTGCTGATCGCCGACGAGGCGGTCTCGGCGCTCGACGTCTCGGTGCAGGCGCAGGTGCTGGACCTGCTCGCCGACGTGCGCGCGCGCTTCGATCTTGCCATGCTGTTCATCACCCACGATCTGCGCGTTGCTGCGCAGATCTGCGACCGCATCATGGTCATGCGCCACGGCGTGGTGGTGGAGCAGGGGCCGACCCGCGAGATCTTTGCCAGTCCGCAGCACGCCTACACGCGCGCGCTACTGGAGGCCGCGCCCGGCCGCGGCATGCGCTTCGCCTCCGCCTCCGCTTCCTAAGAGGGCTCGGCGCGCCCGGCCAGCCCCGCGACACGCTCACGCAGCGCAGCGGTGATGTGCTCCGCGGCGCCGTCGTCGCTGCCGCCGCGCAGCACCTCTGCCGGCTGCGCAGCACCGAAGCGCACGGTGATCGGATGCAGGCGCGGCACCTTCGCCCAGCGCGGCATCGCTTCGAAGGCGCCGTCGATATAGGCGGGCAAGGTGCTAGCGCCGCTGCGCTCGACGAGTGTGCCGATGCCGGGCAGGAACTGCTGCAGCTCGCCGCTCGGCGAGCGCCAGGCTTCGGGAAACCAGATGAGGGCGTCGCCCCGCTTCAGCACAGCCTCGGCGAGGGCGAGCGAAGCCGCCGGCGCCCGCTCGTCGACCGGGAAGATATGCAGCGCCCGGCAGAAGAAGCGCCGGACCGGCCCGGCGAAGAGGCGCGCGACGTCGCCGCCCCAGTAGACCCGGCGCAGGGTGCGGAACGGCAGCACGGCCGCCATGACCAGCGGGTCGAGGTCGCTGACATGGTTGGCCACCACGACCAGCGGCCCCATCGGTGGCGCACCGCTCAGGCCCTCGCGCTTCACGCGGAACAGCAGGCGCATGAGCAGCCGGTTTACGGCAAAGAGCGTGATCGCCAGCAGCCGGTGACCGAGGTGCCCTGGCTCGATCCAGCGCCGATCAGCCTCGGCGACGACCTTGCGTTGCGCGGGCGCGCGCCCGTCTGTCCGTTTGGCGGCGCGCTGCACCGCCTCGATGAGCTCCCGCACCGTGTAGACTTCGGCGAGCTCGGCCTCGTCGAGGCCGATGCCGAGCCGCCGCTCGATCTCCAGCGAGAGCGTCACCCACTCCAGCGAGTCGATGCCGAGATCGAGCTGCAGGCTGCCATCGAGGCCGAACGGCCGCTGCGGGTAGCGCTTGTTCAGCAGATCCCAGACCTGACCCGCGAGCGGGTGGCTGAGGGTTTCGCGGTCGGTGGCGGAGAGCTCGACAGGCTTGCGGTCGATGTCGCCGCTAAGCGCCTGCTGGTAGAGCTCAGGCAGCAGGAAGCGGCGGTACTTGCCGAGCCGCGTGCGCGGCAGCGGCTCGCGCACGATGGCATAGCCGGCGAGACGCTCATGGCTCGCCCGGTGCTGGCCCACCGAGCCGAGCGCCACGCGCAGGCTGTCCTCGATCCGCAGAGTGCCGCTCTCGCGGATCGCCGCATCGTTCGGTCGCACCAGGGCATGTAGCGCCCCCCTGTGCTCCAGCACGGCGATCTCCTCGATGAAGGGGCTGGCGCCGTAGGCGCGTTCGAGGTTGTCCGGAAAGACGTTCTTGCCGCCGCCGAGGACGATGAGTTCCTTTTGCCGCCCCTTGAAGAGAAGGAAGCCGTCGGCGTCGAGGCAGCCGAGGTCGCCGGTGCGGAACCAGCCGTCCTCGGTGAAGGCCTGGCGGTTGGCCACCGGGTTGTCGCGGTAGCCGGCGAAGACGTTAGGGCCGCGAAGCTGGATCTCGCCCACGCCGGCCGCGCCGGGCTCGGCGATCCGCAGCTCGCCGCCCTGGAACGGCTGGCCCTCGCTGCCGATGCGCTCGCGCCCCGGCAGGTTGCCGGTGAAGGTCGAGGCGGTCTCGGCGAGGCCGTAGCCGTTGCGCACCGTCCAGCCAAGGCCTTCGAGCTGCCAGATCAGGCGCTCCTCGAGGGCGGCGCCGCCCGATACCAGCAGCCGCAGCTTGGGGCCGATGCGCGCGAGCAGCGGGCGGAATAGGACGCGGCCGGCGTGCCAGCCAAAACGGCGGCGCAGCCAGACCGACAGCGCCAGCAGCCGGCCGAACAGCAGGGCGGCGAGCCGGCCGCGCGCGGCCATCTGCGCTTCCAGGTTGGCGACCAGCGCGGCGTAGAGCCGTGGCACGCCGACGATGCCGGTGGCGCCGCCGCGGCGCAGCGCCTCGGCGATCTGGGGCCCGGCAAGTCCCTCGGGAAAGATCACCGCGGCGCCGCCGGCCAGCGGCACCAGCAGGCCGACCACGAAGGGGTAGACATGGTGCAGCGGCAGCGGCAACAGGATGCGATCCTCAGGCCCGACCAGGCCTTCCGCCACCAGGCCGGCCACGTTGGCGTGGATGTTGGCGCTGCTGAGCGTGAAGTCCTTCGGCGCGCCGGTGGTGCCGGAGGTGTAGACCAGCACCGTCGCCGCCTCCGCCGACAGGGCCGGCAGGGCGGCGGGCGCGCCGGCCAGCAACCGCCGCCACGACTCTTCGGCACCCTCTGCTTCCGTCGCTTCCAGCAGATGGATGGTGAGGTCCGCGCCCTCGGCGAGGCCACGCAGCAGCGCGACGTGCTCCGGCGCGGCGAAGGCGCGGCGGCAACCGCTGTCGCGCAGCAGGCGGCTCACCTCCTCGGCGGTCGCGAAGTGATCGCAGGGCACGGCCAGGGCGCCGACGGCGCCGAGCGCGAGGCGCACCACGACCCAGTCCGGGCTGCCCCTGCCCATGAGCAAGACCGGCTCGCCCGGCCCGACGCCTTCGCGCAGCAGTCCGCCGGCCAGCCGGCGGGCGCAGTTCGCCAGTTCTGCGAAGGTCCAGCTCTCGACTGCGCCCCCCTTCACGGCCAGCAGTGCGGTATGGGTGCCGAAGTGCTCGATCTCGCCGAGAAAGGCCTGCAGCGTCCAGGCGCCGGAACCTGCGCTCGGCGTTTCTGCAATTGCCGTTTCGATGGTCATGCCTGCATTCCGCACTCGCTCCCTCTTCCGGCGGCCCAAGTGTAGGCCAAAGGACGGCATGATGGAAAAACGCCCCTGGCGGCGGCAGTTCCCGGATTTTCCGGCGGTTATCCGCTTCTATTGCCATTTGGCAGTAATTATACTATTTAATGCCATAAAGGAGAAACCATGGCGAAGCTGCTGCCGGTCGACACCGCGCCCCGGGATTTCTCGCCGTCGCCGATTACCGACGCCGAGGCGGCGGCGATGTTCCGCGCCGCGATCAACCTCTTCCGCCTCTGGCGGCTGACCGACGAGCAGGCGGCGACGCTGCTCGACCTGCCGCTGCGCAGTTATCGGCGCTGGAAGTCGGGGGGGCCGGGCCGACTCGGGCGCGACGGCAAGGCGCGCCTCTCCAACCTCATGGGCATCCACAAGGCGCTGCGCATCGTGTTTCGCGAGCCGCAGCGCGGCTATGCCTGGATTGCGGCGCCCAACGAGGCCTTCGGCGGCAGCAGCGCGCTCGCCGTCATGCTGGGCGGCGAGCTGACCGACCTCATGCGGGTGCGCCGCTATCTCGACGCCGAGCGCGGCGCCTGGTGAGCGGCCTGGCGAGCGATGTCGGCACGCCGCCGGTCTCCCGAGTAGCGTGGCGGCGCGCCGTCAGGATCATCCGCAGCCGCTTCCCGCCGATCGACCTCTTCGAGGATATCGCCGACCCGGCCGACTGGCCGCTGCTGCTGTCGGCAGAGCAGAAGACCAACCCGCGCCTCATGAAGACCATCGGCCGGCTCGACCTGGTGCCGCCCGCGCGGCGGGTCGGCGGCCCCGGCGCCAGCTACCTCTTGGCGCCTTTCACCCACGCCTCCACCGATCGGCCGACCCGCTTCAGCGACGGCCGCTTCGGCGTGCTCTACGCCGGCAACCGCTTCGAGGTGGCGCTGCTGGAGACGATCTACCATCACGGCCGCTTCCTCGCGCGCACCGCCGAGCCGCCGGGCTGGACCTCGCAGTTCCGCGAGATCCAGCTTGCCGTCGGCGCGTTTCTGCACGACTTGCGCGCGGGTGACGGCGCCTATGCTGGCGTGCTGGCGCCCGACGACTACACCGAGAGCCAGCGCCTCGGCGCGGTGCTGCGGGCGGCCGGGTCCGATGGCCTCGTCTATCCGAGCGTGCGCTGCCCCGGCGGCAGTTGCGTCGGCCTGTTCTATCCGGATCTCGCACGCCGGCCGGTGCAGGGCCGACACCTCGACTGCCACTGGAACGGCAGCAGCGTCGATCTCTACCGCGACGCCGGCAGCGGCGAGGTCTACCGCATCGTCTAGCCCCGCAAGGTCCGCTTCGTAGCAAGAAACGGAGTGCTGGGCGCTAAGAGGGCGAAGACAGTAGGCTCGCCGCCGCAGAGGGAGCTGCTATGAATCGCCGCGTTCTGATCGTCGCGCTTCTCTCCGCCGGCCTCGTCGCCGGCGCCGCCGGGACCGGACCGGTGAAGACGGGAAAGGAGCGCCTCAGCGACAAGGCGAGCGACGAGCAGCGGGTCAACGATTGCAAGGTCCCGCCCGAGCGACGGGGTGCCAGTCAGCGGCCGACCGAGTGCGGCCGGCGATCCCAGCCCGCGGAGCCTCCGCCGGACTGACGCAGGTGCAAGTCTAGATCGGATCATTGTCAGGGGGAACCGCGGCGCGGTTCCCCCTGACAATGATCCGATCTACTTCAAAAGGGTAGAGCAGATTCACAGGGTCGGTGGATCGCCTCTGGCGATTCCATCCGACCCTGATCTGCTCTAGCGCACCAGGATATTGCGGAACTGCCAGGGATCGCTGGGGTCGGTGTCCTCGGGGAAGAAGCTGCTACGCTTGCTGAGCGGCGTCCAGTCGGTGTAGACGCCGACCATGGGGCCGAGGTAGGGGCGCTGCACCTTGAGGCAGGCGGCGTGGTCCATCTCGTCGGTCTCGACGATGCCGGCTTCGGGGTTCTTCAGCGCCCACACCATACCCGCCAGCACGGCGGAGCTGACCTGCAGGCCGGTGGCGTTCTGGTAGGGCGCCAGCTTGCGGGTCTCGCGGATCGAGAGCTGCGAGCCGTACCAGTAGGCGTTCCTGGCGTGGCCGAAGATCAGCACGCCGAGTTCGTCGATGCCGTCGACGATCTCGTTCTCGTCGAGGATCTTGTGCGCCGTCGGCGCCTCGCCGCCGCGCCCGAACATCTCGTGCAGGCTGAGCACGGCGACGTCGGCGGGGTGGTAGGCGTAGTGGCAGGTTGGCCGGTAGACGACCTTGCCGTCCTCGCGCAGCGTGAAGTAGTCGGCGATCGAGATCGACTCGTTGTGGGTTACCAGGAAGCCGTACTGCGCCTGTGCCGTCGGCGTCCAGCTCCGCACCCGCGTGTTGGCGCCGGCCTGCAGCAGGTAGATAGCCGCCTGGCAGCCGTCGTCGAAGCCCTGCGCGTTGTCGGGCTTCCACCGCTCGTGGGTGCCCCAGCCGAGTTCGGCTGGCTGCAGCCCCTCGGAGATGAAGCCCTCGACCGACCAAGTGTTCCAGAACTGGTTCATCGGCCGTGGCTCACGGGCGCGCTGGGTATCGCGCTCGGCGATGTGGATGCCCTTCACGCCGAGGCGCTGCATGAGCCTTGCCCAATCCTCGCGGCCGGCCGGCGCGCCCGCATCCAGGCCCGCATCCAGGTTGGTGTCAGCGGCGATGTTCAGCAGCGCCTGCTTCACGAACCACGACACCATGCCCGGGTTGGCGCCGCAGCAGGAGACGGCGGTGGGGCCGCCGGGATTGCGCGCCTTCTCCCGACGCACCGACTCGCGCAGGGCGTAGTTGGTGCGCTTGGCTGGATCGGCGCCGACATCGAAGTAGAAACCGAGCCAAGGCTCCACCACGGTGTCGATGTAGAGCGTGCCAAGCTCGCGGCACAGCTTCATGACGTCAAGCGACGAGACGTCGATCGAGAGGTTCACGCAAAAACCCTGCCCCTCGCCGTCGGTCAGCAGCGGCGTCAGCAGCTCGCGGTAGTTGGCGGGCGTCAGCGCGGCGTGGATGAAGCGGATGCCGCGCTCGTCGAGCAGCGCCTTGTCGGTGTCGTCGGGCGCGATGACCACGAAGCGGCTGCTGTCGAAGTCGAAGTGCCGCTCGATGAGCGGCAGGGTGCCGCGGCCGATTGAGCCGAAGCCGATCATCACGATGGGGCCGCTGATGGCGCCGTAGTCGGGCCAGGGGGTGGTCATCGAGTTGTCTCCCTTTGCATCAGTTCGGGCGCTTGAACTCCGGCCCCTTGGTCATTAAGCGTCCCGGCGCGGCGGCCGGCACTTTGCGCGATCCGCCGCCTCGGTTCAAAGACGGATGGAGGAGTGCGGGGATGCCGGTGCGACGGGCAGCGGCACCGGGCGCAGCGGCGGCAGCGGCGCGAGCGCGCCGGAGG
>DATCXZ010000048.1:0-6106 GCA_036570545.1 Kiloniellaceae bacterium
CCTGGGCGGCGGTCGCCAAGGGTTGTCTGACCGCCCTCGGCGCGCTGCCGGAAGGTGCCAATCTCGGCTTCGTCTACGTCACCGGCGCGCTGGCCGGCGACCTCGGCAGCATCGTCACCTTCCTGCGCGAGCGCAGCGGCATCGCCGCCTGGGTCGGCACCGTCGGGCTCGGGGTCGTGGGCAGCGGCGTCGAGTACTACGACCGCCCGGCGCTCTCCGTGCTGGTGGCCGCCCTGCCGGAGGACGCCTTTCGCGCCTTTGCTCCGGTCGTCGGCGCCCCGGCTGACGATGGCCTCTCGGCCTTCGCCGCGGCGCATGGCGACTGGATCGCCCGCCACCGCCCAGTTCTCGGTGTTGTGCACGGCGACCCGCGCAACCCGGCCGTGATCGACATCGTCGAGGGCCTCGCTTCGGCGACCTCGGCCTTCCTGGTCGGCGGCCTGGCCGCCTCGCAGGGCGATCTGCCGCAGGTCGCCGAAGGCAGCCTTGTGGCGGGCGGCGTCTCGGGGGTTCTGCTGAGCTCGGAGCAGATGGTGGTGAGCGGCCTCACCCAGGGCTGCACGCCGATCGGCGCGCCACACGTGATCACCGAGGCCGAAGGCGCGCGCGGCCTCGTGAAGACGATCGACGATCGGCCGGCGGTCGCGGTGCTGCGCGAGGACATCGGTGAGCTGCTGGCCCGCGACCTCCGCCGCATCGGTGGCTACATCTTCGCCGGCCTGCCGATCGCCGGCAGCGACACCGGCGACTACCTGGTGCGCAACCTCGTCGGCCTCGATCTCGAGCGCGGCTGGCTACAGATCGGTGCCCAGGTTGCCGCCGGCGACCGCCTGCTGTTCTGCCGGCGCGACCACCAGACCGCGCGCGCCGACCTGAAGCGCATGCTGGAGGATCTGCGGGCGCGCGCCGGCGGGGCGCCGCGCGGGGCGCTCTACTTTTCCTGCGTGGCGCGCGGGCGCCACCTCTTCGGACCGCAGTCCGAAGAGCTGCGGTTGATCCGCGAGACTTTCGGGGATATGCCGCTCACGGGGTTCTTCGCCAACGGAGAAATCTGCAACAACCGACTCTACGGCTACACCGGCGTGCTCACGCTGCTGCTGTAGGGCTATCTGCCGCCGCGCCACCGGCTCCCGCGAGGGAGCGCCTTCCGGCGCGGATCCTGCTTGAAAGGGAAGTGACATGGAATACCGCCGGCTCGGCCGCAGCGATCTCAACGTGAGTCCCATCTGCCTCGGCAGCATGACCTGGGGCGAGCAGAACAGCGACGCCGAGGCCTTCGAGCAGCTTGATTACGCGATCGATCAGGGCGTGAACTTCATCGACACCGCCGAGATGTATCCCATCGACACCCGCGCGGAGACTTATGGGCGCACCGAGGAGATCATCGGAAACTGGATGGCCACGCGCGGCACCCGCGGCAAGGTTGTCGTCGCCACCAAGATCGTCGGCCCCAACGCTCAGCGCTTCCCCTATATCCGTGGCGGCGAGACGCGCTTCGACCGCAAGCACATCGAGGCGGCGGTCGAGGCGAGCCTGAAGCGGCTGAAGACGGACCATATCGACCTCTATCAGCTCCACTGGCCGGACCGCGCCACCAACGACTTCGGCCGCCTCGGCTATCGGCACGAGGACGGCGCCGCCGAGACGCCGATCGAGGAAACCCTGGACGCGCTCGATGCGGTGGTGCAAGCCGGCAAGGTGCGCCATGTCGGCCTCTCCAACGAGAATCCCTGGGGCGTGATGCGTTTCCTCGCGCTCGCCGGACAGGGGCGCGGCCCGCGCGTGGTGTCGGTTCAGAATCCCTACAGCCTGCTCAACCGCAGCTATGAGACGCGGCTTGCCGAGGTGTCGATTCGCGAAGAGGTCGGCTTGCTGGCTTACGCCCCTCTGGCGGCCGGCACCCTGACGGGGAAGTACCTCGGCGGCCAATGGCCGCAAGGCGCCCGGCGCACCCTCTGGCCCGGCAACAGGCGCTACCAGGGACCGCAGGCGGACAAGGCGACCGCGGCCTACGTGGCGCTCGCCCGCGACAACGGGCTGGACCCGGCGGAACTGGCCCTCGCCTTCGTCCTCCGCCAGCGCTTCCTCGGGGCTGCCATCATCGGGGCGACCGGCATGGCGCAGTTGAAGACCAACATCGGCGCTGCCAGAGTCAGCCTGACGGACGAACTCCTCCAGGCCATCGAGGAACTCCACAAGCTCTATACCTATCCCTGCCCGTAATCCCCATTTCGACGCGTGCCTTCCCGGCGCCTCCCCGCGAGCTTCAGGCCTTTTATCAGCCATGCGTCTCTTCGTTGCCATTGCCCTGCCCGACACCTTGCGCAGCCGCCTGCGCGACCTCTGCAACGGCCTGCCCGGCGCGCGCTGGGTCGCGCCGGAGAACCTGCACCTGACCCTGCGCTTCATCGGCGAGGTGGAGGGTCATCATGCCGAGGACATCGACGCCGCCCTTTCCGGCATTCATCTGCCGCGCTTTTCCCTGACGCTCTCGGGGGTCGGCGACTTCGGCAACGGGCGACGGCTGCGCTCGGTGTGGGTCGGCGTCGAGCCGAGCGAGATGCTGGAGCGCCTGCAGGCGAAGGTGGAGCAGGCGGTGCAGCGCGCCGGGCAGCCGCCGGAAAAGCGCAAGTTCAAGCCGCACGTGACGCTTGCGCGCTTCAAGTCGCATCCCGGCGGGCGGCTGGAGAGCTATTTCGCGGTGCGCTCGCTGTTCCGCGCGCCGCCCTTCGAGGTGGCCGACTTCACCCTGTTTTCCAGCTATCTCGCCCACGAGGGCGCGATCTATTCGCCCGAGGCCGTCTACCCGCTCGACTAAAGGGGATGACCTAGGATGTCGGCCCCATCGGCCCCGGCACCGGCTGCACCGGCTTTGGCTTGCGCGTCTCGCGGTGCAGAATATAGAGGCCGCTGGCGGTCAGGATGGCGGCGCCGACCCAGACGTTCGGCGCCGGCACCTCTTGCCACAGCCCCCAGCCGAGAATGACGCCCCACACCAGCACCGAGTAGTCGAAGGGCGCGACCACCGCCGCTGGCGCATAGCGGTATCCCTGGGTGATGAGGGCCATGCCGCCGGTTCCGATGATGCCGAGGAAGACGAAGAGCCCCGCGTCCGGCAGGCTCGGCATCTGCCATTGCGCCGGCATCAGCAGCAGAGTGGCGCCGGCAGCGCCGAGCGCTGGCCAGAACATGATCGCCGCTGTCGACATCTCGCGCGTCATCCTGCGCCCCATCAGCATGGCGAGGGCATAGGTGAGCGCGCCGCCGAGCGGCAGGAGCGCCTCGACGCGAAAGCTCGCGGTTCCCGGCTGCACCACCACCAGCACACCGGTGAAGCCGACGACGACCGCGGCCCAGCGACGCAGGCCCACCCGCTCGCCCAGCATCGGGACCGACAACGCGGTGATGAACAGCGGCGCGGCGAAGGTAATGGCGAAGGCGTCGGCCAGGGGCAGGTAGCGCAGGCTGGTGAAGAACAGGAACGAGGTGACCAGATTCAACAGCGTGCGCAGCACCAGCAGCAGCGGACGTTTCGGCCGCAGGCAGGCGAGACCGCTGCCGGTCAGCAGCACGAAGACGACGACCGCCAGCGCGCCGATGCCGTTCCGCGCCAGGATCACCTGACTCACAGCATAGCCGGAACCGAGGAGCTTGGCGCAGGCATCCATCACCGACATGCCGAACAGCCCGACGAGGGCACAGCCGATGCCGAAGCCGATGCGATCCCCGTTGGCGCTTTCAGGAGCGGCGGCGCCCTTGGCCAGTCCTGTGCTCGTCTGCGTCATGGCCTCTGTCTAGCCATAACGGCTGAGGATGTCCTGCACCATTTGTGCATAGGGAGCGCCGCAGATCTCGGTGTGCACGAGCAGCGGGAAGAGGTTGTAGACATCGCGGCGCCCCTCGGCGTAGCCCGGGCGCAGCGGGCGCAGCTCGCGGTAGCGACGGTGGAAGGCGGCACCGAAGGTCGACAGCAGCTCGATATAGGCGATCTCCACCTCCGGATCGGCGAAGTAGAGCGCGGGATCGATGAAGGCGGCGACGCGGTCGGCCGCGCAGAGAACGTTGCCGGCCCAGACGTCGCCGTGCACCAGGCCGGGGGCCGGCGGCTGGTCTATGAAGTTCTCGAGCCGCGCGCAGAAGCGCTCGAGCGCGCGATGGGTCGCCGCCGGCAGGCGGCCGGACTCGCGGGCGATGCGGCCCATCACCAGCAGGCGCTGGTCGCGGTAGAAGTCGCACCAGTTCCCGGTCCAGGGATTGGGCTGCGGCAGAGCGCCGATCACCGTGTCGCGCGGAAAGCCATAGGCCTCGGCGGAAAGGGCGTGCAGGACGGCCAGTTGCTCGGCGGCGTCCTCCTCGGCGGCCGCCCGGTCGCCCTGGGGGCGTCCAGCGCCGCGGTTGCCGACATGCTCGACGTAGTCCATTAGCAGCAGGTCGTCGGCGACATGGCGGATTGCCGGCACCGGCAGGCGGCTGTGCCGGGCGAGGTAGCCGAGCATGTAGCCTTCGATGGCGAGGCCGCCCCGGCCGGGCGGCGCCACCTTGGCCACCAGGGGCGGGCGATCGTCGAAGTCGAGGCGATAGACCTCGGCGACGCAGCCGCCGTGAAGCGGGACGCGGGCGCGCGGCATGCTGCCGCAGGCCGCCGCGACCGCTTCGTCCAGCGTCATGCCTCGGACGTCATGCCCGGACGTCATGCCCGGACATCATGCTTGGGCCAGCAGCTCTTGTCGCAGCCGGTCGACCCAGGCCGGCGCCGCCGCTTCGACGGCATCGAGCATCGCTTCGTAGGCGCTGTCGTCGCCATAGAACGGGTCCGCCACGTCGGGCCCGGCCGCCGGCAATACCTCCAGAAACAGATGGACCCGGCATCTCGCGTCCGGCGGCAGCAGCGCCTTCAGGTGGCGCAGGTGGCCGCGATCCATCGCCAGGATGAGATCGAAGTCCGCGAAGTCGGCGCGGCACAGTTGGCGGGCGCGCAGTGCCCTCAGGTCATAGCCGCGCCGCGCGCCGAGCCGCACGGCGCGCTCGGAGGGCGGCTCGCCGATGTGGTAGTCGGCGGTTCCGGCGGAGTCGACCATCGCCCGGCCGGCCAGCCCGGCTTCCGCCAGGCGCTCGCGCAGCACCGCTTCGGCGCTGGGCGAGCGGCAGATGTTGCCGGTGCAGACGGTCAGAATCTTGAATGGCACCTGTTCTCGCCCAACATTTTTGTTGATGTTTTTTGTCGACCACTTTCGTCTATCATCGCGCCTCGTTTCGCGCAACTGCGCGCCAAGGCGCAGCTTCTCTCAGGATCAGGGCCGTCGGGCAGGTATGGAAAGCCGACGCATCGTCATTCTCACCGGGGCGGGAATCTCCAAGGAGTCCGGCCTCGATACCTTCCGCGACCCGGACGGCCTCTGGGCGCGCGTGCGCATCGAGGACGTGGCGACGCCGGAGGCCTTCGCCCGCGACCGCGACCGGGTGCACGCCTTTTACAATCAACGGCGTGCCGCCCTGGTGTTGGAGGCGGTGGTGCCCAACGCAGCCCACCGCGCGCTGGCGCGGTTGGAGGCCGAGTGGCCGGGCGAGGTTCTTCTGGTCACACAGAACATCGACGACCTGCACGAGCGGGCAGGGTCCAGGAACCTCATCCACATGCACGGCGAGTTGCTGAAGGCGCGCTGTCTGGTCTGTGGCGGCGTCAGCCCCTGGCGCGAGGCGCTGACGCGCGAAAGCCTCTGTCCGGCCTGTGGGGCCGACGGTACGCTGCGCTCTCACGTCGTCTGGTTCGGCGAGATGCCGCTGGAGATGGACCGCATCTACGAGGCGCTCGGAAACTGCGACCTTTTCGTCTCCATCGGCACTTCCGGCAATGTCTATCCCGCGGCCGGCTTCGTCGCCGAGGCGCATGCCAACGGCCACGCCCACACGGTGGAGCTGAACCTCGAGCCTTCGGAGGGCTATTCGCTGTTCGACGAGCGGCGCTATGGCCGGGCCAGCGTCGAGGTGCCGGCCTTCGTCGAGCGGGTGCTTGCCGATGGCTGGTAGGACCGCGCGCAAGCCGGCGCCGGCGCTGGACAGCATCCTCGCCGAGGCGCGCGCCTGCCGGCTCTGCGCAGCGCACCTG
>DATCXZ010000049.1:0-3360 GCA_036570545.1 Kiloniellaceae bacterium
CGGCCGCGCGGGGCGCAGCGGCGGTGTCGCGCTGCCCACCTCGGCGATTCCGGCGCTGCGCCAGGCCGTTGCCAGATCCCGTGCGCGCTGCGCCTTGGCCGCCGGATCGGCAGTCTCGAGGACGGCGACAGCCTGCTGCGCGAGGGCGGTCATGCTAGAGCGCCTTGGCCGCCGCGAGTACCTCCTCGACGTGGCCCTTCACCTTCACCTTGCGCCAGGCGCCGCGCACCACGCCCTTCTCGTCGATCAGGAAGGTGGCGCGGTCGATGCCCATGTACTTGCGCCCGTAGAGCGACTTCTCCACCCAGGTGCCATAGGCCTCGCAGACCTTGCCGTCCTCGTCGGAGGCGAGGGTGAAGGGCAGCTCGTACTTGGCCTTGAACTTCTCGTGCCGGGCGACGCTATCCTTGGAGATGCCGATGATGGCGGCGTCGACCCCGGCGAAGTCGGGCAGGGCGTCACGGAAGCCGCAGGCCTCCGTCGTGCAGCCGGGGGTGTCGTCCTTCGGGTAGAAGTAGACCACCACCTTGCGGCCTCGCAGGTCCTTCAGCGCGACGCTGCTGCCGCCATCGGTCGGCAGCTTGAAGTCCGGCGCCTTCTTTCCGAGTTCCACCATCGTCATCGTTCCCTGTTGGTTGTCGAGCGAAGCTGAATCTGCCACATCCAACACTGTCGTCCTGGCACTTGTTGCCGGGACCCATTGCCCTCGTCGCTCAATCGATCGTCGAGACTATCCGCTCAGGGGTGCCTCGTGCTGACGCCAATGGATCCCGGGGTCAAGCCCCGGGACGACAGCGGTGTGTGTGTAGCCGTTGTGCGACATCCTGACTCCAATCCGGTCAAGCGCCGCGGGCGCGCGGCAGTTCGTCCTTGGCTGCCGTCTCGCCGGCAGCGGGGGCAGGCGCATCGATCACCTCGACATAGACGCCGTGCGCCCAGGTGAGCGTTTCCTCGAGGCGGGCGCGCAGCGCAGCGAAGCTGTGGAGGCCGACGCTGGCGGTCAGCGCCGCCTGCAGCGTCGGGGTGAGCGTGTCGGCATCGAAGGCCGGGCCGACGGTGAGGCGCAGCGCCTCCTGCACCTGGCGCAGGAAGCGGGTCGCCTCGATCAGCCGGGCGGTCTGCGCCTCCTCCAGCACGCCGGCGTCGGCGAGCCTGGCGAAGGCCTGCTGCGTCGAGGTCGACAGCACCTCCGGGCGCTCCGCGGCGTGGCGCAGTTGCAGGTACTGGGCGAGGAAGTCGAGATCGATCAGGCCGCCCTCCGCGAACTTCACGCTCCAGATCGTCGCCGCCGGATGCTCCCGGGCGATGCGCCGGCGCATATCGGCGACCTCGGCCAGCAGTGTTTCAGGGTCGCGCGGGCCGCAGCGGATGGCGCGCAGCTCGCCCTCGACGCAGGCGCAGATGTAGGGCGGCCCGGCCACCGGCCGCGCCCGCGTCAGCGCCAGGTGCTCCCAGGTCCAGGCCGCCTCTGCGTAGTAGCGGCGGAAGCTGGCCAGCGAGGTGGCGATCGGCCCGGCATTGCCGGAGGGCCTGAGGCGCATGTCGATCTCGTAGAGCGTGCCCTCGGCGGTCTGCGCGCTCAGCGCGTTGATCAGGCGCTGCGCCAGGCGCGCGTAGTAGCGCTGCGGCTCCAGCGGCTTGGCGCCATCCGACAGCGTGCCCTCCGGCGACAGCTCGTAGAGGAAGACGAGGTCGAGGTCGGAGGACACCGTCATCTCGCGGCTGCCGAGCTTGCCGAGGGCCACCACCGCAAGGCCGCTGCCGGCGAGATGGCCGTGCGCGCGCGCAAGGTCCTCGACTACCGGCCCGTAGAGCCCGCGCAGCGCCACCTCGGCGATGTCGCTGAGCGCGCGCCCGCTGGCATCGACGTCGCTCTTGTGGCGCAGGATGTGGACGCCGACCTGGAAGCGGCGGTCGTTGGCCCAGCGCCGCGTCTGCTCGAGCACGTCCTGCAGGTCCTGCGCATCGCTCAGCGCCACCTGCAGCTCGGCTTCCAGGGCCTCCGCCGGCGGGATGGGGTCGAAGAAGTCGGGCGCCAGCACCGCCTCCAGCAGGTGGGGGTTGCGGTTCAGGCGGTCGGCGAGCTGCGGCGCGCTGCCCATGATCTCCGCCATCAGCTCCAGCAGGTTGGGGTTGTTGTAGAGCAGCGAGAGGAGCTGCATGCCGGCCGGCAGGCCGGCGACGAAGCCGTCGAACTTCACCAGTGCGCGGTCGGGCTCCTGCGTCTTGCCGAAGGTCTGCAGCAGCAGCGGCACCAGCTCGGTCAGCAGCTCGCGGCTGCGCGTCGAGCGCAGCGCGCGATAGCGGCCGTGGTGCCAGCCGCTCACCATGTGCCAGACGCGCGCGCCGTCGCGGATGCCGAGGCTGGCGAGGGTCGCGAGGGTCTCGGGGTCCGGCTCGCCGCCGGTGAACACCAGGCTGCCCGGCGCCGAGAGTGTCGGCGACTCCTCGAAGAGGTGCGCATAGCGGTCTTCGACGCAGCGCAGCCATCGCAGCAGCTCGGCGCGGAACGCGGCCGGGTCGTCGTAGCCGAGGAACACCGCCACCGCATCGACCTCGTCGTCGCTCTCCGGCAGCTTGTGGGTCTGCATGTCGTCGATCATCTGCAGGCGGTGCTCGAGGCGGCGCAGGAAGGCGTAGGCCTGCGTCAGCTCTTCGGCCACCTGTGCCTCGATGTGCCCGCTCGCCGCCAGCGCGGCCAGCGCCTCGACGGTGCGCGGCGTGCGCAGGGCCGGCTCGCGGCCGCCCCAGATGAGCTGCTGGGTCTGGGCGAAAAACTCGATCTCGCGGATGCCGCCGCGCCCGAGCTTTATGTTATGGCCGTTGACGGCGATCACCGAGCCGCCCTTGTGCGCGTTGATCTGCCGCTTGATGGAGTGCACGTCCTGGATGGCCCAGAAGTCGAGGTGCTTGCGCCAGACGAAGGGCTTCATCTCGCGCAGGAAGGCCTCGCCGAGCGCGCGGTCGCCGGCCACCGGGCGCGCCTTGATCATGGCGGCGCGCTCCCAGTTCTGGCCCAGGCTTTCGTAGTAGGTGAGGGCGGCGTTCAGGCTGATCGCCAGCGGCATGGCGCCGGGATCGGGCCTGAGGCGCAGGTCGGTGCGGAAGACGTAGCCGTCGGCGGTGCGGTCGTCCAGGCTGCGCATGAGGTCGCGGGTGAGGCGCACCAGACCCTGCTGCACGCCGCGCTGGTGGCGGTAGTCCACCGCCTCGGGATCGAAGATGACGATGAGGTCGATGTCGGAGGAATAGTTCAGCTCGCGCGCGCCCAGCTTGCCCATGCCGAGCACGGCGATGCCACAGCCGCGGGTCGGCTCCGCCGCGTCGGCCAGGGCCAGCTCGCCGCGGCCGGCGGCGTGG
>DATCXZ010000050.1:0-7574 GCA_036570545.1 Kiloniellaceae bacterium
CGCCACCGCGCCGGCCGTGCCGACCGCGGCGCCAGCACCGAGCTGAGGCGCGCCGGAGACGAGGCCGGCCGCGATGCCGGGGCCGAAGATGCCGAGCCCGAACAGCGCGAGCGAGGCCAGCACCAGCGACATCGCCTGCTCAAGGTTGGGCTCCGCGCCGTTGAGCGCACCGATGAAGTCGCCGAACAGGGTGGTGCCGATGCCGATGATAACGGCGAGCACCATCACCTTGATGCCGGAGGCGACCACGTTGCCGAGCACGCGCTCGGCGAGGAACGCCGTCTTGTTCCACAGCGCGAAGGGGACGAGGACGAAGCCAGCAAGCGTGGTGAGCTTGAACTCGATGATGGTGATGAAGAGCTGGATCGACAGGATGAAGAAGGCGAGCACGACCACGAGCCAGGCGAACACCAGCACGAGGATCGTCACGGCATTGTCGAAGAAAGTGGTGAAACCGAGCAGGTCGCCGGCCTGCTTGATCAGCGGATAGGCGGCCTCGAAGCCCGTGCCGGCAACGAAGCCAGGACGAAGCAGTTGATCCGGCGTCAAGCCGGTACGCGTTGCCTCCAACCCGAGGCTGGAGAACGACTGGAAGACGACGTCTGCAAAGATCTGCCAGTTGTTGAGGATCAGCGCGAAAGCACCGACATAGAGCACCTTGCGGATGAGCCGGGCGAGGACGTTGGAGCCCTCGTCCATCGCCCACCAGAGGCCCGCCAGGGTGATATCGATGGCGACCAGGATCGAGGTGAGGAAGGCGACGTCGCCTGCCAGCAGACCGAAGCCCGAATCGATATAGGTGATGAAGGTCTGCGTGAACTGGTCGATGACGTTGAGGTCGTCCATGACGGAGTGCCTTCCGATCCCGTCTTACTGGCGCGGCGTGTAGGCGCTGCCGTCGCCGAGAAAGCGGCTGAACTGGGTCTGCGCCTGCTCCTGCGCGGTGGTCGCACGGGCGCGCTCCAGCGCCTCCGCCCGGTACTGGGCCGCGACCATTTCCTGGGTCTGGAGCTGCTGCTTGGTGGACAGCGCGATGAGCTGGTTGGTGGCCTGCAGAGCCTGGAGGTTGCCGACCGCCGCCTGGGACTGGGTGACGAGACGCGCAAGCTCGCCGCTGTCGACCTCGACGTTCTGCACCACCTGCGCCTGCACCAGCATGGTCTGGCGCAGCGCGTCCATCGAATGTTCCCAGCGCCCCCGGGCGTCACGGGCGAGCTCGTCCGTCGTCACGGTCGCGGCGTAGTGCTTCGGATAGAGCCGCGCGAACTCCCGTTCCGTGGAATCCACCTGAAAGGCGATCCCCTGGGCGCGCGCCATCAGCAGGTTGATATTGCGGAGCGCCGTCACGATCGGGCCGAGGGAGGAGTAGTCGAGGCGCTGGAGGTTCTGCGCCATGTTCTGCAGCATCAGCACCTGGTTCTGCAGGCTCTGGATCTGGTTGTTGATCTGCTGCAGCGCTCGGGCCGCCTGCAGCACGTTCTGGCTGTAGTTCGAGGGATCGAACACGGTGAGCGCTCCGACAGGCTGGACCGACGAAAATGCGAAGTACGCCGCCAGACAGGCGGCACAGAGGTGGCGCTTCATGGTTGGTCTCCTTGGTTGGTCGGGAAGTCGCGCAGCAGGTCGGCGGCCCAATCGAGCCCCTTGGTCCGGAGCCAGGCCTCGGCGAAGCTCTCCGGTCCGGCCTCCATGAGCACGCGGTCTATGAGCGCCTGATCGGAGGCCGTCGACACGCCGCAGAAGGCGAGCGCCACTGGACCGAGACCCAGCTCGAACAGCCGGTTGCCGCGGCGGGATTGCAGGTAGTAGTCGCGCTTGGGCTGCGCCGCGGCGATCAGCTCGACTTGCCGCGCGTTGAGGCCGAAGCGCTCATAGGCCTCCCGGCTCTGCGGCTCGAGGGCGCGGTCGTTGGGCAGGAAGATGCGCTGCGGACAGGACTCGATCAGTGCCGGGGCGATGCTGCTGCCCGCGATGTCGGCGAGCGACTGGGTCGCGAAGACGACGGCGACGTTCTTCTTGCGCAGCGTCTTCAGCCAGTCGCGGATGCGCCCGGCGAACAGCGGGTTGTCGAGGAAGAGCCAGGCCTCGTCGAGGACTAGCAGCGTCGGCCGCCCATCGAAGCGTTCCTCGAGCCGGTGAAAGAGATAGGTCAGGACCGGCAGGACCGCGCCGGCCTCCTGCATCAGCTCTTCCATCTCGAAGCACTGGACGTCGCCGAGATCGAGCTGGTCCTCGGCGGCATCGAGCAGCCGGCCGTACGGCCCTTCGAGGGTATAGGGCGCCAGCGCTGATCTGAGGGCGTTCGACTGGAGGACAACGGAAAGGCCGGTGATCGTGCGCTCTTCTGCTGGCGCCGAGGCGAGATTGCCGAGCGCGGACCAGACGGCTTCCTTCACGTCCGGTGTGAGGGTGACGGCCTCGTGCGCGATGAGGCCGGCGACCCATTCGGCCGCCCAGCTCCGCACGACCGGGTCGTCGATGTGCCGGAGCGGCTGGAACGCCAGGGAGCCGCCGATGCCCAAGGCATGATGCTGCCCGCCCATGGCAAGCACCGCAGCGCGCGCCGAGCCGCCCTTGTCGAAGATATAGACCTGGGACTGCGGATACCGCCGGAACTGCAAGGCCATCAGCGCCAGCAGCACCGACTTGCCGGACCCCGTGGGGCCGACAATCAGCATGTGGCCGACGTCGCCGACATGGGTCGAGAAACGGAACGGCGTCGTGCCGGCAGTCTCGGCGAGGAAAAGCGGCGGCCCGTCCAGATGCTCGTTCCGCGCCGGCCCGGCCCAGATCGCCGACAGCGGAACCAGGTGCGCGAGGTTCAAGGTGTGGACGAGCGGCTGGCGGACGTTGGCGTAGACATGGCCTGGCAAGCTGCCGAGCCAGGCCTCGACCGCGTTCACCGTCTCGCGGATGGTGGTGAAGCCGCGGCTGTTGATGACGCGCTCCACCGCGCGGACCTTCTCGGCGGCACCCGCGCGGCTCTCGTCCCAGACCGTGATCGTAGCCGTCAGATAGCCGAACGCGACATGGTCACCGCCCAACTCCTGCAGCGCCATGTCGGCGTCGAGCGCCTTGTTGTCGGCGTCGGAATCGAGGAGCTGAGCCGGTTCGTTGTAGAGCACCTCCCGCAGGAGGGTGACGATGGACTTGCGCTTGGCAAACCACTGGCGGCGAAGCCGGGTCAAGGCGTTGTTGGCACCGGTCTTGTCGAGAGGTAGGAAACGCGTCGCCCAGCGATAGGCGAAGCCGAGCCGGTTGAGGTCGTCGAGGAGCCCGGGCCGTGTCGTGTTTGGGAAGCCAAGCACGCTAACCGTGCGGAGGTGCCGATCGCCCAGCATGGGCTCGATTCCGCCGGCAAGCGGCGTGTCGGCCAGCACCGCGTCAAGGTACATGGGCGTCTCGGGGACGGCGACGGGATGGCGGCGCGTGGAGACAGTTGTATGCAGATACGTCAGCGTCTCCGCGTCATCGAGCGGCGCACACTCGGGCATGATCCCGGCCAGGAGATCGAAGGCGCGCTCCGTCTCGGCAACGAAGGCCTTGAGGTAGTCGCGATAGTCGAGGCCGCGCTCCTCCGGGGGGACCTCAAGAAGCGCGCGCTCGGCCCGGCTCACCTGGTCCGGCGGCGGTAGGTAGAGGAGCGTCAGATAGTAGGCGCTCTCGAAGTGTTCCCGGCGAACCGCCTTCACCACGTCGTCGAACGGGCTTGGTGCCTGCTCGAAGGCAGCCTGCCGCTCGCGATCGACCAGCCAGGATGCCGGGCCCGGGAAGTCCGACGACGGATAGCCCGGCGCCTCGTGCCGCTCCGCCTCGAAGAAGAGCGCCCAGCTTCCGCCGAAGCGGCGCAGCACGTTGTTGAGCCGCGCGCAGGTCGCGACCAGTTCGGGCTCGGTCGCACTCTCCAGGTCGGGCCCACGGAAGCGGAAGCTGCGCTGGAAGCTGCCATCCTTATTGAGCACGACCCCAGGCGCGACCAGCGCCGCCCATGGCAGATGGTCGGCCAGCAGTGCCGGCTTCCTGCGGTATTCGGCGAGGTTCAGCATCCGAGCCACCCCTTCTGGCGAAGGTGGCGGCCCAGCACCTGGCCGAACTGCGGGTCGCGCTTGGCGGCGAACACCGCCAGCGTGTGGCCGATCGCCCAGACCAGGATGCCGGCGATCCAGAGCCGCAGCCCCAGGCCCAGCGCCGCCGCCAGGGTGCCGTTGACGATAGCGATGGTCCGCGGCGCGCCGGCGAGCAGGATCGGCTCGGTAAGCGCGCGGTGCAGCGCCACCTCGAAACCTTCGACATGCGCGCTCATGTGACGAGCGCCCCGCCGCCGAAGGAGAAGAAGGCCAGGAAGAAGCTCGTCGCCGCGAAAGCGATGGAGAGCCCGAAGACGATCTGCAGGAGGCGCCGGAAGCCGCCCGAGGTGTCGCCGAAGGCGAGCGACAGGCCGGTGATGATGATGACGATCACGGCGATGATGCGCGCCACCGGCCCCTCGATCGACTGCAGGATCGACTCGAGCGGGACCTCCCAGGGCATGCCGGAGCCGGCGGCAAGCGCGGGTGCAGCGGTGCTGACGACGATCGCTGCAATCAGTGCTGGAACCAGGAACCTTCGATAGAGGGGCGAGCGCATCTGGATCTCCTTCGATCACGGGGCTTGGAGGTGGGCCGGCGAGAGTTCGGTGACGCGGTAGTCGCCACTGGCGTCGAGGCCCTCGACCTCAGCGATGGTCTCGATCCGGCGTCCCTCGCCGCGGCCGCGGATGAAGACGACGAGGTCGATCGTCTGGGCCACGAGCCGGCGTGGCACGGTGACCACCGCCTCCTGGATGAGCTGCTCCAGCCGGTAGAGCGCGGCGTGGGCCGAGTTGGCGTGGACCGTGGCGATGCCACCGGGATGGCCGGTATTCCATGCCTTCAGCATGTCGAGAGCTTCCGGTCCGCGGACCTCACCGACAATGATTCGGTCGGGCCTGAGCCGCATGGTTGAGCGCACAAGATCGGCGAGACCGACGACGCCCGGCTTGGTGCGGAGCGCCACGCAATCGGGCGCCGCACATTGCAGCTCGCGGGTATCCTCGATCAGGATCACCCGCTCGTCCGCCTCGGCGATCTCGGCCAGCAGCGCGTTGGCGAGCGTGGTCTTGCCGGAGCTGGTGCCACCGGCAATGAGGATGTTGCGCCGCTCGCGGACGGCCCGCTTCATGGCGTCGGCCTGCAGCGGCAACATCACCTGGTCGGCGACATAGTCCACGAGCGTATAGACGCGCGCCGCCGGTTTCCGGATCGCGAAGCAGGGCGCCAGCGAGACCGGCGGCAGCAGGCCCTCGAAGCGCTCGCCGGTCTCCGGCAGCTCGGCGCTCACCACCGGGTTGTTGGCATGGACTTCGACCCGCAGGTAGCTCGCCACCAGCCGGATGATCCGCTCGACCTCGGCCGCCTTGAGCCGCTCACCGGTATCGACCCTGCCCTCGCCGAGCCGGTCGAGACGCAGGCTGCCATCCGGATTGACCATCACCTCGATGACCGTAGGGTCGGCGAGCGCGGCGCCGATCGCCGGCCCCATGGCGGTGCGCAGCATGGTCCGCTGGCGCGCCCAGCTCTCGGGATGGCTGTAGTGGCCGCTCATGGGCCGCCCTCCTCGGCCAAGTCCCGGGCAAGCAGCTCGTTGGCGACCGTCCGGCCGTCGGCGAGGCGGCGGCCGACCTGGTCGATGAAGGCCTGGAAGCGCTCCTGACCGAGCGCCCGGGCCGCCGCCTGGTCCGCCTCGGGCAGCGGCGCCGTCACGGTCAGCTGGTAGCGGACGAAGAGCGCCAGGGTCTCCAGCAGCACCTGCTGGTCGCGCTCGATCCGGCCGAGCTGCCGGCTGATCCGGTCGAGGCGGGTCTTCAGCAGGTCGTCGAGCTCTTTCGTGCCGCGGCGGGCGAGATAGCTGCGGAGGGCGTCGGCCACGATCGCCGACTTGGACGAGCCCGGCTTCCGGGCCAGGGCGTCGAGCTGCTCGGTCAGCGCGTCGTCGAGATAGAGGTGATGGCGTGGCTTCATGGCGATCCCTCAGAAGCCCGGCAGCAGGTCGTCGTCGCGCCGGCCGGCGTTGCCGTCAATGCCGTAGGCACGGGCGATGCTGGAGAGCCGCCGCACCCCGTCCATGGTCCTGCCCTGCGCCGGCGCGTCGGCCTCGTCGTCGAGGAGATCGAGGTCGCTCTGCCGAGAGGGCTCGACCGGCTTCGTCACCTCGGCCTCGGGCATGCCGGGATGGCGCTGCTGCTGGAGCCCGCCCTCCTCGTCGCCGTCGTCGAGGCCGAGCTCGCGGTCGGCAGCGGCGGCAAGGCGCGCGTCGGTGCCGCGGACCTGCCCTGTCCAGTCGTCGGTGCGCGCCGGCGGCCGGTCGCAGTAGCCTTTCTCGGCCAGCATCGGCGCTGCTGCGACACGGGACCTGAAGTTGTAATCCTCGTAGTAGCGGAGCTTCTTGGCGCGGATCGGCGGCAGGCCGGAGACCAGCACCAGCTCGTCCGCCGGCGGGAGCTGCATCACCTCGCCCGGCGTCAGCAGCGGCCGCGCGGTCTCCTGCCGCGAGACCATGACGTGGCTGAGCCAGGGTGCGAGCCGGTGGCCGGCGTAGTTGCGCTGGGCGCGCAGCTCGGTCGCTGTGCCGAGCGCGTCAGAGATGCGCTTGGCCGTGCGCTCGTCGTTCGAAGAGAAGGCGATCCGGACGTGGCAGTTGTCGAGGATCGCATTGTTCTCGCCGTAGGCCTTAGAGATCTGGTTCAAGGACTGGGCGATTAGGTAGGCGCGGATGCCGTAGCCGGCCATGAAGGCGAGCGCCGTCTCGAAGAAGTCGAGGCGCCCCAGCGCCGGGAACTCGTCCAGCATCATGAGCAGCTGGTGCTTGCGGCGGTTAGCGGGATCGCCTTCCAGGCGCTCGGTGAGCCGGCGGCCGATCTGGTTCAGCACCAGGCGCACCAGCGGCTTGGTGCGGGAGATGTCGGATGGCGGGATCACGAGGTAGAGCGAGACCGGGCGCCCGGCGTCCACCAGGTCTGCGATGCGCCAGTCACAGGCGGCGGTGGTCGCAGCCACCGTCGGGTCGCGGTAGAGCCCGAGGAAGCTCATCGCCGTCGACAAGACGCCCGAGCGCTCGTTGTCCGATTTGTTTAGAACCTCGCGGGCTGCCTGGGCGACCACCGGAGGGACGACGGGGCTCCTCCGTGTGCCGAGATGGTTGGTCGCCATCATGGCCCGGAGCGTGTGCTCGAATGACCGGCGTGGGTCGGAGAGAAAGCTCGCGACCCGCGCCAGCGTCTTCTCCTGCTCGGCGTAGAGGACGTGCAGGATGGCGCCGACGAGCAGCGCGTGGCTGGTCTTTTCCCAGTGGTTCCGGCGCTCCAGCGCTCCCTCGGGGTCGACCAGGATGTCGGCGATGTTCTGGACGTCACGGACCTCGTACGGCCCCCTGCGCACCTCGAGCAGCGGGTTGTAGCGGGCCGAGCGCGGATCCGTCGGGTTGAACAGCAGGCAGTGCGAGAAGCGCTGGCGCCAGCCGGCCGTGAGCTGCCAGTTCTCGCCCTTGATGTCGTGAAT
>DATCXZ010000051.1:0-4985 GCA_036570545.1 Kiloniellaceae bacterium
GGCGCGCTGCCCGCCGCAGCCGCCGCGACCGGCCTCGAATTCGGCCCCGCCGAACCGTTCTTCTACGACTGGCTGAAGCAGCACGCCCGCGCGCTGGCCGCCGCGCCCTACCGCGAGCCGCCGCGCCCCGACCCCGACATCGTCCAGAAGATCGACTACGACGCCCACGGCAAGCTGCGCTTCCGCAAGGACTTCGCGCTCTATCGCGACGGCAGCTTCCCGATCTCGTTCCAGCATGTCGGCATGTACTTCCCCAAGACCGTGCGAATGCATGCGGTCGACGGGGGCACTGCCCGCGAGGTCCACTACGACCCGACGCTGTTCACCGTCGATCCGAGTCACGTAGCGGCGGGGCTCGGCGAGCAGCCCTCGGCCTTCGCCGGCTTCTGGGTGCACGAGCCGCTCAGCGAGGGCAGCCTCGACGAGGTCGCGCCCTGGGCGACCTTCCTCGGCGCCTCCTATTTCCGCGGCGTCGGCGAGCTCGGCCAGGTCGGCCTCTCCGCGCGCGGCATCGCGCTCGCGCCCGGCGCCCCCGGCCCCGAGGAGTTTCCCGACTTCACCAACTATTGGTTCGAGCCGGCGCGCAGCGAGGACGAGCCGGTCACGGTCTACGCGCTGCTCGACGGTCCCTCCGTCGCCGGTGCCTATCGCTTCCTGCTGCGCCGTACCTCGGGCGTGGTCATGGACATCGAGGCCAGCGTCCATCCGCGCCGCACCATCGAGCGCCTCGGCCTCGCGCCGCTGACCTCGATGTACTGGTTCTCCGAGACCGCGAAGCCCACCATGGTGGACTGGCGCCCGGAGGTGCACGATTCCGACGGCCTCGCCATCTGGACCGGCAGCGGCGAACGCATCTGGCGCCCGCTCAACAACCCGCCGCAGATCACCATCTCGAGCTTCGTCGACGACAACCCGCGCGGCTTCGGCCTGTCGCAGCGCGACCGCAACTTCGATCACTACCTCGACGGCGTCCGTTACCACCTGCGGCCGTCCGCCTGGGTCGAGCCATTGGGCGATTGGGGCCGCGGCGTGGTGCAGCTCGTGGAGATTCCGACCGACGACGAGATCCACGACAACATCTGCGCCATGTGGATTCCCGACGAACCGCACGGCGCCGGCAGCCATATCGAGCTCGCCTATCGTCTGCACTGGCTCGCCGACGAGCCCTATCCGAGCGCGCTGGGACGCTGTGTGGCGACGCGGCTCGGCAACGGCGGCCAGCCGGGCCAGCCGCGCCCCAAGGGCGTGCGCAAGTTCATGGTGGAGTTCCTCGGCGGGCCTCTGACCGAGCTGCCGATGGGCGTGCTGCCGGAGGCGGTGCTGACCGCCTCGGAAGGCGAATTCTCCTACATCTATACCGAGGCGCTGCCCAACGACGTGCCGGGCCACTGGCGCGCCCAGTTCGACCTGACGGTCGAGGGCGACAAGCCGGTCGACCTGCGCTGCTTCCTGCGCAACGGCGACCAGGTGCTGACGGAGACCTGGCTCTACCAGTACCACCCGGCCTCGACGGTTTGACGCCGCTCGCTGGCATTGGGGGCATTCGAGCATGGCGCCCTTTGCATCCTCGGGCGGCCTGTGGCAGAAGAGGCGCGCGCCTCGC
This sequence comes from Kiloniellaceae bacterium, assembly GCA_036570545.1. Taxonomy (GTDB): domain Bacteria; phylum Pseudomonadota; class Alphaproteobacteria; order Kiloniellales; family Kiloniellaceae; genus Pelagibius. The sequence goes on from DATCXZ010000051.1 coordinate 1,604, forward strand.
GACCCCTTGCCTTCGAACGGCCGGAGACCCCGGAAGCCCATGAAAACCGAGACCCTTGCGACCGAGGTGCCTTTCTACCCCGGCCTCTCGGCCGTGGCCGATCGTTACGATGCCTTCATCATCGATCTCTGGGGCGTGATGCACGACGGCCTTCGGGCCTACCCGGCGGCGGTCGAGGCCCTGCGCCAGCTCCGCCGCGCCGGCAAGCGTTCGGTGGTGCTCTCCAACGCGCCGCGCCGCGCCGCTGTCATCGCCAAGCGCAACGCCGAGATCGGCATTCCGGAAGATTTGCCCGATCACCTGCTGTCCTCCGGCGAGGACGCCTGGCAGCACCTGAAGACCCGGCCCGATGCCTGGTACCGCGCGTTGGGAACGCGCTGCTATCACTTGGGCCCGGCGCGCGACCTGGGCATGCGTGAAGGCCTCGACCTCACCTTCGTCGACAGCCTCGCCGAGGCCGACTTCATCCTCAATACGGGCGTCCTGCACGACCTCGATCAGGTCGACACCTACCGCCACTTCCTCGACGAAGGCCTTGCGCGACGGCTGCCGATGATCTGCGCCAATCCCGACCTGATCGTCATGCGCGGCGAGGCGATGGAGATCTGCGCCGGCGCGCTCGCTCTGGATTACGAGCAGAAGGGCGGCGACGTGCGCTGGCACGGCAAGCCGCACCCGGAAGTCTACCGGAGCTGCCTGGCGCTGCTCGACGGCATCCCGCCTGCCCGCATCGCCGCCATCGGCGACTCGCTGCGCACCGACGTCGCCGGCGCCCACGCCTCGGGCATCGGCAGCATCTTCATCGCCGGGGGCATCCACACCGAGGAGTTGCACGTCAGCAAGGACGGCCGCGTCGACCCGGAGGCCTATGAGGCCTTCATGGCAGCGGCCGAGTGGAAACCGACCGTGGCCCTGCCGTTCATGCGTTGGTAGGGCCTTCCGCGGTCGGCCGTACGAGAGCGCATGGCAGAGCCGCACACACGCACCTTTCGCTGGCAGTTCGATCGCCCGCCGGCGGCCATCTGGCCGCTGCTGGCCGACACCGTGCGCTTCAACGAGGCGGCGGGCCTGCCGCGCTACGATGTCGCCGAAACCCTGCAGGAGGACGGCAGCGTGCTCTTCGAGGGGCGGCTGAAGCAGGGGCCGCTCGCGATCGGCTGGCGCGAGATTCCGCAGAACTGGGTGGCGCCGCGCTGGTTCGAGCACCGTCGCGAGTTCTACAACGGCCCGCTGAAGGACCTGACGGCGCGCCTTGACCTCGCTCCCGCCGAAGGCAGCGGCTGCACCGCCGACTTCACGCTGACGGCGACCCCTGCGAACCTGGTCGGCCGCCTGTTGCTGGCGACCGGCTTCCTCGAGCGCACGGCCAAGACCTTCGGCGCGCTGGCGGCGGAAGCCAACCGCTACGCTGCCGGCGCGGCGCCGACGCCGTTCCGCTTCGTCGCGCCCAAGCCGGATGCCGATCGCCGCCGTCGGGTCGACCGCCTGGTCGCGGAGATCGAAGCGAGCGGCCACGGTCACGGCCTTGCGGCGCGGCTTGCGGCGCTTCTGCTGAGCGCGCAGGAAACCGACCTCACGCATATCCGTCCGCTGGCCCTCGCACGCGACTGGCAGGCGACGCCGCGCGAGGTCATCGAGCTCTGCCTGCAGGGGGTGCGCAGCGGCCTGCTTACCATGCGCTGGGATCTGCTGTGCCCGCGTTGCCGTGTCGCCAAGGCCGCGGTGCCGGCGCTCGACCAGCTCCCGAAGGGCGCGCACTGCCCCACCTGCAACATCGACTACGAGCGCGACTTCTCGCGCAACGTGGAACTCAGTTTCCTGCCGGCTCCCGCGGTGCGTCCGCTGGGCAGCGGCGAGCACTGCCTGTTCGGGCCGATGTCAACGCCGCACATCTGGCTGCAGCGCAGTCTGGCGGCGGGCGAGCGGCTGGCCGAGCTCTGCGACTTGCCGCCGGGCAGCTATCGCCTGCGCACGCTCGAGGCCGGGCCGCAGGAAGACGTCACGCTGGAGCCCGGCGCCGCGCTGCGCGAGATCGTCTTGAGCGGGGAGGGGGTTGGCCTGGGCGACGCTGGCGAGGCCGGCAAGGTGGTCCTGCGCAACGCCGCCGCGCGGCCGCTCACCGTCATCGTCGAGGAGCGCCGCTGGGTGCGCGATGCCCTCACCGCCGACCGCGTGACCGCCCTGCAGGCCTTCCGCGACCTCTTCTCGGACCAGGTGCTGCGCCCGGGCGACGAGGTGGCGGTGGCGCGCATCGCCCTGCTGTTCACCGACCTCCGGCGCTCGACCGACCTCTACGGCCGCATCGGCGATGCCGCCGCCTATCACCTGGTGCGCGATCACTTCGCTTATCTCGGCGGCATCGTGCGGCGCCACGACGGGGCCCTGGTGAAGACCATCGGCGACGCCATCATGGCCGCCTTTGCAAGGCCGGCCGACGCTTTGGCCGCGGCGCTCGACATCCAGCGCGAGCTGGCGGCCTTCAATGCCGCCGAGGCGAGCCCCCTGACCATCAAGCTCGGCGTGCACGAGGGGCCTTGCATCGCCGTCACCCTCAACGGGCGGCTGGACTACTTCGGCACCACGGTGAACATGGCGGCGCGCCTGCAGGGCGAGAGCCGGGGCGGCGACGTCGTGCTCTCCGAGGCGGTCGCCGCGGACGCCGACGTCGCCGCCCTGCTGCAGGGGCTCGACTGCGCGCGCGAGACCACCACCCTGAAGGGTTTCGATGCGCCCGTCGCCTTTCACCGCATCCGGCTGTAGCCGGCGCGCGGCGGCGCGCTATCATGGCCGCTGCAGAGGATTCGTTTGGGGGAGCACCATGACTGCAAGAGCCGTGACGGCGTTGCCTGCTGTGTTGCTGGCGGCGCTTCTGGTGGCGCTGCTGCCGGCCCCGCCGGCCCGGGGAACTGGCGCGGCCGCCGACTTCGACCTCGCGAAGCTGAACGAGGGCGGCTACGTGGTGCTGCTGCGCCACGTCACCGCCGGCGGCAGCGATGCCGATGACTTCGACCTCGCAGATTGCCGCACCCAGCGCCAGGTCGGCGCCTCCGGCCGTGCCCAGGCGGCCGAGCTGGCCGCCCGTTTCAAGAGCGCCGGCGTGGCTGAGGCGCGCGTGCTCTCCAGCCAGTGGTGCCGCGCGAAGCAGACTGCCGAGTTGCTCGGCCTCGGCCCGGTCGTCGAGGAGCCGGCGCTGAACTACTACCACTGGAAGCTCGGCAGCGAAGCGGCCATGAACGAGACGCTCCGTGGCTATTTGTCCGCCCTCCGGGCGCCGCTGCCGGGCGCGCCGCTGGTGCTGGTCGGCCACTCGACCGCCTTCGCCGCCATGGGCGTGGCGGCGCCGAAGGCCGGCGGCGGTCTGGTGCTGAAGCCGAACGGGACG
>DATCXZ010000052.1:0-3536 GCA_036570545.1 Kiloniellaceae bacterium
ACGCCGCTTTGCCGATGGACCGCCTGGACGCGCTGGAAGCGCAATCCGTCTACATCCTGCGCGAGGCCTATGCGGGGATCGAGCCTCTGGCCATGCTGTGGTCGCTGGGCAAGGATTCCAACGTGATGATCTGGCTGGCGCGCAAGGCCTTCTTCGGCCATGTGCCGTTCCCGGTGATGCACGTGGACACCGGCAAGAAGTTTCCCGAGATGTACGCGTTCCGCGACCGCTACGCGGCGGAGTGGGGGCTCGACTTCAAGCGCGAGACCTGCCCGCCGCTGGAGGAGATCGACGCCTCGCTGCCGCCGGCGGCGCGCTCGGCGGCGCGCAAGACCGCGGGGCTGCGCCAGGCCATCGCCAAGCACGCCCTGAAGGGGGTGATCGCCGGCATCCGCCGCGACGAGCAGGCGACGCGGGCCAAGGAGCGGGTGTTCAGCCCGCGCGGCGAGAGCGGGGCCTGGGACTTCCGCGACCAGCCGCCGGAGTTCTGGGACCAGTTCAAGACCGACTTCCCGCCGGGCACCCACATCCGCATCCACCCGCTGCTGCACTGGACCGAGCTGGACATCTGGCTCTACACCCGGCGCGAGGGCATCCCCATCGTGCCGCTCTATCTGTCCAGGGACGGCAAGCGCTACCGCTCGCTGGGCGACCGCGACATCACCGCGCCGATCGCCTCCGAGGCCAGCTCGATCGACGAGATCATCGCCGAGCTGGAGACCACCACCACCGCCGAGCGGGCCGGGCGGGCGATGGACCACGAGCGCGAGGACGCCTTCGAGCGGCTGCGCGCCACGGGCTACCTGTAGGAGGCGGCGGCGGGCATGAAGGACGACGGCACCACCACCACCCTGGGCACCCTCGGCACCACCCTGGGCACCACCGGCCTGGCGGCCCCGCTGGGGGACTCCCTGGCCGCGGCCGAGGCGGGGCGCGCGCTGCACCGCATCGTCATCGTCGGCCATGTCGACCACGGCAAGTCGACGCTGATCGGCCGGCTGCTGTACGACACCGGCGCGCTGCCGGCGGGCAAGGTGGCCGAGCTGGAGGCGGTCTCGGCGCGCCGCGGCATGGCGATCGAGTGGTCCTTCGTGCTCGACGCCTTCCAGGCCGAGCGCGACCAGGCGGTGACCATCGACACCACGCAGATCTGGTTCAAGACGGCGCTGCGCGACTACGTCATCATCGACGCGCCGGGCCACCGCGAGTTCCTCAAGAACATGGTCAGCGGCGCCGCCAGCGCCGATGCCGCGGTGGTGGTGATCGACGCCGCCGAGGGGGTGCGCGAGCAGTCGCGCCGCCACGCCTACCTGCTGCACCTGCTGGGCATCCGCCAGGTCGCGGTGGCGGTCAACAAGATGGACCTGGTCGGCTTCGGCCAGGCGCGCTTTGCCGAGGTCTCCCGGGAGATCACCGGCTACCTCGCCTCGATCGGCGCCACCCCCCTGGGCATCGTGCCGATCTCGGCGCGCGACGGCGACAACATCGCCACCCGCTCGGCGCGCATGCCGTGGTACGACGGGCCGACCATGCTCTCGGCGCTGGACGGCTTCCACGGCCATCCGGGGCTCGGCGCGCAGCCGCTGCGCCTGGCGATCCAGGACGTCTACAAGTTCGACGCCCGGCGCATCCTGGCCGGGCGCCTCGAGAGCGGCAGCCTGGCGGTCGGCGACACGCTGCTGTTCTCGCCCTCCAACAAGACCGCGCGGGTGCGCTCGCTGGAATCCTGGCCGCCGGAGCCGCGCCGGCAAGGCGCCGCGGCCGGCGAGGCCGTCGGCATCACCCTCGACGAGCAGCTCTTCGTCGAGCGCGGCGAGATCGCCAGCCACATCGACAACCCGCCCAAGCTCTCCACCCTGTTCCAGGCGCGCCTGTTCTGGCTCGGCCACCAGCCGCTCCGCGTCGGCAGCCGCTACAAGTTGAAGCTCCTGACCCGCGAGGCCGAGGTGACGGTGCAGGCGATCGAGCGCATCGTCGACACCCAGACCCTGGAGCACGCGGCCGGCGAGCAAGTGGAGCGCAACGCGGTGGCCGAGGTGGTGCTGCGCAGCCGCGAGGTGCTGGCGCTCGACGACTACGCCGACCTGCCCAGGACCGGCCGCTTCGTGCTGATCGAGGACCACGACACCGTGGCCGGCGGCGTCATCTCCATGGAGGGCCTGCCCGACCAGCGCCGCGCGGTGGAGATCAAGTCGACCAACGTCATCTCGGTGGAGCACCGCCTGACCGCCGACAGCCGGGCGGTGCGCAACGGCCACCACGGCGGCGTGTTGTGGTTCACCGGGCTCTCCGGGGCCGGCAAGTCGACGCTCGCCATGGAGGTCGAGCAGCGGCTCTTTGCCAAGGGCTACCAGGTCTACGTGCTGGACGGCGACAACGTGCGCCGCGGCCTCAACGCCAACCTCGGCTTCTCGCCCGAGGACCGCACCGAGAACATCCGCCGCGTCGGCGAGGCGGCCGCCCTGTTCGCCGATTCCGGCATCATCTGCATCACCGCCTTCATCTCCCCCTACCGCGTCGACCGCGACCGCGCGCGCGCCTCGGCGCCCGGGCGCTTCCACGAGATCTACATCGAGGCCGACGTGGCGACCTGCGAGCGGCGCGACCCCAAGGGCCTCTACAAGCGCGCCCGCGCCGGCGAGATCGCCCAGTTCACCGGCGTCTCCGCCCCCTACGAGCCGCCGGTCGACCCCGACCTCGTGGTCGATACCGCCAGCGAGAGCGTGGCCGAGTCGGTCGAGCGCATCATCCGCTACGTCGGGAAGGCGTTTACGTTGGACAGGAGAAGCGGCGCCAACTAGATGTTTAGTCCCACGATGTGATGGTATAGTTCCGGTGGCCATCGACAAGGAAGCATTATGGGACAGGTACTTCACGGCAGCGCCACGACCACTCACGCCGGCCGAGCGGCAATACAGCGATCGAAAGCCTCGATCCAGGAGCTGAGCCAACACTACGGGATCAATCCGAAGACGGTGCAGAAGTGGCGCCAGCGCAACTCCGTCGAGGACGCCCCGATGGGACCCAAGCAGCGGCGCTCGACGGTGCTGTCACCGGAGGAGGAAGCGCTGATCGTCGCCTTTCGCAAGCACACACTGCTGCCGCTGGACGACTGCCTCTATGCGCTGCAGGCCACAATCCCGCACCTGACCCGCTCAAGTCTGCATCGGCTGTTCCGGCGCCACGGAATCAGCCGGCTGCCGAGCGTCGAGGGCGACAAGCCGAAGAAGCGGTTCAAGGACTATCCGATCGGCTATGTTCACATCGACATCGCCGAAGTGCGCACCGAGGACGGCAAGCTCCAAATGTTCGTGGCGATCGACCGTGTCACCAAGTTCGCCTTTTCCGAGTTGCACGAGCGCGCCACCCGGCGCACCGCTGCTGATTTCCTGCACCGCCTGATCGAGGCGCTTCCCTACAAGATCCATACCGTGCTGACCGACAACGGCACCCAGTTCACAACGCCGGGAAACAAGCGCTCTGCGGCGGCCGAGATCAGGGCCGCAATCGAGGCCGGCGAGCTATTCCGAGCCCAT
>DATCXZ010000053.1:0-2765 GCA_036570545.1 Kiloniellaceae bacterium
CGCGCATGCCAGTGGGCAAGGCCGCGCGCGTAGGCCAGCAGGGCGCCGTCCTCGCGGCGCATGACCGGGCCGACCGCGCGCAGGTCCTGGAAGCTGCCCCGCCCGGCGGCCAGCGGGTCGATCTGCGGCTCCTCGAGGGCCGAGAAATCGACGGCGAGGTAGGCAACCTTCTCGCGCAGGCCGAGGAAGATCGTCTCGCCGGCTCCCCCTAGCAGGCTGTCGATCTCGCCCAGACGGCAGACAACCGCCTCGGATTCGGCGGCGATCAGGTGCCGGTTGCGCCACAGCGGCACCACGCGGCTCTCCGGGTCTCTCAGGAAGGCGGCGAGACGCTCGGCGTCGGCGCGCAGGCGGTCGGCGCGGTCGAGCGGAACGCCCGCGTAGAAGTTCGGCGCGTAGAATTTGGATTTCGGCATGGGCAGGAAAAGTGGCACGGCGGTCGCCAGCCGGCAATCGCCGCGTTGCATCCTCCTGTGGCCCTTGCCGCGTAGTTGTCGATGCTGTCCGCTTGGGCCAAGGTCCAGTGGCAAGAGGAGGCGCACATGCAACGACGCCATGCCCTGACGCTGCTCGGCGCCACGGCGGGAGGCCTCGCCCTGACGGCGGCCCTTCCCGCTGCGGCCTGCGGCCTCTTTCCCCAGGCCTCCGGCCTCTTTTCCCAGGCCTCCGGGTGGCGTTTTCTGGTGCTGCGCCACGGCGAGCCCATCGGTACGCAGCGCATGACCTTCTCGCGCCGCGGCGACGACTCGGTGGTGGAGGTCGCCATCGACATCGCGGTCGACGTGCTGGGCATCACGGTATTCCGCTTCACCCACCGCGCCGAGGAGGTCTGGCGCGGGGGCCAACTGTGGTCGCTGGTCTCCGATACCGACGACGACGGCACCCGCTGGCGCGTGCAGGCGGAACGCCGGAACGGCATGCTGCGCGGCAGCGTCAACGGCGCCGGCTTCGAGGCTCCCGGCTCCATCCTGCCGGCCAGCCTGTGGCATCCCGACACCACCAAGGCGCAGGCTCTGCTCGACACCATCGACGGCCGGGTGAAGACCGTCGACTGCCGTGACCTGGGCGAGGAGGCGGTGCCGGTCGCGGGGGCCGAGACCGCCGCGCGCCACTTTCGCCTCACCGGCGAGATCGAGCGCGACGTCTGGTATGACGCCAATTGCGCCATCGCGCGGGTGACCTTGCGAGGGCGCGATGGCTCGCGCATCGCCCTGGCGCGGCAATAGGGCGGAATCGCCGGAAAACTCACGGGAAAACGCACGGGAAAACTCTCTGGACCGAGCCCCGCCAGGGGCTTGCCCCGACCGGTCCGATGCTCGATATTGGGGGTGGGAGGTTGGCGGCGGACGGATCACTCGCCAACCCGGTCAGGTCCGGAAGGAAGCAGCCGTAACGAGATTCCGGTCCGGGTCGCTGTTCCAATCTCCCACCCGACCGATCGACGCGCCGAAGCCGGCCGCAAGAGCCGCAGCGGGTGTCTTCCCGCTCCCCGGATTGCCAGCATGAGCGACGCCACCAGCGAGAGAGAAGCCGACAGCCTCCCGCGCGACGGCCTCTACCGCGTGCTGGCGCGCAAGTACCGGCCGTCCACCTTCGCGGACCTGGTGGGCCAGGAAGCCCTGGTGCGCACCCTGACCAACGCCATCGACAGCGGCCGCCTGGCGCATGGCTTCATCCTCACCGGCGTGCGCGGCGTCGGCAAGACCACCACCGCGCGCATCATCGCCCGCGCGCTGAACTGCGTCGGGCCGGACGGCGCCGGCGGGCCGACGCCGTCGCCCTGCGGGGTCTGCGCCCAGTGCACGGCGATCGCCCAGGACCGCCACGTCGACGTCATCGAGATGGATGCCGCCAGCCGCACCGGCGTCGGCGACATTCGCGAGCTGATCGAGGGCGTGCGCTACCGCCCGGTGCAGGCGCGCTACAAGATCTACATCATCGACGAAGTCCACATGCTGTCCAACCAGGCCTTCAACGCGCTGCTGAAGACGCTGGAGGAGCCGCCGGAGCACGTCGTCTTCATCTTCGCCACCACCGAGATCCGCAAGGTGCCGGTGACGGTGCTGTCACGCTGCCAGCGCTTCGACCTGCGCCGGCTCACCACCGAGGATCTGCAGGGCCTGTTCGGCCGCATCGTCGCCAAGGAAGGCGTCAGCGTAGCGCCGGAGGCGCTGGCCATGATCGCGCGGGCGGCCGACGGCTCGGCCCGCGACGGCCTCTCGCTGCTCGACCAGGCGATCGCGCTGGGCGGCGGCACCACGGTCGAGGCCGCCCAGGTGCAGGCGATGCTCGGCCTTGCCGACCGGGCGCGCATCTTCGATCTCTTCGAGGCGCTGGTCGGCGGCAAGGTGCCCGAGAGTCTCGATATCGTGGCCGACCTCTATGCCGCCGGCGCCGACCCCGCGGTGATGGTGCAGGACCTGCTGGAGCTGGCGCACTTCCTCACGCGGGCAAAGCTGGTGCCGCAGAGCCTCGAGTCACCCGGCCTGCCGGAAACCGAGCGGCTGCGCGGGCGCGTGCTGAGCGAGAAATTGAGCCTCGCGGCGCTGGCGCGGATCTGGCAGATGCTGCTGAAGGGCCTCGGCGAGGTGCAGGCGGCTCCCGTGCCCTTGCAGGCGGCCGAGATGGCCCTGATCCGGCTCGCTTATGTGAGCGATCTGCCGACCCCGACCGAGTTGGTGGAGCGCCTAAGCGGGGTGCCGGGCGGCGCGTCGGGATCGGCAGGAGGCGCGCGCAGCACGACCGCGCAGGCTGGCGCGCAGGCT
>DATCXZ010000054.1:0-70568 GCA_036570545.1 Kiloniellaceae bacterium
CTCGGCACCCTGCTGGCCGCGGAGGTTGCAGCGGAGATGCAGGCGCCGCGCCTGCTGCTCTGGCAGCCGGTGCTCTCGGGCGAGCGGCATCTCACGCAGTTCCTGCGCCTGCGCGTTGCCGCCGGCATGGGCAAGGGCAGCGCGAAGGAGACCGCCGGCGACCTGCGGTCCCGCCTCGCGCAGGGCGAGGTTCTGGAGATCGCCGGCTACGAGCTGGCGCCGGCCCTGGCCGAGTCCATTGCGGCGCGCAAGCTGCCCGGCATCCTCGAACGCCTGCAAGAGCCGGCGCTGGCGGTGTTGGAGGTGGGCGCGACCGAAGAGCCGAGCGCCGCCACCATGCGGATGTTGGAGGCACCGGGCTTGGACACAGGGTCGCAGCGCGCCCGCGCAGTGGTGGGAGCGCCGTTCTGGACGCTCCAGGAAATTACCTTGGCCCCCGCGCTCATCGCGGCCACCGAGGGCCTGTTTCGGCCATGACGGCGGTGGCGGAGCGCGCGGTATCCTTCCCCTGCGCAGAGGCGGAACTCGTCGGCATCCTGCACCTGCCGGCGGCCGCGGCGCGGCGCGGCGTGCTGATCGTGGTCGGCGGGCCGCAATATCGCGCCGGCAGCCATCGGCAGTTCCTGCTCATCGCGCGGCGCCTGGCAGAGCAGGGCTATCCGGTCTTGCGCTTCGACCACCGGGGCATCGGCGACAGCGACGGGCCCTACCTGGGCTTCGAGGCGCTGGACGCGGACATCGCCGCCGCCATCGACGCCTTCGTCGCGCACTGCCCGCAGGTCGAGGAGGTGGTGCTGTGGGGGCTCTGCGATGCAGCCTCTGCGATACTCTTCTACGCCCAGCGCGATTCGCGCGTGGCCGGCGTCGCGCTGCTGAATCCCTGGGTCCGCACGCCCGAAAGCGAGGCCGACACCTATCTGCGGCACTACTACCTGCGGCGGCTGAGAGATCGCGGCTTCTGGCAGAGCGCCGTCAGGGGCAAGGTGAACCCGGTGGCAGCGGCGCGCTCCCTCGGACAACTGCTCACCCAGCGCTTCGCGATCGCCGGCGGCCCGCGCTCTGCCGGGCAGAGCGCGCGGCCGCTTCCGGAGCGTATGGCGGATGGCCTCGATCGCTTCGCCGGGGCCGTCCTCCTGGTCCTCTGCGGCGAGGACCTCACGGCACGGGAATTCGACGACGCAGCGCAGCGCTCGCCCACCTGGCAACGACTCCTGGCGGCGGAGAGGGTACGGCGCCACGACCTCGCGCCGGCGGATCATACTTTCTCCCGCCGGTCTTGGCGTGACAGCGTCGTAGACTGGACCCTACGCTGGCTGCAGAGCTGGTAAGCGGAGCGGCACCATGTCCTCGATTGCGCTGGGAATCTTCATCCTCGCCATCATCTACGTCGTCCTCTGGAGCGTCATCAACGACGACGCCCGCTCGTTCCGCGACCAGAAGGGCATTATCAGGATGCGCATCCCGCCTGGGGACGACGCGCAGGAGAGCAATGCGAGCCACTCCGGCGCCCGGCGCTCGACCCGGGCTTCGCGGCTCGGCGGCACCTCTCGCCGCGCACACAACCGCCGTCGGAACGCGGAGTCGGGCAAGGCCGATTCGGACGAAGTCGGTCGCCTGCCCTGACTACTTCCGGGCCAGAGTAGTTGAATGCTAGGGGCCAGTTACTACCAGACGTCTCCCCTTGTCTTTTCCGGCCTTGGTTTTGCTGACAAATCTGCCGGCGTCCCCAGAATATCCCCAGAAGAACCCGCAAAAGATCACAAAGGGGGTAGGCCCGGGCGGGCTATCTTTGGTTAACGTTTTCACATCCAGCTTACCGCGTTTCGTACAGCCTCTTTAGTCGCTTGCAGAGCCTGAGGGGAACAGTGCTCGCATCTACCCGACCCCACACCCATCCTAGGAAGGCCTTGAATAGCAAGGGCTATTTGCTGTGGTTGCGCGGTCGATCCGGTTCCTCACGCAGCCTTCAGGAGACTCTAATCCTATGCACGGACACGTTGTGTCAATTCCGGGACCATTGCTCTCCGGACGTTTTGGGGCCGTTTTCGTTAACCTTTTCTTTCTCCCGCCTTGCGAGGCTCACTCGCGTTCGCCAAGCACAATCATCAACGACTCCTAGAAGAATGGGAAACAATGGGCAGCCAACCATCTCCTCGCCTCATAACCTCCTCGCTTGCCGCGCCGCAGCAGCCACTGAGCAGTGGCGACGACGAGGTGGCATGCTCCGCCACCAAAGAACGGGCCGCCAAAGAACGGACCGATGCGCTGCGTCACTTCGATGCCGCCTTTAGCGAGGGCCCTGCGGTGAGCGCCGAGGATCTCAAGGAAGCGTTCCGCCTGCGGTACCTCGTGTATTGCCTGGACCGCGGCTTCGAGGATGCGGGGAGCTGCCCCTCCGGCCTGGAGTACGACGACTACGACAGCCAGGCCTCGCACTGCCTTCTCAGGGATCGCTGCGGCAAGCGCGCACTCGGCACGGTGCGGGTCGTCATGACGACGGGGGCGGACACCGGAGTCGACAGCCTCCCGCTGGCCGAATACGCCTCGGAAGAGAGCATGGAGATCCTGCGCAGCCTGCCCGGCGCATCGACAGCCGAGGTGTCCCGCTTCGCCATCACGCGCTCGGCGCGCGACATTCTTCGCCATTCCGCAAAAACCGCGGAAGATCGCTTCGGGACACCCGGCGACACGTTGCGGCGCTTCGAGAAGTTGCTGCCCTACATGGCCCTCGGCCTGTTCCGCGGCATCATCCGTCTCAGCATCCGCCGCGAAGTGAGCCATTGGTGCCTGGCGGCAGAACCCAGCCTGCTGCGGCGCTTACGCGGCCTGGGCCTGCACTTCGAGCCGGCCGGCCCGCTGGTCGAGCACCGCGGGCTGCGGCAGATCTGCTATGCCGAGGTCACCGAGTTGCTGGCACGAGTCGAAGCCGAACGCCCCGAGATCTGGGATGTCATGACCCTGGGCGGTCTCCTGCTGTCGGACGAGCCCGCACGAACCGTCGCCTGAACGGACGGCGACATCATCCACAACTTCGTTCTCCCGCCTCTTCAGCGGATCGCTTTTTGCAGGCGCCGACATTTTCAGCTTGCACGCGAAGCGGTTCGGCAGGATCAAGGAAAAGAAGCTTCTCACCTCTCGGGAGAAGCCTGCGACGACGCGGCGGGGGAGCGACATGGCGCCAGCGCTTCACGAGGTCTATCGCCAGTACTTCGATACCATTGCGGTGCAACAGGAAGACCGCGCGCTGCGCGATGAGGTTTTTCGCCTGCGCTACCAGGTCTATTGCGTCGAGAACCCCTTCGAGGATCCGGCAGAGCACCCGGACGGCCTGGAGCACGATGTCTACGACGAGCGGGCGACCCATTGCCTGCTGTTCCACAAGCGCACCGAGAGTTGGGCGGGCACGGCCCGCCTGATCCTGCCGAACGCGGAGGACCCGAACCACAGCTTCGCGCTGCAGGAAGTCTGCAACGATCCCGCGATCTACGACCCCCAGCGCTTTCCGGTGATGCAGATGGGAGAGATCTCCCGCTTCTGTATTTCCAAAGACTTCCGCAGGCGACAGGGCGACGGCATGTTCCCCGCGAGCGAGGACCCGGAGACTCGCAGCGACGAGCGGCGCGTCATCCCGAACATGACGCTCGGCCTCATGGAGGGCCTCATCCGGATGAGCCTCGATCATGGCCTTTTCTACCAGTGCGCGGTGATGGAAAGGCCCCTGCTCCGGCTGCTGGACCGCCTCGGCATCCGCTTCACGCACATCGGCCCGCTGGTCGAATACCACGGCCGCCGGCAGCCCTGCATGCTGAAGCTGGAGACCATGCTCCAGGAGGTGCGCGAGGAGCGCCTCGACGTCTGGGAGATCCTGACCGAGGGCGGCCGCCATTGGGAGCGGCTGCAGGAACTCAAGGCCGCGCGCCCGACGCCTGCCTAGCCTCTTGGCCTCTTGGCCGCCTGGCTCCCTGCCGCTGCAAAGTTCCCTTACAGTGCCAACGGGGTTCGGAGCCGCATCGGTTTTCCCTCATATTTTCAGTAAGATAGTCCCAGGCCAGCCGCGTTTGCGGGCAGGTTCCGGGCCTCTCGGCGCCGGATCGCTCTCCGGGGAGCCGAGAACTGTCAAAAATCCTTACGGCATCCTGGCGAAGATCGCCCACACCCAGCATAACTTACTGTTTCTATGTATATTTCTTCCTTGGCACGCGCCTTGCTTCTAATCGGTCGACGTTTCGTGCTGTGAATCTGCAACAGACTTCGAGAGGTTCCGGACCATGTTAGGCAGCAAGACTCTCAGGCTAGCGACGGTGACGGCAGTAGCGAGCCTTCTCGCCCTGCCGGCCTTCGTTGGCGAAGCGCACGCGGCGGCCAAGGCGTTCTCGTCCCTCCATGTCGAGGACTTCATCGCCAGCGAGGGCGGCACCCAGTTCGACCAGGGCGACTTCGACAACCTCGGCATCACCAACAGTGGGCAGAACTCGGCAACGCTGACGGGCTTCGCCGGCGAGGTCTTCGGCGACGCAGGCGCGGCCGATATCGATCCCGACCATGCCTGCGTCGGCAACGGCTGCGCGTCGATCCCGATCGGCGACAACAACTTCTCGCAGCAGGCCTTCCCGCCGCCCGACAGCTTCGCCCGCGGCGACTCGCGCCAGTTCGGCGCGATCATCACCGGCACAGCTGCCAGCCAGGACTCAGTGACCGCCGACACGGTCGCGGGGGCGCAACTCCTGACCTCCGGCGAGACGGGGCTCGGCACCAGCAACGTGGGAACCGATACGGTCGTCAGCTTCAGCCTGATCGACCCTCGGCAGGTGACCTTCACCTTCGCTGCGAGGGGTACGCTCGATGTTCGCTTGGACCCGGATTCAGCGCCGGGGTCGAGCACCGGCGCCGACTTCGAGTTCGGCATCACGATCCGCGAAGCGGACGGCGGCGCTCTCGTGTTTAGCTGGAATCCGAACGGCACGGTCGACGGCGCGATCGTCGGCGGCACCGAGAACGCCGATGGGGCGAACCTGAACCAGGAGATCTCCCGCCTGTTGCCCGGACAGACGATTGTCGACACGGGCCTTGGTCTCTTCAGCGCGACCACCGGCCTGCTCGATGCCGGCATAAACTATACGCTGACGATCTCGCACAACTCCTTCGCCCGGGCATCCCTTGTCCTGCAAGAGGTTCCCGAGCCGGCGACCCTGGCTCTCTTCAGCCTGGGCCTGCTTGTGATCGGCGTCATGGCGATGCGCCGCCGCCGGAGCGACGACCCGACGGCCTGAGCCTCGCACGAAGAGATTCACAGACTGCGTCACGAGGGTGAGCCGTTCGGCTCACCCTCTTTTCTTTGCCTATAGGTCAGGGCTGCTGGGCAGTGGGCCGATAGCGACCCGGCGACAGGATGTCGTCGGGGTCCAGCAGGCGCTTCATACCGGCGACCACGTCCCAGTAGGTCTCGCTGCCCTGCGCCAGGTACGGCAGGAAGGGCGGGCTGACCCGGTAAGGCGGAAAGCCGGCACGCATCATGGTCTCGCAGAGCGCGTTGGCGCAGTCCAGCGCCGCCGCAGACTCCGCCTCGTCCTGCAGGTCGTAGGCGATCGTCATGACGGCGCCCAGGGCACGCTCGGTCACCGAGCTGAAGGTGACGAAAAAGTCGAAGTCGTAGCGGGCGAAGATCGGCTCGGCCAGGCCGAGGAACTCCTTCACTGCCGCGCCGGTGAACGGCAGGACCGGCGGGAACCACAGCAGCCCGCAGCCGTCCTCGGCCGGGTCGGCCGTGGAGAAGTCGGCCGGCATGCCCGCTCGGTTGCGCCAATAGGCGCCGGCGAGAAAGCGGTGCGAAGGAATGCCGCGGTTCATGTCGTACACAGCGCGCAGGGAGGCGAGCTTGCTTCGGAGAGCGGCGACGCGGCGCATCCCCGAGAGCGGCCGGCTCAGGCGGTCGAGCATATCCAGCCTGCCTCGATCGAAGAAATGCAGCTTCCGACGCGGGCCGGCGAGGCGGCGGCGCACCTCGCGGCGCGCGGCGGCGACAACGCCTTTCGAGCCGTAGAGTCCGCCGGCGATCATCCAGGCACCGATGCCACCGCTCTTTCGCAAGCCATCGCGGAACTCCTGCGGCAGTGAGCGCCGGTCCGGGAAGCGGTCGCGCGGAAAGCTCATGCCGCCCGATATCACGCGCAGGTCGTTGCCCATGTGGATGACGCTGCGAACCGTGCCGTCGAGGCGCAGAGGCCGCAGGTCGTCGACGAAGGCCGCGATGTCCTCGTCCCGCTCCAGCGAGCAGATGAAGAAGCTGTAGGCCTCGGGCTCAGGCATGAGCCAGATGCCGATAGCGGTCACGATGCCGAGGCTGGACTGCACGAAGAGTCCGTCCAGCGCCGGGCCGATGCCATAGGGAAAGAGGTGGCTGCTGCGCGCCATGTCGAAGTGGCCGAAGCCGGTGCGCAGAACGCGGCCGTCGGCCAGCACGATCTCGAGGCCACTGATGTACTGGGCGCGGTTGCCGTAGGGCGTATGGCCGAAGCCGCGATCGAGGATGTTGCCCACGATGCTGGTGTCGGGGCCGGCCCCGGTGCAGTCCGGCCACAGCGCGATGCCCTGGGCGCGCAGATGCTCGGAGAGCTGGCCCTGGGTCACGCCCGGCTCGATGACGGCATAGGCAAGGGCGGGGTCGACCTCGCGGATGCGGTTCATCCGGCTGAGGTCGAGGATGACGTTGCCCGCCGTCACCGGGCAGGCATCGCCGTAGCCCCAGCTCTTGCCCCGGCTGATCGGATAGAGCGGGACGCAATGCTGGGCCGCGGTCTTGACCGCCGCCACCACCTCCGCCTGCGTCGCCGGCATCAGCACTGCGGCGGCGCGCACCGGCCGGCCGATGGTCGAGCGGGCGTAGCGATCGAGGACCGCCGCCGCGGTGACGACATGATCGTCACCAAGGTCGCGGCGCCACGCAGCGAGCGCGGCTTCGAGGTTCCCGCCTGCTGGCGGAGCGGCGTCCCCGCTCATCGCCTGCGGTCCTGGATCTCGAGCCGCGACGACCCGCTTGGGAACGACATGCTCATGCGAGTCTTCTAGCGCCCGGTCAGCTCGGCCAGCAACGCTTCGGCCTTCGGACGCTCGTCGAACGCCTTCTCCTGGTCCAGCAGCGCGCGCAGCTCGACGACGGCGCCGTCGGTCTCGCCGTTGGCCGCCAAGGCCTGCGCGAAGTGGAAATGGATGGCCGGATTGTCCGCCGCGCCCTGGCGTGCCTTTCGCAGCAGATCGAGCGCCTCGCGCTTGTCGCCGACCTCGAGCAGGATCATGCCGAGGGTGTCGGCGATCTCCGGCGCGCCGGGGGCGATTTCTGCCGCCTTGCGCGCCGGGCGCACCGCTTCTTCAGCCTTGCCCAGCGACATCCGCAGCCAGGCGAGATTGTTCAGCGTCCAGGCGTTGTCGGGCGCGACCTCCAATGCTGCCTGGTATTCCCGCTCGGCCGCCGGGAGGCGTCCCAGCGCCATGTAGGTTTCGGCGAGGCTGGTGCGCACCAGAAGATCCTGGGGATACTCCATCAGCCAGGCATCCATGGCTTCCAGCCCTTCGTCCACCTCGCGGGTGGCGAAGAGGGCCTGCACCAGCTCGATCAGCGTGAAGTTGGTCCGGCGCAGCTCGAAGGCCTTGCGGTAGCTCGCCACGGCGTCATCGCCGCGCTTCTCGGCGAGCGCGATGCGTCCCTCGATCAGCAGCAGCTCGACCTGCTCGGGAAAGTCCGCCTTCAAGGACGTCAACTTGGCTTTCGCTTCATCCAGGCGCTCGAGCTGGGCCAGGTAGCGAACCTGCCCGAAACGGGCGCGCGTGTTGTTCGGGTCGAGCGCGAGGGTGCGTTCCGCGGCGTCCAGGGCGTCCTCGAACTGCCCGTTCTCCTCCAGCGCCCACATCAGGTACTCCTGGGCCTGCGCGCTGCCTGACGCCAAGCTCGCCAGGTTCTGGAAAGCACGCAGCGCGCCGACGCGGTCGCCGCTGCGCAGGCGGGCCTGCCCTACCGTCTCGAGCAGGCCGAGGTGGTCCGGATTGGCGACAAGGGCGGGCTCTGCCACCTTCAGCGCCTCCGCCGGTCGATCGCTGGTGATGTAGTGATTGCCCAGCATGACCCGCGGCTGCAACGCGTCGGGATGATGCTCGATCGCCTGGTTCCAAAGCGCTTCCGCCCGCGCGTTGTCGCCGGCCCGTTCGGCGAGGCCGGCCGCGGTCAGCAGCGAGTTCAGGTGGGCCGGATCGGCTTCGAGCACACGGTCGAGGACCGCTCGCGCCTCCTCCGTCTTGCCCTCGATGACCAGGATGTTCACCAGGTTGCCTGCTGCCGCCGGATCTTCCGGCTCCCTCTCCAC
Source organism: Kiloniellaceae bacterium (assembly GCA_036570545.1). GTDB lineage: Bacteria > Pseudomonadota > Alphaproteobacteria > Kiloniellales > Kiloniellaceae > Pelagibius. The sequence continues at coordinate 8,355 of DATCXZ010000054.1, forward strand.
CGCGCGCGCAAAGGCCTCGTGAGCCTTGTCGATGTCGCGCGTGCTCAGGTAGGCGATGCCGAGCAGCGTGTCGCCGGATATTCGGTCGGGAAACTGCGTCTTCATGCGCTCCGCGACCGCCAGAGCCAGGTCGGGCCGCTTCTGCTGCATCCGCGCGGTGAAGAGCTGGGTATAGGCGGTGTGGCGATCCGGCTCCAGCGCGATTGCCCGCTCCAGGGCCTCGGCGGCGCCCTCGGGATCGTTCATCCCCTGGCGCGCAATACCAAGGCGTTCCTGGACCTCCACGTCGTTCGGCTTCCGGGCCGCAAGCTGCTCGAGGTACTTCAGGCCGGCTTCTCGGTCGCCGACGCTGAAGGCTGCGGCGGTGAGCACGTCGAGATAGCTGGTGTGATCCGGGATCTCGCCGCCCTCAGGCGCGCGGAGGGTGCCATAGGCCTCCTTCGGATAGCCCAGATTGATCATGGTCAGACCGAGGGCGAGGCGGGCCTGATGGTCCTGCGGATTGTGGACGAGGTAGCTGCCGAGATGCACGCGCGCCTTCTCGAACTGCTCCAACTGGAACGCGCTGTGCCCGGCAACCAGGAGCGCCTGAGGAAGGTTCGGAGCCACCGTGAGAACCTGCTCCGCGACGTTCTGTGCCTGCTGGAAATTGCCGAGCAGGAACTCGACGATCGCGTCCTGCAGCATCACCGCGACAACGTTGGGGTTGGTTCTTTTCAGCTCGTCGACGATACGAGCCGCCTCTTTCAGCTCGCCGAGCGCCAGCAGCGACTGGATGTGACCGATGTGGTTCGCCAGCCGCGTCGGATCGAGCTGCCTGGCCAGCGCGAAGCGGTCGCGGGCTTCGGCAAAACGCCGCTCCCGGTAGTACCAGCTCCCGTCAACCTCGAGCAGTCTCGGGTCTTGCGGGTCAATCGCCGCGGCCCGGTCCAGCAGGTCGCGGGCCGCCTGGCGGTCGCTGAGGGCAAGGGCGATGCGTGCTTTGTTCACCAGGGCCTGAACATGCGGCCCGTCCTGCAACACGCGGTCGAAGATGGCTTCCGCCTCGTCAAACCGGCCCAGTCCCAGCAGCGCCTCGCCGCGCGCCACAAAGAGATCCCGCTCCAGCGCGCTGTCGGCCTTGAGCTCCTCGTCGATGCCGGACACCACGGCGTCGAACTCCTGCTGGCCGAGCTGCGAATAGGCCAGCAGCAGATCGAGCTCAGGATCGCTGAGGCCGAGCTCTCGGGCGCGCAGGAGCTCCTTCTCGGCGGAGCGGGCATCGCCCAGCTTCAGATGAATCCTGCCGAGCAGGAAGCGGGCCTCGGCATCGTTGGGATCGCGTTGCAGAGCATTTTTCAGCTCGACCCCGGCAGCCGGCAGGTCGCCCTCCTCGAAAAGCTGCTGCGCGCGCTCGAGAAAGCTGGCGGCGTGAACGGCGGGCGCGGCCCCAAGCGCAAGCCATGCCAGCGCCAAAAGGGCAAGAAAACCGGGCAGCCAGCGCCGCAAGGAGGCCTTGCCCCCTGCTGTGCCGTTGCCGGCGCCGGGCCGCGTCGTTCCAAGATCTCTACGGATCACCGGGCAGATCACCAGCCGCTCTCCCTTCGTCGGCGAATATGGCCAATGACAAACCACGCACTGGCGACCTACAGAGTATAGACAGGGCAATGGCGGCATTGAAGCTGTCCAGGCTCGTAGCGGCGCTTTGATTCAGTGCACAATCGCTCTCAATCTCCAGCGATGGTTTTGCATTGTTTTCATAAAATGACGCCATCCGTTTTGATAACCGGGCCATGGGACTGATAGTCGGATACATAAGCTACGCGGCTGCGGCCCTCGCCTACCTGGGGCTTGCGCTCTTCTATCTCTGGCGCGGCGGGTGGGGCGGCCATGGCTTCTATCTGCTCGCCGCGGCCCTGCTGACGACGGCCTGGGCCGGTCTGTCGTTCTTCGGCCACGATATCATTCCCGACTATGCCGAAGCAGCCCGGCTGTTGCGACACCTGGCGATGCTCGCCTGGGTCTGGCTCCTGTGGCACATCGTCGCCTCGCTGGAGCCGCACCAGACGAACTTTCCGCGCCGTCTGCTGCTCGGCTGGGTTGTCATCGTCGGCTCGACGACAGCGGCGCTCGGCCTCCTCGCGGCGCACAGCCTGATCGGGATCGGCTCGCCGCGGCTGTCCGCCGCCCTGGGACTGGTGATCGCGCTGCTGGGGCTCTCGCTCACCGAGACGCTCTACCGCAGCTATCAGGCCATCGATCGCTGGGGGATCAAATTCCTCTGCCTCGCAACCGGCGGGCTCTTTGCCTACGACATCTTTCTCTATGGCGACGGCCTCCTGTTCGGGGCGCTCGATCCGGTGTTCCTCGAGGTGCGCGGCCTCGCCCAGGCAGTGGTGGTTCCCTGCTTCGTCATCAACATCCAGCGCAGCGAGGCGCGTCACTTCGCTCTTGGCCTGTCGCAGCGCCTGGTGTTCGGCTCGACGGTAATCCTCGGCGCCGGCCTCTACCTGGCGCTCATGGCGGCGGCCGCCTACTACGTGCGCAGCATCGGCGGCACCTGGGGCAGCGCGGTGCAGACCGTGTTCCTGTTCGCCAGCATCCTGCTGCTCATCGCCTTCCTGCTCTCGGGCACTTTTCGCTCCTACGTCAAGCATTTCCTGGCGGAGCACCTGCAACAGCAGAAGTTCGACTATCGCCAGGAGTGGCGACGCCTGCTGCAACGGATCTCGGCCGGCGACCGGGACGAGCCGCTCGATCTCAGAGTGGTGAAGGCCCTGGCCGACCTGCTGGATAGCCCCGCCGGCGCGCTCTGGTACGTGGAAGAGAGCAGCCTTGCCCTCGCGACGACCTGGAACCTGCCGGTCTTCAGTCTCGCCGGCAGCGATGCAGCGGCGCTCGCCGACTTCTTCCATGCGCACGAAGAGGTGGTCGACCTGCGCAACGGCAGCCCAGCCACGGAGCCGACCACCGCCGCGCCGCTCTCCGCCGCCTTGGCCGGCATCGACCAGGCGCGCTTCCTGCTGCCACTGTTCCACCACGACAGGCTCATGGGCCTGGCGCTCCTCGCCGAGCCTCGGGCGCCGCGGGACGTGGACCGCGAGGATCGCGAGCTGGTGACGATGGCGAGCCGGCAGGCCGCAGGCTATCTCTCGGAGCAGCGCGCCGCCCACGCGTTGGCCGAGGCACGGGAGTTCGAAAAGTTCAACCAACGCTATGCTTTCGTGACTCACGACATGAAGAACCTGGTGAGCCAGCTCTCCCTCATCGTGCGCAACTTCGAGAAGCACGGCGACAGTCCCGACTTCCAACGCGACATGCTGGCGACGGTCCAGTCCGTCGTGGAGCGCATGAACAATCTGATGGCGCGCCTGTCGGGCGAGCCCGACACCGCCAAGATCGAGAGCGTTGCGATCCGGCCGCTGATCGAGGCCATCATCGGGGAGAAATGCCTGGCAAACGCCGCCATCATGCTTGACTGCCCGCCCGACCTCAGCGATCTGCGGGTCCGCGCCGACACGCGGCGGGTCGACGCAATCCTGCGCCACCTCTTCCAAAATGCGATCGAATGCTGCGGCCACGACGGCACAATCGTCGTCGGGCTGCGCCGGGACCACAACGCGGCGGTCATCGAAGTGCGCGATTCGGGCAAGGGGATGGACCTGGAATTCATCCGCAGCGAGCTGTTCCAACCATTCCGCTCGACCAAGCACGGCGGCATGGGCATCGGCGCCTTCCAGTGCCGCACCTACGCCCGCGAGCTGGGTGGCGACCTGGAAGCGATCAGCAGCATCGGCGCTGGCACCACCATGCGTGTCACCCTGCCCGTGTTGCGCGAGGCCTGAAACTATGCTGATTGAACAGGATGGCTGAGCGAAATCCGCCAAAGCTCCTGCTCGTCGAAGACGACCTCGGCCTCCAGCGCCAACTGGCCTGGGCTTTCGACGATTTCGAGGTATTCCGAGCCAGCGACCGAGCGAGCGCAGAAGCGGTGCTGAGTCGCGAGCGACCATCGGTCGTCCTGCTCGATCTCGGCCTGCCGCCGGACGCCGACGGGCCGAGCGAAGGCCTCGCCACCTTGCAGTCCGTGCTGCGCGGCTCGCCCGAAAGCAAGGTCATCATGATGAGCGGCCAGACCGAGCGGGATTTCGCGCTAAAGGCGGTGGCCCTCGGCGCCTATGACTTCTACCAGAAGCCCATCGCGCTGGACGAGATTCAGCTCATCGTCGGCCGCGCCCAGCGCCTCTTCGAGCTCGAGCAGGAGAACCGCAAGCTGGCGCAGCGTCAGGCCGAGGCACCCCTGCCCGGCGTGGTGACCTCGAATCCCGATATGCTGCAGACCTGCCGCGACATCGCCGGCCTGGCGACGACCAACGTCTCGGTCCTCATCGTCGGCGAAAGCGGAACTGGAAAGGAGCTGCTCGCCCGCGCGCTGCACCAGTTCAGCCCGCGCGCCAAGGGTCCCTTCATCGCGGTCAACTGCGCGGCCATCCCGGAAAACCTGCTGGAGAGCGAGTTCTTCGGCCATGAGAAGGGGGCCTTCACCGGGGCCATCAAGACCACCGTCGGCAAGGTCGAGCTGGCCAACAAGGGCACCCTCTTCCTCGACGAGATCGGCGACATGCCGCCGGCGTTGCAGGCCAAGCTATTGCGCTTTCTGCAGGAACGCACCATCGAGCGCGTCGGCGGCCATAAGCCGATTCCGGTCGATATCCGCGTCGTCTCCGCGACCAACCAGAACCTGCAGGAGCTGATCGAGCATGGCCGCTTCCGGCAGGACCTCTACTACCGCATCAGCGAAGGGGTGGTGGATATCCCACCGCTGCGGGACCGGCTCGAGGATGCCGCGCTGATCGCCAACAAGCTCGCCCGCGACTATGCCAAGGAACTCAACCGCCCGGTCCGCGGCATAAGCCCGGCAGCGATGGCGGCCATCCTCGCCCACACCTGGCCGGGCAACGTGCGCGAGCTGCAGAACTGCATCAAGCGCGCGGTCGCATCGGCGGCGGAGTCGACCATCTTGGCGCGCGACCTGCGGCTGGGGTCCGATCCGGACACCGTCGATGGGCCGCTGACGCTGAAGCAAGCGCGCTTCCTGGCGGAGAGCAAGGCGCTACGGCAGGCGCTGGCCATCGCGGCCGGCAATCTTTCCGAGGCGGCACGGGTGCTCGACACCAGCCGCCCGACGCTCTACCACCTCCTCAAGCAGCACGACATCGAGCTGTGAGCGCGCGGCCGAGTCAGGCGAGGCGCTGCTCGGCGCTGCCGCGGCGTTGCAGGCAGTCATCGATGAGACGATCGAGCCTCGCCATCGAGCGCGCCCAGCTGTGGTTCGTCTCGACCCGCGCCCGGCCGGCGTTCGCCAGCGCCCGCCGCGCGGCACCGTCGTCCATCAACCTGAGCAGCTTTTCCGCATAGTCCTCGGCGGAGCGGGCAACCAGGATGTGCTCGCCGGGCACCGCGTCGACGCCGCCCGCCGCCTGCCAGCTCGCCACCACCGGCACGCCCATCGCCATGCATTCGAGGATCTTGTTCTGGGTACCGCGCGCGATGGCGAGCGGCGCGACGCTGGCGGCTGCGCGCCTGACAGGGTCGCGCACGTCGGGAACCGTGCCGGTCACGGTAATGCCAGGGCGCTGGCCGAGGCGCCGGATCGCGCGGGAGGGTTCGGCGCCGATGATGGCGAAGCGCGCCGTCGGCCGGCGTTGGTGGATCAGCGGGAAGACTTCGTCGCAGAAGAAGGTCGCCGCCTGCTGGTTGGGGAAGTAGTCCATGCGCCCGACGAAGCAGAGGGAATCCGGATCGTAAGGCTCGTTGCCCGGCGTGAAGTAGTCGCAGTCGACGCCGTTGGGGAACCAGTCGGAGGGGGTCGGCACCTGGTACTTCCTCAGCGTCTCCAGCTCGGCCCTGGTCGTGCAGGTGCAGAGGTCGAACTGCCGTGCGAGCGCCTTTTCGGCCGCCTCCATCTTGCTGCCTTCGAGCCAATAGCCGAGCGATAGCGGGAACGGCTTGAAGCGCCGGTAGACCAGCCATTTCTGCGAATCCATGTCGCCGAAGTCGAGGATCTTCGGAATGCCCCTGACCCCGGCAACGTAGGGCGCCACCGAGGAGCAGTGCGCCAGGATGAGGTCGAAGCTCTCCTGCCGCAGGCGCTCGCGCAGGCGCCGCGCGAGCTCGGGGGCGTAGAAGTATCCCATGGAAGAGGGTCCCGGCGTCGGCAGCCGCGCGATCATCCGCCCCCAGGCACCCGCCGCATTCACCCGGCCCATCATGAAGTCGGCGCAGTGGTCGGCGATGCCGCGGCCGGCCGCGGCCTCTGCCGCCGAGCGCGCCAGCGAGGCGACCACCACCTCGTGCTTGCGGGCGAGGTGCCGGATCATGTTGAACGGCCGGATCTTGCCGCCGCGCGCGGGCGGGTAGGGAAAGCGATGGCAGACGAAGAGAATTCTCATCCGACCGCCGAGACCTCCTCGGTAAGCTCCGCGGCAAGGTCGGCCGGAGCCCGCCCGTCGAGATAGATCTGCGCCCAGATCTCCAGGTTCAGCAGGGCAAGGAGATGGTCGGTGTGGTCCTCGCGGCTCGCGAAATGGAGGGCCATGGTCTCCTCGATCGCCGGCCAGGAGAACAGGCCGCGCCGCTCGACCGCCTGCTTGGACAGCAGGCGGAGCAGCATGGGCTGCAGGTCGCGCTTCAGCCAGGCGCCGATCGGCGCGCCGAAGCCGCGCTTCCTGCGCTCGAGGATCTCCGGCGGCAGAATGCCGTCGAGCGCCCGCTTCATCAGGCTCTTGAGGCTGCGCCCGTCGATGCGCAGGGCGGCCGGCACGCGCGCCGCCAGTTCGACCAGTTCGTGGTTCAGCAGCGGCACCCGGCATTCCAGGGAGCGGGCCATGGTCATCTTGTCGGTCAGCATGAGGAGGTCGTTGGGGAGCTGGGTCATCAGGTCGACCCGCATCAGCCGGTTGAGGCCGTCACCGCCGCGTGCGAGAGCGAAGGCTTCCTGCAGGCCGTCGATGCGGCCGGCGCGGGCCTCCTTCAGGAGCCGATCGAGGCTCTCCTGGCCAAAGACCTGCACGTAGCTGCGATAGCGCTCCTCGAACGGCAGGTCGTTCGAAGCCACGAAGGTGCGCGCATAGCGGGCGACGCTGGAGAGGCGGCCGTGCCGGTCGCTCGGCATCGCCTGCACCAGCGGCGCGATGACGGCGCTGCGCATCCAGGCCGGCAGGCGCTGATATTGCGCGGTGTAGTAGTCGCCCAGGTAGCGGCTGTAGCCGCCGAACAGCTCGTCTCCACCAACGCCGGAGAGGATGACCGTGACGTCCCGGCGGGCGAACTCTGCCACCAGGTAGGTCGTCACCAGGGCGGAGTCGGCGACCGGCTCGTCGAGGTGCCAGGCGAGCTTCGGCAACAGGCCGGCGGCCTCCGGGCGGACGACGATCTCGTGGTGGTCGGTGGCGAAGCGTTCGGCGACGGTCCGCGCAAAGGGCAGCTCGTTGTAGACCTCGCTGGCCGCGTCGCCCTTGAAGCCGATGGAATAGGTCTTTACCGGCCGGTCGCTGTGACGCGCCATAAAGGCCACGATGGCGCTGGAATCGATGCCACCGCTGAGAAAGCTGCCGAGCGGCACGTCGCTGACCATCTCGGACACCACCGCGGATTCCATGGCCGCGCGCAGCCGCTCCGCCCAGTCCGCCTCGCTCGGCGCGTCGTCGGCTTCCGCAGGGATCTCCCAGTAGCGCTCGATCCTGTAGCTGCCGTTCTCACAGACCAGCAGGCTTGCCGGCGGCAGCTTGCGGATGCCGGCGAACAGCGTCTGGTCGTTGCCGCTATAGCCGAAGGCCAGATAGTCCTGCAGCGCGCCGGCGTCGATGCCGCGGGCAACGCCGGGCACGGTCAGGAGCGCCTTGATCTCCGAGGCGAAGATCAGCCGGCCCTCGTGCTCCAGGTAGTAGAGCGGCTTGATGCCGAGCCGGTCGCGGCCCAACACCAGGCGCCGCCGCGGCGCATCCCAGATCGCAAAACCGAACATGCCGAGCAGCCGCCCGACGAAGGAAGGGCCCAGGCGCTGGTAGAGGTGAACCAGCACCTCGGTGTCGCTGCCGGTCCGGAAGCGCGCACCCGCGGCCGCTAGATCTCGCCTGATCTCACGGAAATTGTAGATCTCGCCGTTGCAGACGGTCCAGATGGTGCCTTCGGCGTCGGAAATCGGCTGATGGCCGGTATCGAGATCGATGATCGAGAGCCGGCGCATGCCCATTGCCAGGCCGCGGTCTGCATGGAAGCCTTCGTCGTCCGGCCCGCGGTGGGCGATGACCGCGCCCATGGACTCGAGCAGCGACGGGTCGCAGTTGGCGCCATCCCGCAACGCCACCAAGCCGTAGATTCCGCACATCGTCGCTCAGCCTCCGCGGTTGGTGCCCGGCAGCCGCTCATAGACGGCGGCATAGCGCGCCACGACGGCATCCCAAGTGCGCTCGGTCTCCACGTAGCGCCGCCCCGCCTCGCGCATGGCCGGCCAGTCTTCCTGCCGGTCGATAACCTCCGCCAGCTTGCCAGCCAGCGCGCCGGCATCGTCCGCTTTGAAAAGATAGCCGCGCTGCCCGTCCACCAGGAGTTCCCGATGGCCGCCGACGTCCGAAGCCACCACGATAGAACCTTGCGCCATCGCCTCCAGCGGCTTCAAGGGGGTAACCAGGTCGGTGAGCCGCATGCGGTGGCGTGGATAGACGAAGAACGTCACCAGGTCGTAGTAGCGGCGCACCTGCTCGTGCGGCACCCGCCCGGTGAAGACGACCTGATCGCCGATACCCAGCCGGTCGACCTGGGCAACCAGGCGCTCCTTCTCCGGCCCTCCGCCGACCACCAGAAGCTTCACTCCCTGCCGTTCGCGAAAGAGGCGCACCATCGCCTCCATCAGGAGCTTCAGCCCCTCGTAAGCGTAGAAGGAGCCGATGAAGCCGAGCACGATGCAGCCTTCCAGGCCCAGCGAACGTTGCAAGGCGGCGTCGACGCGCCGCTCGGTGGTGAAGCGTTCGGTGTCCACGGCATTGGGCACCACGGTCACCTTGCCCGCCTCGATGCCGCGGCCGAGGATGTCGTTCTTCAGGCCCTCGCAGATGGTGACGATGGCATCCGCATGGCGCAGGACGTAGGTTTCCAGGAACCGCGTGGAGCGGTAGCGCAGATCGCCCTGGCGCGCGGTGCCCCAGTCCACGGCGGCGTCTTCCCACAGGGAACGCACCTCGTAGACCAGCGGCAGGCCGTGGCGCCGCGCCGTGCGCAGTGCCGGAATACCGTTCAGCACCGGCGAATGGGCATGGAGGACGTCGGGCCGTGTTTCTTCGATGACCTCATCGAGGCGGGCGCGGGTACGCTCCATCTGGGCCAGCTCACGCAGCACCGGCAGCCTCTGCGTCGCGGCGGCGGGCTGCGGCGTGCGGTAGAAGGTCCATCCTCCTGCTTCGTCGACGAGGCCATCGAAGCGATACTGCTTGGGCGTCGTCATCTGCACCGTGTCCCAACCGCGCTTGCGCTGCGCCGCGAGGATGCCCACCGTGCGAAAGCTGTAGCCGCTCTGCAACGGCAGCGAGTGGTCCAGCAGATGAAGGATTCGCACCGCCCGCCTCTCCGCTGTGCCGAGCGGCCGCCGCCTACCAGCAGATGCCTTCGTAGTCGACACCTTCCCGGTTCTGCAGGGCAGCCACACCCTGCAGATCGATGACGCAGCGGCCCGGAGCGGCTGCGGCAATGGCCGGCACGGCATCGGCCGGAACGTGACCGACCACGATGGTTCCGGCACCGGCCAAGGTGTCCTCGATCGAATTGCTGATCAGCCGGTCGAGGTGCGGGATCTCGCGCTCGATGTACTCGAGATTCGCGCCGGTCAGCCGCGCGAGGTCGACGGAGCGGTCGAAGATCGCCACATCGAAGCCTTTGCCGATCAGACGTTCCGCAAGCGATACGAAGGGAGACTCGCGCAGATCGTCGGTGCCCGGCTTGAAGGCGAGGCCGAAGAGCGCGACCTTGCGCCGCCCCCGCCGCTGAACCATCTCGAAGGCCCGGTCGATGTGGCTGTCGTTGCTCGTGAGGATGGAGGTCATCATTGGCAGCTGCAGGTTCTGCGATTTCGCCAACTCGGCGACGGCGCGCAGCTCCTTCGGCAGGCAGGAGCCGCCGAAGGCGAAGCCAGGCCGCAGGTAGGCCGGAGAAATGTTGAGGTCGCGATCCTCGCAGAAGATGCGCATGGTGTCGCGAGCATCGATGCCGAGCGCCTTCATCAGCGCGCCGAGCTCGTTGGCGAACGCAATCTTGATCGCATGATAGGTGTTGCAGGCGTACTTCAGCGATTCGGCAACGCCCGCCGACGTCACGTAGAGCGGCGCGTCGATGCCGGCATAGAGGGCCTCGACTGCCGCGCAGTTACCGGGCCCCACCTTGCCGACGATGGTGAAGGGCGGCGCGAAGAAATCCCTTACAGCGGCGCCTTCACGAAGAAATTCGGGATTGAAACAGAGCCCGAGGCCGTTGCCGATCTCCCGCCCGACAATGGCCTCCAGTTTGGGGGCCACCCGTTCCTCGGTGGTCCTCGGGGCCACGGTCGAGCGTACCACCACGCTGTGCGCCTCGTTCTTGTGGCGGATGGCCTGTCCGATCGAGGACACCACCGCGTCGAGCGCCGCCAGGGACTGGCCGCCGCCGGCGCCGGATGGCGTTCCCACCGAAATCAGCGAGATCTCGCTTTCCATAACGGCCTCGGTGGCATCGTCGGTTGCCGAGATGCGGCCGGCGGCGCTCGCCTCGGCCATCAGCTTGGTGAGGCTCTGCTCCACCACCGGGGCAGTGCCGGCATTGATCATGTCGACCTTGGCGCGGTTGACGTCGACGCCAATGACCTGGTGCCCGAGGCGCGCCAGGCAGGCGCCGGAAACCGCGCCCACGTAGCCCATGCCAAATATGGAAACCTTCATGCGACCTCAATTTTCATAATGGCGCAGTGAAATCTGACAATGAAAATCGCCCGCCCCGACAGATCGTGCCACGAGTGTACGCCGAGGGGAGCCCCCTGCCAGATCAATTGAAGGTCGGGCGCAGCTTTCCCCTGTCCGCTCCACCAATGCTCTTCAGCCGCTCCGCGACGCGGCCCATCCTGGCTTTCTGCGATCCCTTGACCAAAATGCAGTCGCCATCCCCGACCAGTTGTCCAATGGCGTCCGCGCAGGCTTTGCTGGTCGGGTACCAGCGATCGGGCTCGTAGTGCCGGGCCAGTTCGCCGACCGCCACAATCATATCGGCGTGGCGACGTGCGACGATCCCGATATCGCGATGAAACTGCAGCGCCCGCTCGCCGAGCTCGCCCATCTCTCCCAGCACGGCGAGGCGACGCTTTGCCTGTGCGGCCGGCGCCAGCTCGCCCAGCGTTTCCAGGCCGAGCCTCATGGACAGCGGATTCGCATTGAAGCTGTCGTCGATCAGCGTGAACCGCTCCAACCACATGGTCCGGAGCCGGCCCTTCGGGGGCTCGAAGGAGGCCAAGGCTGCGTTCACCGCCAGGTCCGGGATCTCAAGGCGCCGGGCGATAACCCGGGCGATTGCCACAGCCAGGTCAATGCCCCTGCCCGGCACTCGGACAACCGGAGCTCGCGCCATGGCTTGCAGCCGGTCGACGAGGGGGTGGTTGTCGCCAAGAATCACCAAACCGCCCGGCGGCACCGCCCTGATCAGGGCCCCTTTGTGCTCAGCTACGGCCTCCACCGTCTTCAAATATTGCAGATGCGCCGGCCCTATGGTGGTGACCACCGCGATATCGGGACGGGCAAGCCTCGCCAGTGTCTCGATATGCGCGTCTCCTCCCAGTGCGTACTCAAGAACCAGAATGTTCGGATAGCCGGCACCGGCCATCAGCTTCAAGGCCCTCAGAGGAACCGTCGCGTAGAGCCAAAGCCGCGCCAGGTTGGTACTCCTGGTCCAGCCGTCATAGCGCAGAATGGTCTGCGGGAAGCCTCTGTCACAGTTCATGTTGTGCTGCGTGGAACCGACGCTGCCGACCACGGACCTGGCCACTGGCTGGGTCAGCACCGCTGCAATCATCGCCACCGTCGTGGTCTTGCCGGCCGATCCCGTGACGCCGATCACGAACGGCCTGCGAGACTTCACCACGCAAGACGACCAGAATGACAAGTAAGGGACGACGACACGCTGTATCGGCATCTGCTTGGCCACCGGTGATAGAAGGCGGCGTCGCGCCACCACCTTCGCGGCCCAATCTGGCGGTATCGTGGGCGTCGGAAGGCTCCGCCGCCAGTCCCCTTTTAGGGACACCAGCGCGTCCTGCAAAAAAGGCTGGCATCCGGCAGCGGCTTGGCGGCTACAATCGCCTAGGGACGGGTTGCAGCGGGAGCGCTGAAGCCTTGCAAACCTTAAACCGCTACGTAGATCAGCTTTCGCAGATGTGGCAGGCGCTGAGGGCCGAAGGGCGCTCCGCCCGCGCCGATGCCGGTGTATCCCGGCCGCACCAGCTTTGCGAGCTTGTGGCCCTGCGGCTCGGCGAGGGAAAGCTGGAGCCCGCCGACTACTACAAGCTGCGCCTCTACCGTCGCGGTCTCAGCTTCGAGGAAAAGCGCAAGTACTTTTCCAATCAGGCCATTCCGCCGAGCCTGCTGGGCAACTGGGCCGTCGTCGCCCAGGACAAGCTTCTCACCTACTGTGTGTTGAACAGCCTCGGCATCGCGACCCCGACCATCCATGCCATCTGTCATTCCGTGCGCGAGTACGGCAGGGCTGTCGGCTTGAAGAGCGCCAGTGCGGTCGCCGAGTATCTGCGCAAGGAGGCCCCCTACCCCCTTATCGCCAAGCCGATCCGCGGCATCTTCAGCCAGGACGTCTGGCTGCTGGAAGGCTACGACCCGGCGGCCGACAGGCTGGTGACGACCGGCAGTTCCTTCACGCCGGAGGAGTTCGCGGCCCACTGCTGCCAGCGGAAGACAGGCTATCTCTTTCAGGAACTGCTGCGGCCGCAGGAGGCGATCCGCGCGGCAATTAGCGACAGGCTCTGCACTCTGCGGGTGATGCTGCGGGTCGAAGACGGCGGGCCGCGCCTGACCCTGACGACCTGGAAAATCTCAGCCGGCGGAAACGTGGCCGACAACTACTGGCGCGAAGGCAACCTCCTGGCCAAGCTCGACCAGAAAACCGGCCGCATCCTGCACTGCACGACGGGCCTCGGACCGCGGTATCGCACGGTCGAGCACCATCCGAGGACGGGCATGCCGCTTGCCGGCTTCCAGGTTCCCTACTACCGCGAAGCCGTCGACCTGGCGTTGCACGCCTCCACGGCCTTCGCCGACATTCGCCTGCAAGCCTGGGATATCGCCATCACGGATTCCGGTCCCGTGCCGCTGGAGGTGAATGTCGTCGGCAGCCTGTTCATTCCGCAGCTCCTCAACCAGAAAGGCCTCTGGGCCGGCGATTTCCGCGATCTCGTGCTGACCTACCGCCGCAGCGCATAGCGCAGGCGGCATGGCCAGTCACACTCTGGGGCGGTTCGCGAAGCCGAGCCCCAGGAAGCGCCAGGCGTCGTCGCGGTTGAAGACCTCCACCCACGGCGTGTCGAGAATACCTCGGCGATGGGCGAGCTGGTTCACCGTGAGGTCGTAATGCCAGTTTCCTTCCAAGAGGAGCGGCCCACTGTCGGTAAGCGCGACGTCCCAGCCGAGGCTCTTCTGCACCGCGAAGACCCGGGCCGCCGCCTGAACCAGATCCCGCACCTGATCCCAATCCGGCAGCGCCATCCCGGTCATGCGCGTGCCGGTCAGCGGATGATCATCCACGTACTGCGGTAGGTTGTTCACCAGGATTGTCCCGCGTCCGCAGAGGCCGGTCTCGACGTCGACCGGCACCACGATGCCGCCCTGCGCCAGGTTGTCGGCCGGCCCCTTGCCGCCGCCGACCCTGAGGGCAGCCCCCACGACCACCGGCTCCGGCCGCAGGTGCGTGACGACGCGCACCGTGTGAAGCACGTCGGGCATGACGGCGGCGAGGATCGGATGCGACCGCAGCCGCGGTTCGATGAGCACGCCGCCGTTGTGGAAATAGCGCCCACAGTGCCGCCAGATGGCGGCCAGATCGATCTCCTCCCCTCCCGGCAACGTCCGCCAAGCGAGCCCCTGGGGCGCCCGGCTGCCCAGGCTCAGCACGCCCCAGCCCTTGGTTCCGGCAACCGGCTTCAGCACGACATCGGCGATCTCGTTCGCTTCCATCCAGCTTCGCAGCGCCCCTTCCGAGCGGATCGTGAGGAACGGGCCCGCAGACTGGTCCTGCGTGACGACGGCCAGGGTCTTCGACACCGGCAAGCCCGCCTTCGTGGCCACCTCGTTGAACTCGAGCTTGCGATCGACGAGGTGGTGATGCTCAGCCGGATTGAACGCGCAGAAGACGCGCCAGCTCTGAAAACGGCCTATGTAGGAGCGCTTCATCTCCATCGGCAGCCGAGGGTCAGACAGCCCGAGGTTATAGTAGTCCACCCCCCCGATCCGGTTGCTCCAGAGCAGGCGCTGCTGCTCGATAAAGCGCCGCAGGACGGACGTCGGCATTTCGCGATGGCGCCTGTGGCAGCGGAAGTCTTCGACAGCCTGGGCAGGAATCGCCCGTAATCGCCAAACGACCTTCGCGAGATCTTTCGCGGACACCTTGCCTCCCTGCATTCAGCTTGTTGTGGGGCTTATCGAAGATTTCCGCTTCATTTTCCAGCTATGGCGCGGGCGCGCTAGAGTGTCCTTTTCGGCATGCGACCATCATGCCCGATGCTCGGTATTATGATAATTTCGATAGCCTGTGCCTTTGGGCTCACCCGCAAAGGCGGCTGATCTCTCGCAGCAAGTTCTCGTAAGTCAGCACAGGCAGGCGATCCGCCTTGAGGACCTCTAGCGCCGGGAGACGGGGCCGAGGCGAGGCATCAGGCGGGGTTGGGTATCAACTGCTCCGATATGACCAGGTTGCGATACCACACGAAGAAAGGCGGATGCTCCTCGCGCGGGTTCTTTTCATAAAGATGCGGCATGAGCCATATCTTGCCGACCCTGTTCTCGGGGCTTACCGGCGAGGAGGCGTAGAAATCGTTGTCGATCACGAGCCTCTGCCGGCCGCCGTGCTCGCCTTCGATGGCGCCCCAGATGCTCACATGGCTGAGCCGGGGATCGCCCTTTTTCGCGTCCGCCTGCCAGGGCCCGAAGCGCAGCCGGATCTGGATCGTGATCCACTTGTCGTCGATCAGGCGGAAGCAGTTCTCCGCCAGATTGTTCCAGTCTCTCCTGCTTCCGTTCGCGAGTATCCTCGGGCAAGCGTACAGACCATTGGGCTGGCTGTTGCTATGAAGCTGACCACCAATGCGCCCGATGCGCTTGCCGAAGCCCATCGGCCGTGGGCAGCGGTGATAGGCGTGAAGCGCATGATTCGCACTATGATTGATGGCGGTTTCCAGGCGCATGCAGGAGTCGGCGCGGACGCCGCGGCGGTCGCCGGTCGAGATCAGCGCAATCTTGGAGCCGGTGCAGCCTCCCTTGCCGTTGGTATCCTTGAAGCAGCGCCGCTCCTTGCGATAGTTCGGGCTGTTGGGATCGCAATCGGTCCAGATGAAGGTGCAGGAATAGCGCACCTGGAACTGGATGTAGACCTCCTGCGCCGCCGCGTCCGGGCCGACCTGGAAGGCATAGTCGGGGCTGAAGTTGGTTTTGAAGTTGCCGGCCGCTCCTGACCCGGTATTGGAGGGGAAAGTGAAGCGCAGGCCGCCGATCTCGGGATCCGCCTGCGCCAGCTTCGCCTGGGGATGGTTGAACTTCTGGCTGACGTTGCGCCAACTCCCGTCGCGCTGGGGCGGCCCGCTCGCGACCACCTTGGCATGGTAGAGCACCTCGCCTTCGCCCATCGGATCGCAGAGCACTGCGGTCGCGCAAACGCGCCGCCAGTCGGCGCTCTCGGCGATCTCGAGGGGAATGACCTTCTCGCCGTCGTGCGGCGCGCGCGCCTTGGGTGCGCCAGCCGGCGCCGGCGCCGGCGGCTGTTGCGGACTGTCGGCCGCCACGGTGTGCAAGACGGCCGGGGCCGGCGCGGCGGCGGAGCGGTCCAGACGGTAGAGCACGAAGCCGAGATCGACATTGGTAATGCCGAAGAAGGCATCGACCTCAGGCACATAGCGCCACTTGGAATAGACCTTTCCCGGGCGCTTCGCGTCGCGCATAGCCCGCGCCGCTTCCCCTTTCGGCTCGGCTTCCCGGATGGCGCCGGTCGCCGGATCGACGATGAGGACGCGCGCATGGCCATCCCAGAGCACCAGCAGCCCCGAGGCATGCTGGGCCAGCCCCCAGGCCTTCATTCCCGCCTTCGGCCACTCGGCGACGAGCCGCGCGTCGAAGCCCTCGGTCTGGCCCGGAAGCGGCCAGGTGTAGGCGACCAGGCGGTCCTTGGCGCCTCCCCCGATGATCGTGTAGAGGATGCCCGCTCGCTGATCGAAGACGGCAGGGCCGTCGATGAACCTGCCATAGGGATCGCGGTCAAAGGAGCGGACCACGGAGCGGGTCTGCGGATCGATCTCGTGCCAGCCCTGCTCTCGCCCGACGTGGAGGATCACGTTGCCGCTGCGCCGGTCGACCACGGCGCGCGTGAAGCGCGCGTAGCCATCGAGCGCCGGCATGGGCTGCCAAGTTCTGCTGTGGGCGTCGTACTCCCAGGCCGAGGAGCCACCCATGCCGGCGCTGCAGTACTCGACGGTGCCGAACAGCCAGTAGCGATCGATCTTCGGCACGTAGAGGAAGCCCTGGTAGGTGTGGGTTGCCGGCGGCCCCACGGCGGGGGCCGGACAGGCATCCTTCTCGCCGTCGCCGTCGCTGTCGTCCAGATAGGGCCCCGTCAGCGGCTGGGGATCGGTCTCGCGCGTCCAGGTCAGCGTCTCGAAATCGAAGGCGTAGACCTCGTTGCCGCCGTAGTCGGCATGGCCGCCGCCATGCACACGGAATTCGCCTCGCGCGTGGTCGAAAGCGCCTCCATTCCAGGCGCCGATCACGTTCGGCGCACGGTGGCACTTGATCTCGCGGCAAAAGTCAAACTCGCCCTCGCGCACCAGGTGCGGCCGCAGGGCGCTCCCTGGCAGGACGGCGAACTCGCCCGGCTGCGGGAGCAGCGCCGCGAGACGCTTCCACACCGCGTTCTGGGTGCGCACGGACTGCGACGGAGCGGCGGCAGGCGCCGTCGGCCGTTCGTTTGATAGAGCCTGCGAATTATGAAAACTATCGGCCCGAACCGGCTGTGCTGCAGCAGGGACGGCCCCGCCGCCGGCGTCGCCGGCCGGCGTGATCCTGGTGCCCGGGATATAGCTCGGTGCCGGCGGCAGCCCAAGGAATTCGCGCGGACCCTCCGCCTGCGCCCGCGTTGCCCCGATCAGGCTCAGCACCGATAGCGCCGCGGCAAGCAGCGCCACAGAGAGTGCGATCGCGCGCCTCGGCTCCGCTATGGGCGGCAGCGCCGCCCCGCGCCTGTCAGTGTCGACATTCAGGATCATACCATGCCAAGCTGGCCGTTCCTCCAGAGGAGACCAGATACCACGGTGGCTTGCAACTGCGTCCCCTGTAACTTCGGTGAGCATGCCGCAGAGGCTTCCTTGCGCCGTAGCGGGCGGGCCTCGGGCTAGTCTATGGCGGCACTGCACGCCGTGCGCAGCGCGTTGCGGGATGCCGTCCGCGCCGGCCTGGCTCCCGTCGAGCGGCTGGCGTTGCGCCTGGGCGACCCGCTCCCCTACGCCCCCATCTTCATCGTCTCGCCGCCGCGTTCCGGGTCGACGCTGCTCTACCTGCTCGCCGTCCAAAAATATCGTCTCAGCTACTTCTCCAACTTCGCGATGGCCTGCCCGGCGAGCCCGGCGCTCCTGACCCTGCTCGGCGCCCCTTTCGGCGCTTGCGCCGGGGGCGCCTCCCTCGACAACAGCTTTGGCGAGACGCCAGGCTGGAACGGGCCGAACCAGGGCTATCGCGCCTGGAACCGATGGTTTCCCACCGACCGGGACTTCGTCCCTCCCGGCGAGCTGTCGGCGCGCGCGCGCGACGCGCTGCGGCGGACCATCGGCCTGTTGGAAAAAGCAGGCGGCGCGCCCTTCATCAACAAGTGGCAACGGAACGCCACACGCGCGCAGGCCCTGCACGACATCTTGCCTGAAGCGGTGTTTCTGCACCTGCGGCGCAACGGTCTGCTGACGACGCAGTCCGTCCTGCTGGCACGGCGGAAGCTGCTGACCGACCCAGACGACTGGTTCTCCGCCAAGCCACGGCGCTACGTGCCGGAGCGCGGCAAGAGCCAGCTCCAGTTCGCCGCCGAGCAGGTCGCCCTGCTGGAACGGGACCTCGAGGAGGACAAGGCCGCGATCGGAAGGGAGCGCTTCTTCGAGCTCGACTACGAGGATCTGTGCCGCGATGCCGATGGCGCCCTCGAGGCTTTCGCGGACTGGTACGCCGCCCGCACCTCGACCCGGCTGCGCGAACGGAAGAAGCTGAACCTCCGCCTGGCGGAAAGCCAGGAGATCCGCATCACAGCGGGAGAGATCGCGCAGATCGAGGTGATCCGTAGCGCCCTTGCGGAGCCACGCCTTCGCTCCTCATCGCAGGCCTAGAACCGCGCGCTCGCAGGCGCGCTTCAGCCCGATGCCGACTCCGAGCCGGTCCAGGAAGCCATGGTGATAGGGGCATTCCCCAGCGGCGTGGCAAGCAGGCCTTCGTCGTTGACCACCGGGGCCTCGTCGGCCAGCACCCGCATGGGGCCAGCACCCGCATGAGGATTGAATTCCAGAAGCCTTACGGCCTAACTAGTGGAATCGCGCGCCATTGCCGGCTTTGGCCAGCGGATGCCACCGCTGCGGACGATCGCATCCGGCACTTGTAGGGTTGGAGACATGTGGACTGATCGGCTTTACAGGCGGCGCGAAGCCTTCCGGCTGCTTAGGACCGCGGGGGCGGAGGTGAAGGCTGACATCGGCAAGAGCCAGTTCCGGCAACTCCTGGAAATCGGCGTTCTCGGCCTGAAAGGCTACCGGGCAGCGGACTACTACCAGCTCGAGCTGTACAAGGATGTCGCTCGCGCCAAGAAATTCATGACCAACGGGGAGTACAACAGGATCCGCAGCAGGCTGAACGAGCCCGCCTGCGGCATCATCGAGTTCAACAAGTGGATCTTTGCAAAGTATTGCGAATCGCTTGGCATTCCCACGCCGCACTGCTATGGCGTTTTTCATAGGGAGTACGGCTTCGACGAGAGCGAGAAGCCTCTGCGCGACCTGCCGAGTCTCTCCGGCCTCCTCGACTCCGTCGGCGGCGCCATCGTGGTAAAGCCCCTGGCGGGCGATCGCGGGGACAATGTCCGGGTGTTCGACGGTATCGACCCCGCCCGCCAGGTCGTGGTCGCGCCCGACGGCACCGCCTGCAGCTATCGGCAGCTCCATGATTTTTTCCTGACCAGAAAGACACCCTGGCTGTTGCAGGAGAAGGTCAAGCAGCACGGCGTTCTCGCCGATCTGCATCAATCGTCAGTGAACACGGCCCGCGTCATCACCCTGCGGGGCGACAGCGGCGATATCGCGATCCTGTCCGCTGCGCTGCGGATCGGCGTCGGATCCGCGGAGATCGACAACACCACCCTTGGCGGCCTCGCCGCGGAGATCGACCTGGAAACCGGAGTCTGCCGAGCCGCGACGTCGCGCTTCAGCATCCGGACGACCGTGGCGCACCCGGACAGCGGCTGTCGTATCGAAGGCCTCGCGCTTCCCTACTGGGATCTCGTGAAGGCGAGCGCTGTGAAGGCGCATCGCTTCCTGCCCTTCGCGCGCAGCCTCGGATGGGATATCGCGTTCGGCATCGAAGGACCGATCATCCTGGAGGTCAACGGCTCCTGGTACTACAACCGGGTGCAGATGACCGGCCGCAGCCTCTGGGAAACCGAGTTCGGAAGCTCCCTCGCCGGTCAGGGCGGGCAGCGCAAGCGCAGGCTCTGAGCAGAGATGGAAACGTTGTCGGCACGCCGGAGGCCTTCGTGAAGATCCTGTTCATTGCCTGGTACTTTCCACCTTCCAACACCATTGCGGCCGTCCGGTTGGGCAAGCTGGCGAAGTTCCTCACCCGGTTCGGCCATGACGTCCGCGTGCTGACCGCCGACGGCGTTCCCTACGCCGCGACCCTGCCGGTCGAGATCCCGCAGGAACGGGTCTATGGGACGCACTGGACGGACATCAACGCATATCCTTCGCGCGCCAAGCGGGCCATCCGTCGCCTGCTCGGGCGCAGCGGGACCGGCGCGCGCGCCGGTTCGGCAGCAGTGAATCCGCGGGAGCGGCCGCGCGGGACCGCCTACCATGGAAGCTTCCTCTCCAAGACCTATGAGCTGCTGTTCAATTTTCCCGACAAGCGCGTCGGCTGGCTGCCCGCGGCGCGGCAGCGCGCGCTCCACCTCTTCGAGGAGTGGCGACCGGATGCGATCTTCGCCACCGCGCCGCCTTTCACTGCCCTGCTCATCGGCTACCTTCTTGCCAAGCGCGCCCGCATTCCCCTGATCGTCGAATTTCGCGACCGCTGGTCCGACGACCCCTACTATCCGCCACCCTGGTGGCGCCGGCGGCTCGAGCATTGGACCGAGGCCAGGATCGTCCGCCATGCGGCCGGGCTGACCACGGTGTCGGAGCCCTGGGCCGAGACCTATCGCGCCCGCTATGGCAAGCCGGTCGCCGTCATCTACAACGGCTATGATCCCGCCGACCAGGCCGGCGACTGCATCGCGCAGGGCGGCTGGCCGGAGCGCGACGTGCTGCGTATCATTCATACTGGCGGCATCTATCGCGGGCGCCGCGATCCCAGTCCGCTGTTCGACGCCATCAGCCGCTATCCCGACCTCAAGCGTCGAGTGCGCGTGGTGTTCTACGGCCTTGCCACCGACTACGTCCCGGCGATCGCCAGGGATTTCGAGGTAGAGGACAGCATCGAGGTGCACCCGCGCGTCGAGCACACGGAAGCGCTCCGCCAGCAGCGTCTGTCCGACGTCCTGCTGCTCATGCAGATGGACAGCCCGCTGGAGCAGGGCAACGTGCCGGGAAAATTCCTGGAGTACCTCGGCGCGCGGCGCCCGATCCTCGTCCTCGGCTGGGACCAGGGCGTGCCGGCGACCATCGTGAAGCAGCGCAGCGCCGGTGCCGCCACCACCGATCCCGAGGCAATCGCCCGGCAACTGCGCGCCTGGCTCGAGGTTAAGGAGCGGGAAGGCTGCCTTCCGGATTTGTCCGCCGAGGTCTGCGCAGGCTTCACACACGAGGAGCAGGCGGCCCGCCTCGCCGCCTTCCTCCGCAATGTCGTGGACGGCAAGCCAGCGTGATCGTGGGCCGTCGTCAGATGGCGTAGCCGCAGCGGCGGATGAGCTCGAAGAACCCGCTCATCTCGGCCTCGAACTCCAGCGACGAGACCTGCTCGCTGTCGAGGAAGCGGCGCAGTTCATAGGGCGAGTCGCCTGCCCGCGTGAACCCGCGCTTCGTCGTGGTCGCGCTGGCGATGCCGAGCGGCGCCAGCCAAGGGAGCTGGTGCTGCTCGTACTCCCCGCTGGGGTAGCAGAAATGGCGCAGCGGCGCGTTGCCCACCAGCGCGAGGGCGCGCCGGTTGTCCTCGATCTCCGCCTGCGCGGCCGCGTAGCTCTCGGCCGGAAAGCGATGGCGATGGCTGTGCAGCCCGATCTCGATGCCGGATGCCTGCAGCTCGCGTGCCTCCTCCAGAGTCATGAAGGCGCAGAGGCGCTCCGCTTCTATCGTCGTGGCATCGATGTCGAGGGCCGCGCAGAGACGGCGAAACAGCGCCTGGCGCGCCTCGGCGCTCTCCAAGGTTTCGGCGTGTTCATCAAGGCGATGCCACGCCGTCGCCCGCTGCGTCTCGTCAGCCAGGTCGTAGCGCCCGCTGATCCCGTCAGCGACCTCGGCAAGGTCAAGCAGCCGGCCGCCAGCCCGCCACAGCACATAGCTGGCGGCCACGTTGAACACCTGGGTTTGCTTGTCGAGATAGTAGCTGGCGATGTAGAGGAGTGCCGGGAAGCCGTGCGCGCGCAGCACCGGCGCCATCTGCCGGTAGGTGCCGAACCAGCCGTCGTCGATGGTCACGATGGTGGCACCTCTGGGCCACTGGCCGGTCGGCAGCGCAGCGACGGCGATGTCCAGCGCGATGACCGGATAGCCTTGCCGCGCGAGCAGGGCCATGCGCGCAGCAAAGGTTTCCTTGCCCATGAAGAGGCCCGGCCTAAAGTGATGCTCGTCGCGCAACGCCGCGCCGTGGTAGCACAGGATGCGGAGGTCGCCAGCCGTCAGCAGGCGCGCCAGCGCAAAGAGGCCAGTCAGCTTGGCGACCCGGAGGATGACGAGCAGCACAGTCCGCTTCATCGCCTATCCCCGGCCGACGGGGATGGCAGGCTTTCCAGGTCGCAACCGCCCATGACCCGATCTCTCCCAGCTTCAGCCACTAAAGCGCATCATCCCTGTCGAGCGGATCTTACAGGCTAGGAGTATCGACGGTGCAGCGCCTGCCACCAAAGGATTTCCGGCCTCCTGAAGGTTTCCCGAAAGCGGAACTCTCGCGCAAGTCGTCCGAAGCCAAGCTGCGCTCGGTGCTCGTGCCCGAAGCCCATGCGCTCGGGATGCTGGCGGCGATCCGCTCCCTGGGCCGGGCCGGCTACCGCGTCCATGCCGCCTCGCCGCGACCCGACGCCATCGGCTTTGCCTCCCGCTATTGCACGACACGCGCCCGCTGTCCGGCCTACGACGATCCGGCCTATGCGGCGTGGGCGCGCGGCTATGTCGCCGACCACGGCATCGCCGCGGTGGTGCCGGGCGGCGCCTTCCTGCTTGCGGTCGAGCCGTGCTTCGACGAGTTCCGCCACCTCCTGCCGCTGGTGCAGGATCGCCGCATCGTCTACCGCGCCCTCAGCAAGTCGGAGGTCTTCGAAGCCTTCGCAAGCGCGCCGCAGGATCTGAGGCTGCTCGATCATCATCCACCGGCGCGGGTGCTCGACCGCGACACGCCATCACTCTCCACAGCGGATGCGGCCTGCCTGGGAGCAACCCTCTATCTGAAGGCCGACGCCCGCCACGGGCCGCCCGGCGGCGACGATCTTCTCTGCGGTCCGCTGCGATCCGCAGAGGCCGCCCCGGCCGTGCGCGAGGCGCTCGGCCGTTACCGTAAGGTTCTGCTGCAGGGCGCGGTGACCGGGCGCCAGGCCGGCGTCTCCCTGCTGATGGGCGCGCGCGGCGAGGTTCTTGCCAGCAACTGCTTTGTCGACTGTCACCTCGAGCCGACGCGCCGCGGCACCATGAGCCTCAGGCGAACCTGGCACAATCCAGGCCTGGTGGAGGACGCCGTGCGACGCCTGCGCCACCTGGGATGGCAGGGCGCAGCCATGCTCGAATACCGCGTGCGGGACGGTGACGGCGGCTTCGACTTCATCGAGCTCAATCCGCGCAACTGGCAGTCGCTGCACCTCGATCTTCTGGCCGGCGTTGATTTCCCGCGCCTGCAGATGGCGTGGTTCGAGGGACAGCCGCGGACCTCCCCGCCGATATACCGGACCGTGACCTGCGGCGACCTCTGGCCGGGAGAACTGAGTCGCATGCTGGAAATCTGGCGCTCGCCGCGCTTTGCAATGAAGGCGCGGCTGCGGGAGACCGCCGCCTTCCTGGCGCGGCTGCTCAATCCGACCATCAAGTCGGATTATGCCTTTCCCGGCGATCGAACCCTGTACTGGCGCCGGGTGGGCCAAGTGATCCGCGGCTGGCTGCGCGCTGCAGATCGATAGCGGATCGACGCTCGCGCTCAGGCGGTCCGGCCCAGGTCGAGCCAGAGAGCGAGCAGGAAAAGCACCAGGATCATCGGCACGACAACGCGCTTGAAGCGCCCCCATGTGCTCCTGCCCTTCGTGACCGCGCCGCAATGATAAATTATCATAGCAGCCCAGCCCGCCCGAGCAGGCGCGGGGGCCCGACTTCAGAACCTTCGGCTGAAGCGCGTCGCTTGGTCAACCGGCAGGGGCGTTGCTACGCTTTCCATCGGGAAATCCTGCGGCCAAGGCAGACAGCGCCGCTGCCGCCGAAAACCGCTCGTGGAAGATCGCCGATGCGTGACGTCCTCATCCTCCTGCTGGCCTTCTCGGTGGTCCCGCTGACCTTCCTGCGACCGCACGTCGGCATTCTCGCCTGGTGCTGGATCTCCTACATGAACCCGCACCGGCTGAGCTGGGGCTTCGCGTACGAATTTCCCGTCGCGATGATGATTGGCCTGTCGACGCTGGCGGCCTGGGTTCTATCCAAGGAGCCCAAGAAGCTGCCGATCAACGCCGTCAGCGCCCTGATGCTCGCCTTCGTCGTCTGGATGTCCTTCGCCAACCTCTTCGCCATGGTTCCCGACCTTGCGTTCGAGAAGTGGACGCAGTCGGTCAAGATCCTTCTGATGACCTTCGTCACCATGGCGCTGATGTACAAGCGAGAGCGCCTGCAGGCGTTGATCTGGATTATTGTGGTCTCGCTGGGATACTTCGGCGCGAAGGGTGGGCTTTTCACCATTGTCGGCGGCGGCACCTCCCATGTCTGGGGGCCTCCCGGAAGCTTCATCGCCGACAACAACGCACTCGCGATGGCCCTGGTGATGGTGCTGCCGCTGGTGCGCTACTTGCAGATCCAGACTGAATCCAAGCTGATTCGCTTGGGCCTCTACGGGCTGATGATCCTCATTGGCTTCTCCATCATCGGAAGCCAGTCGCGCGGCGCCTTCCTCGGTGGCTGCACGATAGCCGCATTCCTGATCTGGAAATCGCGCCAGCGCTTGCTGCTGTCGCTGCTCGTGGTCGCCTTCCTGGCGGTCGGCGCCTTCTTCGTACCGCAGAGCTGGATCGATCGCATGCAGACGATCGAAACCTATCAGGAGGACGGCTCCGCCCTTTCGCGGCTCGAGGTCTGGGGTTTCGCGCTGAAGCTCACCAAGGACAGGCCGATCGTGGGCGGCGGCTTTCGGGTCTCCTATAACGACGCCATCTATCTGAAATACGTCCCCGACGCACGAACGGGGCGCGGGCGCAACTATCACAGCGTCTACTTCGAGATCCTCGGCGAACTGGGCTACGTCGGGCTGGCCATCTACCTCGCTCTACTGTTCGCGGTGTGGCGCATGGGCAGCCGCACCATCACTCTGACCGCACAGCGCCCCGATCTGCACTGGGCCGGCGACCTGGCGCGCATGTGCCAGGTTTCCCTGATCGGCTTTGCCGTTGCCGGCGCCTTCCAGAATCTCGCGTTCTTCGATCTCTACTTCCATCTCATCGCGATCGTGTTCCTGGCGCACCAAGCTGTCATCACGGTGCTCACCGAGGAGGGCTCTATCCCTCACCCCTCTGGCGCCAGGCGCCGCTCACCGGCCTTGCCGGGCGCCCCCGTCCCCACGCGCGCCGCCGGCCCCTGATCGGCCTCCACCGGCCAATGCGAGTTCCTTCCTGTTGGCATCGATGGTGAACTTTGCCGCCCAGTTCAGGTACTCGAAGGCGCCGTAGTCGCCGTCGACGGGAAAGGCGCCCTTGACCCCACCGCTCGTATCGGGCGCCCCGCCGATATGGATCGTGCAGCGGACGTAAGCATTGGCCTTGCGGCCGGCCTCCAGGTAGCTCCTCTCGCCGGTCACCTCGAAGAGATAGAACCAGCTCTCGGCGATCTGCGAGAGACCGGTCAGGCAGACCCAGCCAACGGCCGGCGTCCAGTCGGCGGAGAGGCGCCCGGGCAGCGAACCGTCGGCGCGCTGGACGGCGAGCAAGCCATCGGCGGTTCGCTTGGCTGCCGCCAGAAGGCGCGGCGCGCCGGACAGGCGGTGCGCCTCCACCACGCCACGCAGGAAATAGCCGAGGGTGTGCGTCAGCGGCCGGGAGGCGTCGCTGAGGCAGCAGTCGGCGACCCAGCCGTTCGCCCGCTGCCTGCCGAGCGCCCAGTCGACCTGGCGCAACCCCGCCTCGCCGTAGCCCTCGCCCGGCGCCAGGCGTTCCGCCTCGAAGAGGCCCCAGGACACATGGGTCTCGTAGGCCTTCTCGCCGGCCACGGCAAAGGGCGTCGGGTGACGCCGCCAGCAGCCATCGGCATCCAGCGAATCGCGCAGAAAACGCGCTGCCGCGTGCAGGTTCTCGTGGTAGTCGCCGAACGCCCGCGCGCCGGCGCAGAAGCCGAGCAGAACCTGTCCGGTGTTGAAGGTGACCGGCACTTTCACGGTGGCATCGATCTTGCCGCCCTGAATGCCACCATCGCTGAACTGGATCGCCGCGAGCCAGTCCAGCATCCGGCGCGTCCGCGCGAGGAGGTCGCGCTCAGGATGGTCGGCCGCTGCCGCAATGAAGGTCGGGACGATGTAGCCGGTGGTCTCCGGATAGGAAGTAGCCCAGCCGCGCAGCAGACTGAAGTCGCGCGCGACGCCGCCGTCGCCGCTGGCCGAGCAGTCCTGCGCGCGGGCGAGCCACTGCAGGCAGGCATCGACTACCGCTGCAGGCCCGGGATCGCGCTGCGGCAGCCCTTGGCGGTCGCGCGCGCGCTCCTCGACGGCCGC
Source organism: Kiloniellaceae bacterium (assembly GCA_036570545.1). Classification (GTDB taxonomy): domain Bacteria; phylum Pseudomonadota; class Alphaproteobacteria; order Kiloniellales; family Kiloniellaceae; genus Pelagibius. The sequence continues at coordinate 34,952 of DATCXZ010000054.1, forward strand.
CCTCGGCAGGCGGCGGGCAGCAACGGCGTTCTTCAGGGCCCTCAACACCGACATGGACAATTCCCTACGACGACCCAGTCAGTTCCGCCGAAGCAGAGTGTAGTAGACCTTGAGGGCGCGGCTCGACAGGTTTGGCATCAGGTTCTCCCGTTCATAGCCGAAGAGTTCCAGCGTCTCTCCCGCCAGTTGCTCGAAGAGGATGCGCTCGGCCTTGGAGAGTTTCGTGCGCCACTTCCCCAGCTGCGCCGGGTCCGGCGGCCGGACCGAGTTGCGGTGCCACTTCAGGCTTTCTGTCGGCACCACGTCCTTTGCGTCCTCCGAATAGTCCAGCATGCCGGAATCGTAGGGCTCGTCGATGAAGGCGCAGATCTGGCGCAGAATCGCCTCAGGACGGCAGACAAGATCTTCGTAGCGCACTTCGAGGAAATCGTCGCCGAGCACCGCGCCCACTTTGTGGGCGATGGTGGTCTTCCACTGCCAATCCAACACCAGCTTCGGCAGGTTCCCAGACATCCACTCGATCGACCTCTGCGACAGGACGACATCGCGGCCGTCTCGCACCAGGTGGACGATCTTTGCGTCTGGAAAGACGCGACGGATAATGTCGATGTCGGGCGTGTAGAAGGGGGTCTTGTCGCCCCAGCGCGGCTTGCCCTGCGCATCCGCGTAGCAGCGGAAGATGGCATCCACGAAGTCCCGATAGTCGCGGATCGGTCGGGCAAGAATCGCGTCGGGATCGGCGACCAGCTTGCCGCGCTGGACAAGCGGGTGCCGCATGACGTCGGCAAGCAGCTTGCGGGCGTTGTCCTTCTGGCCGAGATCGCCGTACTGCGACAGCCTCCGGAAGCAGATCGTGATGAAGGCGCTCTCGTGCGGGATCGAAAGACTGGGGTGGTTGTTCAGCATCAGCCGCAACATGGTCGTGCCCGACCGCTGCGAGCCGAGCAGGAAAACCGGCGGCTTCGCTGTCTGCTCGCTCATGGAGCGCCTTGCTCCGCCGCATCACGCGCCGGCGCCGGTCCGGCATCGCGCAGGCATTGCACAACCAGCGCCCTCTTGACGCCATCGGGCCGGATGACGATCTCGCTCACCATCATCGCCGACTCGGCGATCTGCTTTTGGATGCGCGCCAGCGGCGGATAGGCTGCGTTGCAGTAGTAGCGCGGCACCAGCGGCAGCCCGCTATAACGAGTCACGAGCTTGCGCAGGGCCATGCGGCGGCCGAAGCGGCTGTCGGCCTCGTTATCGAAGATCACGGCGACGCCGCCGGGCGCCAGCGCTGCCACCATCCGCCGGCAGGTCGCCGCCTGCGCGGCACGCGGAAGCTGCTGCACGACATCGTAGGTGAAGACGAGGTCGAAGCCACCGCTGAGGCCTTCGAAGCTGTAGCTCTTGCGCTCGAGCAGATTGCCCGGCCTGAGGTCCGCCGGTGCAGCGCGGTCACGCAGTTTCTCTCGTGCCACCTCGACCATGCGGGGCGAGAGATCGAAGCCACAGAGTCGAGCATCTGTCAGCCCGTGCGTGACCAACTGCGCCTGCAGGAAGGCAAGCCAGGCCCCCGTTCCGCAGCCGCAGTCGAGCACTGCCGGCCGCGGCTTGCGACGCAGCCGGGGGAGAACGCCGCCGAGCACCTCGGCCACGAAGCGCTTCGCCCCCGGGGCATGATCGAAGCCGACATCGTAAACGCCGCTGTCGACTAGGCTGTCGAAGCTCTTCCTCTGGCGTTCGAGCAGGCGATGGCTCACGAGCTCCCCTCCCGCGAGCGGCCGGCCTGCCGCTCGAGCAGGGAGCGCTGCCGCAATCCCAGGCGCCTGCGAAGTCGGCGGGACCGCCCCCCTTGATCGAGGTGATACCACAGATCGAGAGCATAGGCCGATGCGGTCTTCGGAACCCTGTCGTAAGCCTCGTAGCCCCAGTCCTTCAGCGTCTGGCCCGCGATCCCCTCGAACACGATGCGCTGGCTGCCGGTCATGCGCCGGCGCCACTGGCCGACTTTGGACTCCTGCGGCGGGCGCGAGATCGCCGGCCACAGCCAGCGCCGGTTGTCCGGTATCTTCTCTTCCACCATCTCCCCGTAGCACAGCATGCGGTCGTCGTAAGGCAGGCTGAGGAAGGCGCAGAGCCGCTCCAGCGTCGCGCCGGTACCGAGGACGAGGTCCTCGAAGCGCACGGTCATGTAGCGCGCAGCGCCAAGGATCCGCCCCATCTTGGCGTTGGTGGTCGTGCGGTTGACCCAGGCGCGGGCGCATTCCGCGATGTTCCCCGCGCCGTAGGGCATGGTCTGATGCGACAGCGCCACATCGCGGCCGTCGCGAATGATGTGGAGAAAGCGGGCCTGCGGGAACCAGCTATTCACCAGGTCCATGTGGTCGAGCGTTGCGATGTCGACGTTGGCCCAGCACGGCTTGCCCTTGGCCTCGGCATAGGCCGCATGGAAGCGCGCGACCACTGCGCCGTAGTCGCCGACCGGCAGGCCGGCCAGCAGCTCCATACGGTCGAGCGCGGCATCCCACAACCGGATGCGCTCGTGCGCGAGGATGGCATCGACCAGGCGGACGACATCGTCTCCGGTGGCGAGGCCGTTGAAGTCCCGAGGCAGGCGCCGGGCGAAGTCGGTCCACATGCCGGTGGTCGCCAGCGGCACGGCCACCAGCGGATGGGCACCGATGATCATCGACAGCAGGGTCGTGCCGCTACGCTCCATCCCGAAGAGGAAGGTGGGCGTCGCCGTCGCTGCGACGCCGGGCGCCACACGCCCTGGCGCCGGCTGCGGCGGCGGCGGAGTGTCGGCGGATCGACCGGGGAAAGCTGCAGCGGTCATGTCGGGCGCTGTCCCTGCCCGGGCGGTTCCCAAAGCCCGCAGAGGCCGTCCTCGTCGGCATAGCCCGCCACCTGCCGCCAGCCGGCCGCCGGCCGCAGCGGCTCCGCTGCCGAGAGGGCGACGTCGAGGTTCACGCAGGCCAGGCTCCGCAGCCCGAGAGCGCCGATCCGGCGGCAATGGTCGCCGGAGAACTCGAGCCACAGGGCGTCGCCGTCGAACTCCAGATCCAGCACACGGGACGGCAGGGCACCGGAAAAGCCACCGAAGACGGCGACGATGTCGATGCCTTGGTGGCGGACCACCACGGCGGTGCCTTCGGCTACCGCCTCTGCCGCCACCTTCGGAAGATTATCATCCTCGGCGAGACCGATGGCGAAGGCCAGGGCGCGCGCTTCGGGCTGCAGCCGGCAGATGATCTGCGGCGCCGCCTCCAGTTCTCCGTAGCGGCGGGAGAGCCAGCCTGCGCCGGGAGACGGCGAGCCTGAGGCACAGTCCATCGCGGCGACGCCCTCGGAAGCACAGAGATAGGCCGAGACCCCGCCGAGATCTGCCGTCACCTGCCGCGCCGCGCGCCGCGCCACCACAGCTTCCGGCGCGAGCTGCCAATGGCACGCCACCTCCGCGTCGCACGGCAAGCCGGGCGGGCGATCGTAGACGAGCGTCGGCCATCCCGCGACCCGCAGCACCCCGCGCCGCCAGCCATTCAGGCCGCCGGCCTCCTCCAACCGGCCTTCGGCCCAGATGGCCGTTCCCTCGAAGCTGCGCCAGCGGGTGGTCACGCGCGCACCGGCCTCGCTGCCGCGAAAGCGTCCCAGCGCCACGCCGAGAGGGTCGTGCCCGCGCAACACCGGGCCGTTGTGGGCGGCGGGGCTGCGGAAATAGCGCCGCGGGCTGTCCGGGCCACCGCGCGGCGGCGGCGCGATGGCCGCATAGGAGTAGGTGCCGGCAGGCTCCAGCACGCGCCGCCCCTGCGCGGTCCAATAGACCGACAGCAGATCGGACATGGTGTGGCCCGGATGCACCGCGGAGCCCGGTGCCGGGCCGCCGCGGAACAGGAGGCAGTCGTCCCTGTCGTCGTCGCGGAAGGCGACGTAGCCGCCGAGGGGAAAGGCGGCGACATTCCCGACCGGCTCCAGCGCGCGCGGCAGCCGCAGTGGAAGGCTTATCGAGCGCAGCGCAGCCAGTAGCCAATACGCCCGTTCCGCGCCGGCTGCCGTCGCCGCCGTCTCTGGGAACGCAGGTTCGAACAGCGCGCTATAGAGGATCCGCCAGCCGCCCGCGCCGCCGGCGTCGAGCGGCAGCAGGGGATCGTCGGTGCTGTCACCCAGCGCAAAGCCGGAGCCGTTCCGCGTCGCCAGGGTCGCCTGAAACCGCAGGGCGCAGCCGATCCGCGTCAGCGCCTCGGCGTCCGGGGACTCGCCGCGCCGCAGTGCTATAACGACGTAGGCGAGAGCCAGCTCGCAGCCCAGTTCATGATAATGCAGGGACTGCTCGAAGTTCGTGCCGTCGGCCTGGAACTGCCGGGCGAACTCCGCAAGCCACGCCCGCTCCGCCGCCGCGAGGTCGCCCGCCTCCGGGACCAGCTCAGGATAGCAGGCGGCGAGGAACCAGGCGGCGAAGCGGTCGGCGAGCAGGTGATTGTTGCCGACGGACCGGCCGAGCCGCGGCAGCAGGTAGCGACAGTCGGCCGCGACGATGCGAAAGAGTTGAAGGCAGACTTCGGCCGCCGTCCTGTCGCCCTGCTCCGCCTTGGCGACAAGGAAGGGCATCGCCCAGGCGATCGCGACCTGCCGATGGATCATGACCAGGTTCGAGAAATAGGCATCTTCGGCGAGACCTGCCGTCTCGACCTGGCGGATCCAGCGCGCGAGCGCCCGCTGCAGCGCCGGCAGGCACTCGGCACCGAGGCAGGACGCCATCGCCAGGCGCGGCAGGAAGCCGAAACGGTGAGGGCGCAGACGATAGAGCCGGTCATCGTGGACGTCCATCGGCAGGACCGACCAGTCGAGGTCGCCAAGCGGCGGCGCCATCCCCGCATAGACCGGGAGCCCCTGCGTGCAAACGCACGCGGCCTCCTCGAGCAGAGCCCGGCGCCATCCCGGCCTGTTGTCGTCATAATCCGCAACCGCCGCCTGCGCCTCATCAGCCGTCAGGAAGCCCGCCCCCGCAGGGCGCGCGCGAAAGAACTGCACGGCCAGCGCCGCATCGGAGGTGGCGGCGCTTGCGCGCAGGGCCGCCCGCAGCAGATCCAGCCGACCGAGACCCGGTGGCGGAGTAGCGGGCGGACGCGGCATCGAGCGTCTCATAGAGCGCCCAAATCCACTTAGATAATCCAGCGCGAGTTTCATAATTCGACGGGCCAAGCCATAGCCCCTGACAGTGAACCCCTTCCGTCCGTCAGCGCAACATGGGACGCAGGTCCCACGCAATGCCGCAAGGATTCCAAGGGCCCGAGACGGCGGTTTGCCGCGAAAGGCAGGCTGTGCTATGCGGTATTGACTATGATCCGCTGCAGCATTGGATTGATTATCATCTGCATGCTGTTCGGCAGGCCGTCGCTGGCTGCCGATCTGCCGCTGCCGCGCACACCGATCTACGATTCGCACTCCCAGAGCTATTTCCAGCTCTTTGGCGACAATGTGCATCCGGGCAACTGGGAAGCCGCGCGCATCAGGGCGGCCCAGAAGTTCTACAAGGGGGTGCAGGGCCGCCTGGCCGTCGTCGACAGTGCGGAGACTCACGCCTTTCTGCTGCGGGCCTTCAAGCTCAACCGCCGCCACATCAGCGTGTGGATCGGCCTGCGGTACTGGTGCTCGGCGCGGTTGCTGCAGTGGGAAGACGGCCTGCCCTTTGCGCCGTCGGAGCCGGATCACTTCCGGCATTGGCATGCGAACTGGTCGCGCACGGACCAAGATGCCTGCTCCTTCTCCAAGTCCTCGAAAGTCGGCTTCGCGCCGGTCTACTACCGCACCATAGCGGGCCAGGCGCGCTGGCAGGCAGTCGGCGCGGCGAAGTATTTCGACTACTATCTCGTCGAATTTCCGACCGGCGGAGAGTGACGCCGGCACCGCCGTTGCAAAGCGAAGAAAAGCTTTGACCCCTCAAGGAGATCCTGCAACCTAGTTCCTCCTGGCCGCGCTGGCTGTTGATGAGCCATTGCAGGCACATTCGGGGAGACTGGGCCTGATGACGCGTCAGAAGATTCACCTTGTCGCCGCGGCCCGGCCCAACTTCATGAAGGTTGCGCCTCTCTACCACGTGCTGAAGCGGCAGGACTGGTGCGTGCCGGCACTGATCCATACCGGACAGCACTATGACGTCAACATGTCGGACAGCTTCTTTGCCGACCTCGGCCTGCCGGCGCCGGACCATCATCTCGGCGTCGGCAGCGGCTCGCATGCCGAGCAGACCGCCGCCGTCATGGTCGCCTACGAAAAGATCTGCCAGCAGCAGCGCCCGGACTGGACCGTCGTCGTCGGCGACGTGAATTCGACGCTGGCCTGCGCCCTGGTGGCGGCCAAGCTGTGCATTCCCCTGGCCCACCTCGAGGCTGGCCTGCGCAGCAACGACCGCGGCATGCCGGAGGAGATCAACCGCATCGTGACCGACCGGCTGGCCGACCTGCTGTGGACGCCCTCGCCGGACGGCGATGATAACCTCATCGCCGAAGGCGTTCCGCCGGAACGCATCGAATTCGTCGGCAACATTATGATCGACGCCTTCGAGCTGCAGCGCCCGCAGATAGAAGCGCTACAGATGACCCGGCGGTTCGACGTCGAGCCCGGCCACTATGGCATCGTCACACTGCACCGCCCGTCCAACGTCGACGATCGGACGAGCCTGACGCGAATCGTCGATGTTCTAGCTTCGGTATCGCGACGCCTGCCCCTCGTCTTCGCGGTGCATCCGCGCACCCGCGCCCGCCTGCGCGAGTTCGGACTGGCCACCTCCCTGGAGCGCCAGGAGCGCATCCGCCTTTCCGAGCCGCTGCGCTACAACGAGTTCATGAACCTGGTCTGCCACGCCAGGCTCGCGATCACCGATTCCGGCGGCATTCAGGAGGAGACCACCTACCTGAACATTCCCTGCCTGACGCTGCGCCCCAACACGGAGCGGCCGATCACGGTGACACAAGGCACCAACCGCCTGGTGCGGCCGGAGACCCTGGGCGAGATGGTCGACCGCGCCTTGAACGGCGAGCTGAAGCCGGTGCATCGGCCGGCGCTGTGGGACGGCCGGACCGCCGAGCGGGTGGTGCAGAGCCTCTACCGACACTCGGTGCGCGAGCTGGCCGAGACCGTCGCATGACCGGCCACGGGTCGAGCGCCGGTTACGAGTCGAGCGCCGGTTACGGGTCGAGCGATGGACTCTGACGGTCTTCCGACGTCGGGCGGCAGTCTCAACAGACGCATTGCCCGGGGTGCAGCCTGGATGGTCGGCCTGCACTTCGTCGACCGCTGCATCGGTTTCGTCAGCACCATCATCCTCGCCCGCCTGCTGGTGCCGGCGGATTTCGGTCTGGTGGCCATCGCCATGGCGTTGGTGGCAGCGGTCAGCGTGTTCGGCGAGTTCGGCCTTGAGCTGGCGCTGATCCAGAACCAGAAAGCGCAGCGCAGTCACTATGATACCGCCTGGACCCTCGGTCTGCTGCGCGGGCTGTGCGCCGCCGCGATTATCGCACTGCTGGCAGAGCCGCTGGCGGCGTTCTTCGATGACCCTCGCCTGGAAACAGTCGTCCTCGTCCTCGCCCTCGCACCACTGCTGGAGGGCTTCTACAACATCGGCACCGTCGCCTTCCGAAAGAATCTTACCCTCGACAAGGAGTTCATCTTCCAGCTCGTGCCGCGCCTGGCGGGCGTGATCGGCACCATCACTTTCGCCCTCATCTGGCGCGACTACTGGGCTCTCATCGTCGGCATGCTCGCCGGCAAGGCGATTCGGATGGCGATGAGCTACGTCATGCACAGCTTCCGCCCCCGGCTGTCGCTCGCCGCGGGGCGGGAGATCATGCACTTCTCGAAATGGATCCTGGTGACCGGCCTTGTGACCTTAGTCAATCGCCGGGGCGGCACCCTGCTGATCGCAAAGTTCCTCGATGCCTCGTCCGTGGGAACCTTTGCAATTGCCAGCCAGATCTCCAACATGGCGGCGGCGGAGCTCATCGCGCCGATCAAGCAGGTTCTGTTCCCCGGCTACGCGAGGATCGCGCATGATATCGCCCTGCTGCGCAAGGCGTTCCTCGACGCTTACGGCATTCTGGTGCTGGTGGCGCTGCCGGTCGCCATCGGTATCGGCCTCACGGCGCGGTACTTCGTGCCGCTGCTGCTCGGGCCGAAGTGGGTCCAGGCCGTTCCGGTGATCGAGATCCTCGTCATCAGCGGTGGCCTGCTCTCGCTCGCGAGTCATGTGAGGCCGATCTATCTCGCCCTGAACCGCCCCAAGCTGGGCGCCTATGCCTCGATCGGCCATGCTCTTGTCTACCTGCCGGCGCTCTACGTCGGACTGAGCGAGTACGGGCTTCTCGGCGCGGCCGTCGCCCACGCGATCGGCCAAGTCGTTGTGTTGATGGGCAGCCTGTACTTCATGCGCAGGCTGCTGTCAGTTACGTTCGGTGAGTTCATGCGGGCGACCTGGCGGGCACTCACCGCCTGCCTGCTGATGATCGCCGCCGTTCTGGCATTGCGGTTCAATCCGCCGGTCCAGGGTGAGGGCGCGATCGTCGACGCCGTCCTGCTTGCCTGCTCGGTCGGCACCGGCGTCCTGGTGTATGTGGGCACCACCCTGCTGCTGTGGTGGACCTGCGGCCGCCCCCAGGACAGCGCCGAAGCCCACGTCATCACCATCGTCCGCGAGGCGCTGCGGCACCGCCGGCTGCCGGCCGGCACGCCCGCCGCAGGCAAGGGTGCCTGACATGCAGGCGCGCCTGCCGCAGATCTTTGCCTTCGCCTCGAACGAGTGGCACACGCCGTGGTGGATGGCGCGTCAGCACCTCTACACGCGCCTCGCCCGGCGCGGCTGGCCCGTCGTCTACAGCACCGGCCCGCAGTCGCTCTGGGAGCGCCACAGCGAGAAGTGGCGGCGCGGCGGCTTGCTTCCCACTTTCGACAGGGTGGAAGCCGGCGACGGCGCCGTCGTCATGGTCGATCGGCCGGGCAAGGGCCTGCCCCTGCGCAACCACGAAGGGGCGTGGAACTTCCTCGCCACCGGGCGCCACGCCCGTCACCTGCTGAAGGGCGCGGCAGACCGCACGCGGCGGCGCCTCGTCCACCTCTGGCACCCGCGCTTCTGGCCCTACGCGAGGCTGCTCGACGCCGACTACGTGGTGTTCCACATCCACGACGCCTGGGACGCCAAGGCCTGGCCGGCCCATCTCCAGCGGCATCACAGGGAACTGGTCGAACGGGCGGACCTCATCATAACCACCGCCGACAATATGTCGCGAGAGTTGCCGGGCATCGGTCCGGGCGGCGCGCTCGTCCTGCCCATGGGGTCGATTTCGACGCCGTCGAGGCCGGTGCGCGGCAACCCTGTCCGCCCGACCTCGCGGCAATTCCGCACCCGCGCATCGGCTACACCGGACGGGTGAACCTGAAGCTGGATTTCCGCCTCATCGCGGCGGCCGCGGCACGGCGGCCGGCGCTGCAATGGGTCTTTATCGGCGCCACCGGGATCGGCACCACCTACAGCTTCGATGCGCGCCCCGACGTCAATGCCGAATGGGAGCAGTTGAACAGCCTCGGCAACGTGCACTTCCTGGGCGTGAAGGACCGCAGCGAGATCCCCGTCTATCTGAATGGCTGCGATGTCCTCAGCCTGCCCCTCAGCACGTCTTTCGTCGGGTTTCCGACGAAGCTCTACGAGTATCTCGCATCCGGCAAACCGGTCATCAGCTGGAACGGTGAGAACATCCGCCCGCTGGCGCACCTCATCGCGCCGGCCGACGGCGTGGACGCTTGGCTCGAGGCACTCGACCGGGCGCTCGACGGTCGCGGGCCGGGGTCACCCGAGGCGAGAAAAGCGGTCGCCCGTGCCCAGGATTGGGATGCGCGCACGGATCAGTTCGAGGGCTGGCTTCGCGAGATGATGGCCAGCGCCAGGAGCCCGAAGAGAAGATAGTTTTGCACGTCGCGGTCCCTTCCGGTCACTCGGCCGCACGGTCGGTACTCTCCTGCTCCCCGTAGCCGTAATAGTACGCTCCATAGTAGGAGCCGAACTCCGTATTGCCGAAGCCGCCCCTGGCGCGATTGAGCACGAGGCCGAGGTGCTGCCGCTCGCCGATCAGATCGAGTGCGCTGTCCACCGATTCCCGCTTGGTCCGGTCGGCCTGCACGACGAACACGATCTGTCCCATGAGGGATGTAAGCACCACCGACTCGCTCGTCGCCAGAATCGGCGGCGAATCAAAGATCAGGATGCGGTCCTGGTAACGGCCGGCGAGGTCGCTGATCAACTCGCTCATCCGCGTGCTGGCGAGGAGTTCGGTGCAGCGGTCATGGAGCTGGCCGGCCGGCACCAGTGACAGCTTTTCGATATTGGTCCTCAGCATAACGTCGGCGATGTCCATCTGCGGATCCTGCAGCACGTCGATGAGCCCCTTGCTGGCGCTCACGCCAAGCTGGCGCAGGGCATCCGGCTTGACGAAGTCGGCGTCGACCAGAAGAACGCGCAGATCCTCCTCGGCGGCGATCGACATCGCGAGATTGATGGCCGTGGTTGTCTTGCCTTCCGCCGGCAGAGCGCTGGTCACCAGAATGGTGTTGCCGAGCGCGTCCCTGATATCCCAGCGCTGGCTCAGCACCATGCGCTTGATCAGGCGGAACTCCTCGACCGTGCGCGTCCTCTTGGTCGCCGGCGTGATGATATTGCGGGCCTCGAGCCCGGTCGTATCGATATTGACGATGCGCGATCTGCGTTGGCTATGCCGCACCGGCGCCCTTCCCGAAATTGCGGCGCTGGCGCCCAACACTGCCACGGGCGGAGGATCGCCGCCCGGCCCTGATGCGGCCTCCGGCGCACCGGCCGCACCCGCCGCCAGGGCCTCTTCCAGCCCTTCTTCCACAAGGCCGGGGCCCGCCGGTTCCGCGACCGGAAACGGCGGCGCAGCCGGTGCCGAGGCATCTGCCGGCGGGCCGCCCTTTGCGCCCATCAGCTTCTCTGCGGCCCGCTCGACCAGCGAACTCCGCGCGGCCGGCAGGCCCGCCTGCTTGTCTTCGGATCGATCGTCCATGGTGCGGGCAAATCTCCCTATGACAGCGCGCTGTCACGCAAAGCGGTAAGGACTTCCCGGGAGGCCTGAGCTACCGCGTCTGCCCCGTTGCCGAGAGACCCCCGGGTGAAGTCGGCGGCGAGGACGGTATCGAGGCCGTACTGACGCTCGATGAGCAGCAGCATGACCAGGATGCCGGCCAGTCCGGCGAAGCCGACCACCAGCATCGCGGCCTCGGCGAGGCGTCTTCCCGCCCGCGACCGCGCATCCGAGATGGCGCCTAGAACGCGCAGCCCCGTGTAGTCGCGAAGCTCCGTCAGCGACGAGAAGCTGGTATCCAGCAGGACCAGGATCATGCCGCCGCCGAGGCCGGCGACGATCGAGAGGACGAGAACGGCGCTGAGGAACAGTGCGCGGTCGGGGCCGACAGGGCGGTTGGCAACCACCGGCGGCTCGATCATGCGATAGCGCACATCTTGCCCGACCGCCTCCCGGCTTTGCGACATCCGGGCCGACTCGCGCCGGGACAGCAACTCGTCGTGCCGGGCCTTGATGATGCCATAGTCGCGGTTGAGTCTCTGGAACTCCGCCTCGACCCTGGGCACGTCCTCCGCCTTGGCTGCCAGCGCCTCTGCCTCAGTGCGCGCCGCTGCCGCGCGGCGGCGCAGTTCCTCGATCTGGGTGTCGATCTCGATCTGGCGCAACTTGACCTGAGCATAGATCGGGTTCGGCTCGCCGAAAGCGGCCTCCTCGGGCATCACCCCGCCGTTCACCTCCGCGATCTCCTTGCGCGCCGCTTCCTGCTTGGCGAGCAAAGATGCCATCTGTCGTCGGAGGGTGACGACATCTGGGTGCTTCTCGGTGTACTGCGACAGAAGCTCGCGAAGCGAAGCCTCGATCTCGACGATGCGGCGCTCGGTGTCGTCAGGAGGACCGGCATTGAAAAGGTCGGCAGGAATCGTCTCAGGGATGTTGGCCAGCTCGCCGGCCAGGTGGTTACGTTGTGCTTCGGCCACCGCCAGGGCCTGCTCGAGCTGCTCCATGCGGTTGTTGGCGGCGGTCGCACGCGACAGGTAGCTGCCCTCGCCGAGCACGACGTCGATGTTCTCCTGCTTGAAGCGGGCGAGACGATTCTCCGCTTCGAGGAGGCGCGCCTCGTACTCCTCGATCTGCCGGTCGATGAACTGTTCTGCGGTGTCGAAGTCCTGGCGGCTGCGGCCGAGGTTGCCCTCGACAAAGATCGTCAGCAACGCCTGGACCACCCCATAGGCGCGCTCCGGATCGGTGTCCTGGTAGGTGATCGTAAAGATGTTCTGGCGGTCGGAAGAGACGATCGTGCGACCTTCAAGCCGGGCGAGCACCCCCTCCATCTGGGTATCGCTCTTCGCCGCCAGGTCGTAATCGGTCTTGCGCGCCACCTCCATCAGGTTCGGCCTGCTCAGCAGTGTCTGCTTCATGAGCTGGACCTGGGTGTTCAGGTCGCTCTGGATCGCGATGCCGCGCAGCAGCGGCTGCAGCACACTGAAGGTGTCCACGTAGATGCGGGTGGTGGATTGATAGATGCTGGGCATGGAGGCGACCACCAGCCAGCCCGGCAGGGCGACCAGCCAGGTCACCAGGAGCACGATCCAGCGGCGCTTCCACAGGCCGTTGAGATAGTAGAAGAAAAGTTGATAAAGCTCAGCCACGCCAGTTGCTCCGGTCGTCCCTGCTATCCTGGATCAGCCTGGGCGATTCCCACAGCTACGCCAGCACCATCGACTGTCGCCGCACAAGGAAAAAGCACCTGTCGCGGCGACGCACAGATTATACTCCTATATTGCGCACCGCCCCTGGCCTCCCTGTCTCCTCCGGGATCCGCCGTCCGAGGATGCTCCTGAACAGGGCGATCTGGCCGCGGGTGGTAGCTTCCCAGGTGAAGCGCAGCGCGTGGCGCCGCGTCGCCTCGCGCGGCACCGGCACCGCGAGAACCTGCCGGATCGCCTGCGCCAGGCAGCCGGCGCTGCGCTCGGCGATCCAGGCGCCGGCGGCCGGCACGTTCACCACCTCGGCAACGTCCGAAACCCGGGTCGTCACGACCCTGGCGCCACAGGCCATCGCCTCCAGCAGCACGTTCGGCCAGCCCTCGCGTTCGGACGCCAGCACCAGCAGATCGGCGGCGCTGTAGACCGAGGCCATGCGCTCGTGCGGCACGACGCCGAGGAAGCGGACGCGGTCGGCGACGCCCATCTCGCCCGCCAGCCGCTCCAGGCGCCCGCGCTCGGGACCGCCGCCGACGATCCACAGCGTCAGCCCAGGCAGCTCGGCAAGGGCGGCTATGACCAGATCGTGCCCCTTGAGCGGCACCAGGTTGCCGACCGAGACCGCCAGCGGGCGCGGCGGCGGCACTCCTCCGCTCCCCTCGGAATCGCTTCCGGAAGCCTCCACCGGCCGGAAAACCGCGGGGTCGACGCCGTTGCGCAGCACCGTGATCCGGCCGCGCTCGATGCCGAGGCCCGCCAGCTTGTCCGCCAGGGCGCTGCTCACCGTGATGACACCGTCCGCCGCCTCGGCCGCCCAGCGGATCAGCCGCCGCGGCACGGCAAACTGGGCAATGAGGTTGATGTCGCTGCCGCGCGCAGTGACGGTGACCGGCAGCCCGAAGCGCCGCCCCAGCATCACGGCAGCAACGCCGTCGGGATAGAAATAGTGGGCATCGATGAGGCCGATGCGCTCGCCACCCTGCAGAAGCCGGCGGAGCGCAGGTCGGGCGCCGGCATAAAGCAGGTAAGGCGCGAGACTCATGCCGCATTTGGGGATCGCGAGGTAGCGCGGGTGGTCGACCTCGATCCCGAAGCGGACCTCGCGGCGCGGCACCCTGGCAAGGGTCCCGTAGGCGCCGAAGCGCTGCGCCTGGAACGGGAAGTAGGGCACCGGTGCCAGGACCCGCGCCGTCACCTCGCCCGATCCCACCAGATGGCGCAGGCGGTTCTCGACGAAGACGCTGTACTGCGGCCTTGCCGCATCGGGATAGAGGGTGGAGAAGGTGAGGATGCGCGGTCGCCCGATGTCAAAGGGACGCATTGCCTGCCGCGCCTCCCCTCGCACCAAGCAAGGCCCTGTAGGCGGCGATCATCGCCTCGAGGCTGTACTCGGCCTTCACGCGTTCCTGGTTGAGACGGCCGAGCACCTGGCGCCGCGGCGCATCGCCCGCAAGGGCCGCCAGCGCCTCCGCCATCGCACCCGGCCGGTCGCGCGGCACCACCAGGGGTCGGTTCTCCGGCGCCACGATGCGGGACAGGTCGCCGACGTCCACGGCGGCGACCGGACGCGCCGCCGCCATGGCCTGCAGCAGGCTGTTGGGCATCTGCTCCGTGTCGGAAGACAGGGCGAAGATGTCGAGGGCGCGCAGCACGGCCGGAACATCCTCGACGTGGCCCAGAAAGCGAGTGCGCTCGGCAATTCCGAGTTGCGCCGCCAGGCGGCGCAGTTCGGCGCCCTCTACGCCGTCGCCGGCGACCACCAAAACGCATTCAGGCCGCTCGGGCAGGGCCGCAAAGGCGTGCAGCAGCCGGCCAACGTTCTTTTCCGGGCGCAGTGGTGCCACGGTGCCGATGACGACCGCTGCGGGATCGATGTCGCAGCCCGCAAGGGGGCTGCGCTTGCCCGCCTCGCCGCCGTAGCGGCGCAGATCGACGCCGTTGGCGATGCGAAGCAGCTTCTCCGGTGGAACCGACCACTTGCCTGCCGCGATCGCCATGAGCGTGAAGGATGGCACCACGACCTTCTGGGTCCGGCCGAGCGCGATGCGGCGGAAAAGGTTGCGGCGCCGGAGCTGGCCGCTTCCTTCCTCCACGCCGAACCCGCTCTCGAAATGGATGTGCTCGCAGCAGGCCAGCAGCCGGTTCGCCAGCGCCGGCTCTATGGCGCCCCAGTTGTAGGTCAGCAGCAAATCCGGGGCGGCATCGCGCAGCAGATCCCTCACCATTCCCATACCGCGCAGGAGATTGTAGCGCGGCAGGCTGAGCGGACGGAGCGTCACCGCCGCCTCGGGAGCGAGGCGCCGGGCGGCATCGAAGCGGCCGTCAAGGGCCACCACGGTGTGGCGGAACGCACCGCCCAGCCCATTGATCACATCGCAGATTCGGATCGGCACGCCGCCGTAGCCAAAGCTGGCGAAGATGTGCAGCAGGTGCCGGGCGGCCGCCTCCTGCTGTGCCGGCGCCCTGACCCGGCTCTCCGCCAGCACGGCGCCCACGCCGCCCTACCGGGCCCCTGCGGGCCACAGGATGACACGGACCGTCTGGATGACGATGAAGAGGTCCAGCAGCAAGCTGAAGTGGCGCACGTAATAGAGGTCGTACTGCAGCTTCGTCAGACCGCCGTCGATCGAGTCGCTGTAGATGTAGTGGAGCTGCGCCCAGCCGGTGATGCCGGGCTTCACACGATGCCGCTCGTTATAATAGCTGACGCGCTCGGATAGCTGCTCGACGAATTCCGGGCGCTCCGGGCGCGGCCCGACGAAACTCATCTCGCCCTTGATGACGTTGATGATCTGCGGCAGCTCATCGATTCGGAACTTGCGGATGATGCGACCGACATCGGTGATCCTGGGATCGTTGCGCGCCGCCCACACCGGCCCGTCGGTTTCCGCATCGACCGCCATGCTACGGAACTTGATGATGTCGAAGGCGCGACTGTTCAGGCCAACGCGCTTCTGGCGGTAAAATACCGGCCCCGGCGTCTCGACCCTGATGGCCAGGGCGGTTGCTCCGAGCAACGGCAGCGTCACAATGACGAGAACGATGCTGAGGGTCACATCGAGCCAGCGCTTCACGCTTTGCTGCAGCACGCCGCCGCTGAAACCCTCCGCAAAGATGAACCAGCTCGGCCGCAGCGCATTCAGGTCGCAGCGCCCCGTTTCCCGCTCCATGAACGTCATGAAGTCGTAAATCGGAATGCCCGAAAGCTTGCAGTCCATGAGCTCGGCCGTCGGCAGCATGCCGCGGCGTTCCTGGACGGCGACCACGATCTCGCTCACATCCTGCTTCAGGCAGAGCGCCAGCAGGCTATCCGCCGGCTTGATGATGCGCGACGGCGTCACATGCATCGAGTTCCGCTCGACGTCGAGAAAGCCGACACACTTCAGGCCACAGCTATCGTGGGACCTTTCGAGCTCCTCGATCTCCGCGGCGTGCTCACCCGTGCCGAGGACCAGCACCCGGCGCGCGATGAGATCGCTGTCGACCAGCCTGAGGAAGGAAAAGCGCAGTAAAAATGCGCCCGCCAGGGAGGCCGGCAGGCCGACGAAAACGGCGTCGCGCCAGACGGCGAGCGACGGCCAAAGATAGAACAGCACCGAGAGCACAACGAAGGCGAGGCCGAAGCCGAGAATGGTTCGGATGAAGACGTCGCGAAAGCGTGTGGAGTTGCGCCCGTGATAGAGGCCCATCGCGAACAGCGAACCGGCACAGGCTATTGCGAAGATTACACCGTCCCAAAGGTAGTAGTTGAGCTGCTCCGGCGTGCCCCACCGGATCAAGGCGGCGAGATAGAACGCGGCGAAGAACACCGTCGCTTCGCCGATCAGCAGGAATGCGAACGGCCGTGCAAAATAGTTCTGCGGTAGTCTGAGAAACATCTGCCTTCAGCCAGGACCAACCGCCAAGCGGTCGTGCAGTCGCACCATTATCAAAGCGCGCTGCTGGTAAATTGCGCGAAGCTATCATAATGGTCTCCGCGAAGATGCCGCCGAGACCTCCACCATCTTACAGAATGAGTCGGCGGAGACTACGGCCACGAAGGATGCGGCGGCGTCGCGTCCGCGCCGCGCGCACCTGCCGCGCAGGTGCGCTCCCATGCCAGTGCCGTTCGAAGGATCTCGTCGAGGCTGTCGTGCGCAGGCTTCCAGTCGAAAGCTGCACGGAGGCGCGAGACGTCCGAGATGACAGCGCGCACGTCGCCCGGCCGCCGCGGCGCGATGCGCACCGGAAATGTGGTGCCGGCTGCGCGCTGCATCGCCTCGATCACCTCGCGCACGGAATAGCCGTGGCCGTAGCCGCAATTCAGCGTCAGGCTTTCCCGCCCGCTACCGAGATGGTCGAGCGCGCTGACGTGGGCCTGCGCAAGGTCGCTGACGTGAATGAAATCGCGAACACAGGTGCCATCCGGCGTATCATAGTCGTCTCCGAAGATCTCCATTCCCGGCCGCTGTCCGGTCGCCGCCTCGCAGGCTACCTTGATGAGGTGGGTCGCGTCGGGGGTGACCTGCCCGGTCCGGCCGAGCGGGTCGGCGCCGGCCACGTTGAAGTATCTCAAGATGACGTGGCGAAGGCCGTGCGCGCGGTCGACGTCGCGCAGCATCCATTCGACCATCAGTTTGGAGGCGCCATAGGGACTGGCCGGCCGCGTCGGTGCCGCCTCGCCCACCGGGACCTCATCCGGCTCGCCGTATACCGCCGCCGTCGACGAGAACACGAAGCGGGTGATGCCCTGGTCCACGCAGGACTGCAGCAGCGAGCGGGTCTTGCAGGTGTTGGTCAGATAATAGGTGAGCGGCGCCGCCATGGACTCAGGCACCACGATCGCGCCGGCGAAATGCATCACCGCCCCGACGCGATGACGCGAGAAGATGTGGGCGAGCAGCTTGGAATCCCCGACGTCGCCCTCATAGAACGGTACTTCCGCCGGAACGAGGCGGCGCGCGCCCTTCGACAGATCGTCCAACACAACTAAGGGGTAGCCCGCCGCCCGGCAGGCCCAGGCCGCATGACTGCCGATGTAGCCGGCGCCGCCGGTAATGAGAACCGCGTCTTTTGTCATAATCGCTCCGCGCCAATGATCATTGTCATGCTTGAGAAATGCGGGAGGCGCCAGAGGGGGCGGCGGAACGGCCGATCACGGTGCGACCGGGTCGGCCATTCCCGGCATTTCCGGGTACCGCGCGGCGGCTGCCCCACCGCCGAATTTGCTTTGGAATCCCCGTGCGACCCCGCTTCCGCTGGAACCTTTGCGCACTTGCCTGGGTGCTTAATACAACCGTACGGTAAGTTGACAGCTATCAACGGCAGGAATAGCATCTTAATTGGGAAGACGCTGAACTACAGCGCTATTTAAGAACTCAGACATCTGTCGCTAACGATACTTTAGCATGGTTAATGGAGGCCTCTTTAGAGGGCCCTACCCATTGCATTTTTATAAGTATCGAGATCCGGGCGGCTTTTGTCCTGTGCAAGAAGATCCGTGCTTCGTCAAGAAGCCAGTCCGGGAGACGTTGTGATGTCGATCAGCGAGATTTACCGCACTGCGAGCATTACTCCCCGCTCCGTGCGGCGTATTCGATCTTTCCTGGCACTCTCAACCCTGGTGTTCGGTTCCTTCTCCGGCTACTGGGTGCTGATCGAGTATGTGCTGCCTTAGCAATCGATGGTGTCGGCGCCAATCATGATCGGTGGCCGTTATGATTGCGGTGCCACCTAGGAACGCTGCGCTGGAAGGTCGACGGGGGAGACCGCAAAATGCCTAGAACAGTTCTGCACACCTTCATTCTGGCGCTTCTCGCTCTGTCGGGCGCCTTTGGTCTCAGCGCTTGCTCGACCAAGCCCGAGGTGCCGGCGGCGCAGGCGGCGGTACCGGCACTACCGCCGCTCTACCAGGTCGGAGCCGGCGACTCGCTCACCATCTTCGTCTGGCGCAATGCCGAGCTGACAACGACGGTGGTGGTGCGGCCGGACGGGCGCATTTCCGTCCCGCTGATTGAGGATCTCTATGTGGAGGGAAAGAATCCCAGCGATCTGTCGCGGGAGATCGAGACCGAGCTCGCCGTCTACATCCAGGATCCCCTCGTCACCGTCATGGTCGGCGGCTTCGTCGGCACCTTTCCGCAACAGGTGCGGATCGTCGGCGAAGCCTCGGTTCCGCAGGCGATACCCTACCGTGCCAACATGACGGTGCTCGACGTCATTATTGCGACCGGCGGGCTGACGGAGTTCGCCGACGGCAACAACACGACACTGGTGCGGCTCGACAACGGCGATCCCCAGGAATACCGCGTCAGGCTCGATGACCTTCTGGAGGACGGCGACATCTCCGCCAATGTCGCGCTGTTGCCTGGCGACATCCTGATCGTTCCGGAGACGTTCTTCTGAACGTGAGACTTCTGAACGTGAAGCCTGGGCTCGCTCCATGAGGTCCGGAGGACGCCGTTCCTCCTGGAAGGTCGCGCAGACGCAACAGCGCCCATCGCAGGCTTGCGAGGTGCGTGCGCGGCAACGGCGCAGGAAGGATTGAGACTGCTGATGGCAGGCTCACGGAAAATCCATCCGGTTCTCCTCGCGGGAGGCAGCGGCGTGCGCCTGTGGCCGGTGTCGACGCCCCGCCACCCCAAGCCCTTTGTGCGCCTGGCCGGGACCAAGACGCTGCTGCAGGTGACGGCGGAGCGTGTCACAGACCCCTCCCGCTTCACGCCTCCCCTGGTGGTCTGCAACAAAACGCACCGCTTTCTGGTGGCTGAGCAGCTCCAGCAGATCGGCATCCGGCCGCAGCGAATCGTGCTCGAGCCGTCTCCGCGCAACACCGCCCCGGCCGCCTGCACGGCCGCTCTCGTGCTTGCGGAGAACCGCGCCGATGCTCTGCTTATGCTCGCCCCTTCGGATCATCTGGTGCGGGATGTCCCGGGCTTCCTGACGGCGGTGGATCGCGGCGCCGAGGCAGCCGCGCGCGGCCGGATCGTGACTTTCGGCGCCAATCCCGACAGGGCGGAAACCGGCTACGGCTACGTGGAGCGCGGCGAAGCCATTGACGGCGGCGCCGGCAGCTTCTGCCTCAAGCGCTTCGTCGAGAAGCCCGACCGCGCCACGGCGGAGTCCTACCTGGCGAGCGGACGCTACCTCTGGAACAGCGGAATGTTCCTGATGTCCGCAGAACGCCTGCTCTCCGAGATGGAGAGCTGCGCGCCCGCGGTGCTGGCGGCCTGCCGCGAGGCCTTGGCCGCCGCGACGGTCGACGAGGATTTCCTCCGTCTCCAGGAGAGCGCCTTCGCCCGACAGCCGAGCGTCTCCTTCGACATCGCCGTCATGGAGCGCACGGGCCACGGCGCCGTCGTGCCGATCGACATCGGCTGGTCCGATGTCGGCTGCTGGGATGCGCTCTACCAGGCCGCCGACAAGGACGACCGCGGCAACGTCCTCAACGGCGAAGTTCTGGCGGTCGACTGCGACAACAGCTATCTGCAGAGCGCGATCCTGCCGATCGCCGCCCTCGGCCTGGAGGGCATAGCAGTGGTCGGCACCGCCGATGCCCTGCTGATCTGTCCGCGCGCGCGCTCCCAGGACATGGGAATCGTGGTGGACCGTCTGGCCGGCGACCCACGCTTTGCCCCACTCGTCCGGCACATGGCCGACGAGAGCGTCGAATAAGAGCGGCAGGACGAGGGCGAGGTGCCGCACGAGATTCAGACAGCCGGGTTGTCCCGCTATCAGCGCCCGCTGGCGCGAGCGGCGTCCGCGGCCAGCCGGCGGGCGCGTGCCCTTGCTGCTATGCGCCGCTGGCTGGAGCAAGGCCTCTATAGCCTCTATGAGCGCCACCTGCTGGGCCAGCTCCACGACGGCGAGCTGCCCCGGCATGTCGGCATCATCCTCGACGGCAACCGGCGGTTCGGAAGACGCCGGCAAATCGCCGATCCCCACGAGCTCTACTCGATGGGGGCAGCCAAGCTCGACCACGTCCTGAACTGGTGCACCGCCCTTGGCATCCCAGCGGTGACGCTCTGGGTATGCTCGACCAAGAACCTGCAGCGGTCGGCGCAGGAAGTTTCGGGAATACTCGCCGCCATCCAGGACAAGCTCGCCGACCTGGCGACCGATCCCCTGGTGCACCAGCGCCAGGTGCGCGTCCGCGCCGCCGGCCGCCTCAACCTCCTGCCAGCCTCCCTGCGCGCGACGATCGAGGCCGCCGAGGAGGCGACGAAGGGTCATGATGCCCTGGTGCTGACCATCGCCGTCGCCTACGACGGCCGCGAGGAGCTGGTCGACGCCCTGCGCTCGATCCTGCGGTCGACGCTGAGCGAGACGGAGGATCCCGGCGCAGCGATCGACGAGATCTCGGCGGACACCGTTGCCCGGCACCTCTATGTGCCGGAGCTTCCCGATCCGGATCTTATCATTCGCACCAGCGGGGAGCTGCGGCTGTCCGGCTTCCTACTGTGGCAAAGCGCCTACAGTGAATTTTATTTTACGGAGATCGACTGGCCGGATTTTCGCAAGATCGACTTCCTGCGCGCCGTGCGGGCCTATCAGAATCGCAAGCGGCGCTTCGGCCGCTGAGAAGAAGAGGCCCCATTCGAGAGCTACCCATCTTCGCAGAAAGTCAGCCCTTTATGCCTTTGACCTGCCCTTCTGTTTAGGTCCAGCATGAATCCGGCGCGAGATCGAAGCGGCATGCATCAACGCCGAAGGGAAGCGGATTATGGACGCCCTGGCCAAGACCACAACCGCCGTTCGCTATGATATCGGAGATCACGAGGACCGCCCGTGGGGTGCCTGGCGCGTCGTAGACGCCGCGGCCAGCTTCATCACCAAGCGCGTCGAGGTGAAGCCGGGGCACCGGCTGTCGCTGCAGTTCCACCGCCATCGCTCGGAGCACTGGGTGATCGTCGCCGGCAATGGCGAGGCCACCGTCGACGAAACCATCGCGCAGCTCAAGCCCGGCGACCATGTAATCATTCCCTGCGGCGCCAAGCACCGCATCCGCAACACAGGCGGCGAGTTGCTGGTCTTCGTCGAGGTTCAGTTTGGCGAAATCCTGGACGAAAGCGACATCACGCGGCTGGATGACGACTACGCCCGCTGCTGAATTCAGAAACCTGCGGCAGTCGGCGATGCGTCTCGGCCGGCTGCTGCTGTCTGGCGCAGTTGCCGCGCTTGTCGCCTGTGCCTTGCCCGCTGCGGGACAGGCCGACGACGGCCTGCGCGCGCCACGGCTCCCCGCTCTCGACAACCTGGCCGCCGGTCCCGGCGCCTGGCGTGACGGCCTCGTCGGGCCGCGGGTCGAGGGCCTTCACAGCCCCCGTCCGCCGCCGCGCGCGACGGCGCCGGTCGCGACCGTGGCGGAGCTGAAGGCGGCGATCAAGGCCGCGCAACCGGGAACGACGATCGAGCTTCAGCCGGGCACCTACACCTTTTCCGGTGTCAGGATCGACGTCACCCGCCCCGGCAGCCCGAAGCTTCCGATCGTGGTGCGAGCACCTGCCTTGGGTGCGGTCCGACTGCAGTTTTCCCTGCTCGAGGGCTTTCGTGTGCTCGCGCCGTTCTGGATTTTCGAGAACCTCGTCATCGAGGGTACCTGCGAGACCGATCACCGTTGCGAGCACGCGTTCCACATCGTTGGGGACGCTGCCGGCACGGTGATTCAGAACAACTGGGTGACGGATTTCAATGCAGCCGTGAAGGTGAACGGCAAGGACGGGCGCTATCCCGACGCAGGGATCATCCGGCGCAACCTCTTCACGAACAACCAGCCGCGAAAGACGGACCGGCCCATTACCGTCCTCGATATCGTCTCGGTGAGCCGCTGGCGCGTGCAGCGGAACATCATCGCCGACTTCGCCAAGGACGGCGGCAACTTCACCAGCTATGGCGCCTTCTTCAAAGGAGCCGGCGAGGACAACATCTTCGAACAGAACCTGGTGCGCTGCGAGCTGCGCCACAGCGGCCAGCGGCGCATCGGCTTCTCCTTCGGCGGCGGCCGCACCGGCCGCCGGTTCTGCCGTGACGGCAGTTGCAGCGCCGAGCACAGGGGCGGCATCGCCCGCAGCAACGTCATCATGCATTGCTCCGAAGCCGGCATCCATCTCAACAAGAGCGCCGACACGCTGATCCACAACAACGCGCTGATCGCAACGCAGGGGATCGAACTGCTGCGCGCCTCGACAGACGCGATGATCGTGAACAACCTCCTCGACGGCAGCATCCGCGCGCGGGAGGGGGCGACCTACACAGCGACGAACAACGTGGTGGGCAGCGCGCTCTACTTCGATGCAGCGGGAGGCGATCTGCGGCTCGGCAACGGCGAGGCTGTCCGCGGCCGCGGCCGATCCCTGCCGGAGGGCGGTCTGGACCTCTGCGGCCAGCCCTATGACGCAGCGGCGCCGGACATCGGGCCGATCCAGTACGACGCTCCCGGCGGCTGCGCGTCGGGGCTGCGCTGAGCCCCGGATTCGCTTCACCTCAGGGCCGCCTGGACAGCCCCGCCGCGCACCCCTATAGAAGCCCCATGAGAGACTTCTGGCGCGACTGCGGCTACCACCTGCTCGAGCGACGCGAGAACGGCCACCTGACGGTGACCGACGACTTCCTGCGCGCCTACCTGAACCGGCCGGAGGTCGGCCCGGTGCCGGAGTCCAACGAGGCCGAGCGTGCCCTCCATGCCGCCCTGCTGCGCAACCCGCGCGAGGCGGTGAGCAAAGAGCGCCTCGCCGCCATCGCCGACCCCGATGCCATCGAGAACTACCGGGTGGTGCTGGGCTTTCGCGACCGCCTGCTCGATGCGGCAACGCTGGAGGACGCCTACCTCGGGCTCTTCCTCGATCCGGATGGCGTCAGGGTGCCGCCGCTCTTCGTCGACCAGCTCGCCCATGTCATCGCGCGCGCCATGCTGGAGGGCGAGAGCGACCCGCTGAGGCTGCGCGCCGCCGAGCTGCTGTTCCGGGCCCAGCAGGTCACCATCAACGACGGCGCCGTCATGGCGGCCGACGCCGAGACGGTGGAGATGTACGCCGGCTCCGGCGGCTTCGGCAGCATCGGGCGCCTCGTCGCCGAGGCACAGACGCCGCTGCGCACGGTGGAGCTCGACGTGCTGAACGAGGACAACGCGGCGCTCTACTGGGGCCGCGACAGCCGCTACGACACCGTGCTGAACCTGAACTTCGCCGGCGCCGGGCTGGACGCGCTCTGCCGCGTGCTGGAGCGCTGGATCGCGCACTTCTACGACATTTGCGTCGCCATTCAGCCGGTGCAGAAGATCACCGACGAGCGCTGGGTCTGGCACATCGGGCTGGACGCCGAAGGAAACGCCCTGCTGAACGATCTCTACAACGGCATCGAGGTCGGCGAAGGCCGCCTGGCGCAGCTGCTCTCGCTCTTCCGCATGGACTTCCGGGACAGCTCCGTGATGGCGCCGGAGATGGCCGGCCGCCCAGTCTACCTTGCCATGGCGATGAGCGGGAGCAGCCAGCTCCGCTTGAAGCCGCAGAACCTGCTGGTCAACCTGCCGCTGGCCGCGCGCGCCTGAGATGCCCGGCGGGACGGCGAGCGCCGTGCGATGAGCATCGCCCCGCTGGCGCGCGACTTCTCCGGCACCGCCCGCCTCGGCCTTGCCCTGGCGGTGGCCAGCGCCATCGGCTACGGCACGATGATCACCGCGACGCGGCTCAGCTACGACGCCGGCAGCAATCCCTTGACCCTGATCTGCGCACGGGCCGCCGTGCCGGCGGCCATCCTCGCGCTGCTGATGCTGGCGCGCGGCAGCGCCTTCGCGCTCAGGCCCGGCGCCTTGTGGCCGGTGGCCGGCATCGCCCTCGGCCAGCTCGGCATCACCATCGGCTACCTCAGCGCCGTGGCCTACATCCCGGTCTCGCTGGCCGCGCTCGTCTTCTACGCCTATCCGGTGCTGGTCGCCGGGTTGCTGCCGCTGACCGGCCGCGGCGGCGTCGGCTGGACGACCGCCGCCGCCTTTCTCGCCGCCTTCGCCGGTCTGGCGCTGGCCCTGGCGCCCTCCTTCACGACGCTCGACCCGCTGGGCCTCACGCTGGCGCTCGGCGCCACGCTGTCCGGCACCCTGCTGGTCCTCGCCGCCGACCGCCTGCCGCCGGAGCAGGACATGCTGCCGGTCGGGCTCTACATGAACCTCGCCGCCCTGGCGGTGGCCGCCCCCTACGCGCTGCTCGCCGGCGGCCTCGCCGCGCCTGAAGGCGCTCTCGGCTGGGGCGCCCTCGCCTACGTCTGCCTCGGCTTCCTGGGCGCCTTCCTCGCCATGATCGGCGCGGTGCGCCACGCCGGCCCCCTGCGCACTGCCCTGGTGTTCAACGTGGAGCCGGTGGTCGCCATCGCCAGCGCCGTGCTGCTGCTCGGCGAGACCCTCGGCGCTGGCCAGGTGCTGGGCGTGGCCCTCGTCTTCGCCGCCCTCACGCTTGCCACCCTGGCCGAGCAGCAGCACGTGCCAGTACCGCCACCCAGCGCCTGAGCCTCCCCCCGAGTCTCCCCGGGTTTTCCCCGGAAAATTTTCTTGTGCAGGACCGGCGTGCCGAAAGCCGCGGCTTCGCGCGCTTTTCCCTCCGCCTGCCCCCAAGCTGTCGCCGCTTAAGAAAATCTTAACCCAAAATGTGGTGACCTCTGCCATATGTTGTGGTTTAATTACATGGCGTCACAAGATGCAGCAAATCGTAGGATTTGCGGGGGTTTCCGGGGCAGCGGACTGTCTTGCGGCAAGGCGTCGCCCGACGCGGCGGCAGCCGGCCCGGTCCCATCATCTGCGGCGCGATGCTGGGTCAACAGACAGAGCGGGAATGGAGACTAGCGAATGCGGGTTGCGCGTCGTTTCACGGAAGCTGGCACCGAAGTTTACGACAGGATCGAGTTCCGCCGGACCTCGAGCGAGATCCGTAACCCCGACGGTTCCCTGGTATTCCGCGCCGAGGACATCGAGGTGCCGAGCTCCTGGTCGCAGGTGGCCTGCGACGTCCTCGCCCAGAAGTATTTCCGCAAGCGCGGCCTGCCGCTGAAGTCCCGGCGCGTGCCGGAGGACAACGTGCCGGCGTGGCTGTGGCGCTCAGCGCCCGACCATGAGGCCATGGCCGACATCGCCGAGGACGAGCGCTTCATCGGTGAGACTTCGGCCAAGCAGGTGTTCCACCGCATGGCCGGCACCTGGACCTATTGGGGCTGGAAGGGCGGCTATTTCGATGCCGAGGAGGACGCCCGCGCCTACTACGACGAGATGCGCTATATGCTGGCACGCCAGATGGGCGCGCCGAACTCGCCGCAGTGGTTCAACACCGGGCTGCACTGGGCCTACGGCATCGACGGCCCGAGTCAGGGCCACCACTACGTCGACTTCTCGACCGGCAAGCTGACGCGCTCCGCCAGCGCCTACGAGCACCCGCAGCCGCACGCCTGCTTCATCCAGTCGGTCGGCGACGATCTGGTGAACGAGAACGGCATCATGGACCTCTGGGTGCGCGAGGCGCGCCTGTTCAAGTACGGCTCCGGCACCGGCACCAACTTCTCCGCCCTGCGCGGCGAGGGCGAGTCGCTATCGGGCGGCGGCCGATCCTCCGGCCTGATGTCGTTCCTGAAGATCGGCGACCGCGCCGCCGGCGCCATCAAGTCTGGCGGCACCACGCGGCGCGCCGCCAAGATGGTGACCGTGGACCTCGACCACCCGGACATCGAGGCCTACATCGACTGGAAGGTGGTCGAGGAGCAGAAGGTGGCAGCGCTGGTCACCGGCTCCAAGCTGTGCGACCGCCATCTCAACACCATCATGCGCACCTGCCACGATTTCCGGGCTGCCGAGGGCTCCGAGCAGACCGACGCCTTCGATCCCAAGCGCAACTTCGCGCTGCGCGCCGCGATGAAGGCTGCGCGCGCCGCCCTGGTGCCGGAGAACTACATCGCCCGCGTGGTGCAGTTCGCCAAGCAGGGCTACACCTCGATCGACTTCAAGACCTACGACAGCGATTGGGATTCCGACGCCTACCTCACGGTATCCGGCCAGAACTCCAACAACTCGGTGCGGGTGCCCAACGCCTTCATCGAGGCGGTGCTGAACGACGACTCCTGGAGCCTGATCCGGCGCACCGACGGGCGCGTGCACAAGAAGGTGAAGGCGCGCGACCTGTGGGACCGCATCTCCTACGCCGCCTGGTCCTGCGCCGATCCCGGCATGCAGTACGACACCACCATTAACGAGTGGCACACCTGCCCCGCCTCCGGGCGCATCAACGGCTCCAATCCCTGCTCGGAGTACATGTTCCTCGACGACACCGCCTGCAACCTGGCGTCGCTGAACCTCATGGCATTCCGCCGCGGCAGCGCCGGCGGCTTCGACATCGAGGCCTACGAGCATGCGGTCAGGCTGTGGACCCTGACGCTCGAGATCGCGGTGCTGATGGCGCAGTTCCCCTCTGCGGAGATCGCGCAGCGCTCCTACGACTTCCGCACCCTCGGCCTCGGCTATGCCAACATCGGGGGCCTGCTGATGGCATCCGGCGTGCCCTACGACTCCGACGAGGGCCGCGCGCTGACGGCGGCGTTCACCGCCATCATGACCGGCGTCGCCTACGCGACCTCGGCCGAGATGGCCGAGGAGCTGGGCGCCTTCCCGCGCCACGGCGAGAACGCCGACCTCATGCTGCGGGTCATCCGCAACCACCGCCGCGCCGCCTACGGCCAGCGCGCCAGCTACGAGGAGCTCTCCATCGCGCCGGTGCCGCTGGAGGCGCGCGACTGCCCCGACAAGGCGCTGGTCAAGGCGGCCAAGGCGGCCTGGGACAAGGCGCTGAAGCTCGGCGAGAAGCACGGCTTCCGCAATGCCCAGACCACGGTGATCGCGCCGACCGGCACCATCGGCCTGGTGATGGACTGCGACACCACCGGCATCGAGCCCGACTTCGCCATCGTGAAGTTCAAGAAGCTCGCCGGCGGCGGCTACTTCAAGATCATCAACCGCGCGGTGCCGGAGGCGCTGCGCACCCTCGGCTACGGCGAGGGCGAGATCGAGGCGATCATCCGCCACGCGGTCGGCCACGGCACTCTCGAGAACGCGCCCGGCGTGAACCATGATCGCCTCAAGGCCAAGGGCTTCACCGAGTCCGCGCTGCAGGCGCTGGAGGCCGGCCTCGCCAGCGCCTTCGACGTGAAGTTCGCCTTCAACAAGTGGACCCTTGGCGACGAGTTCTGCACCAAGGCGCTCGGCTTCTCCCGCGCCGAGATGGAGGACGTCTCCTTCGACATGCTGGCCGCCCTCGGCTTCACCAAGGAGGAGATCGACACCGCCAACGCCTACTGCTGCGGCGCCATGGCGCTGGAAGGCGCGCCGGGCCTGAAGGAGGAGCATCTGGCGGTGTTCGACTGCGCCAGCCCCTGCGGGCGGCACGGCAAGCGCTACCTCTCGGTGGACAGCCACATCCGCATGATGGCGGCGGCGCAGCCCTTCATCTCCGGCGCCATCTCCAAGACCATCAACATGCCGAACGCGGCCACGGTAGAGGACTGCAAGGACGCCTACATGCTGTCGTGGCGCCTGGGCTTGAAGGCCAATGCGCTCTACCGCGACGGCTCCAAACTGTCGCAGCCGCTGGCCTCCAGCATCCTCGACGACATCGCCGACGATGACGACGACGAGGCGGAGAGCCTTGCCGGGAAGGTCGCGGCGGCCAGCCAGCCGGAGCGCGCCCAGATCGTCGCCGAGCGCATCATCGAGCGCATCATCGAGCGCAGCCAGGGCCGCAAGCGCCTGCCGCAGCGCCGCAAGGGCTACACCCAGAAGGCCATCGTCGGCGGCCACAAGGTCTACCTGCGCACCGGCGAATACGAGGACGGCGCGGTCGGCGAGATCTTCATCGACATGCACAAGGAAGGCGCCGCCTTCCGCAGCCTGATGAACAACTTCGCCATCGCCATCTCGATCGGCCTGCAGTACGGCGTGCCGCTTGAAGAGTACGTCGAGGCCTACACTTTCACGCGTTTCGAACCCTCGGGCATGGTGGACGGCAACGACGCCATCAAGATGGCGACATCCGTGCTCGACTACATCTTCCGGGAGCTTGCGATCTCCTACCTCGGCCGCAACGACCTGGCCCACGTGGAGCCGGCGGACATCACGCCGGACAGCCTGGGCACCGGCGACGGCCAGGGCGACCTGCCGGGCTCGGCGGTCGCGGAGACGATGCGCCGCTTCGCCTCCAAGGGCTACGTGCGCAACCAGCTTCTGGTCGTGAACGGCGGCGCCGCCAACGGGACCACGGGCATGAGTGTGGGGACTGTCACGCAGTCCAGCACCACCGTGACCGCCAGCGGCGTCTCCCAAGAGCTCGCCGGCTCCACAGGCTCCGCCGAAGCCTATGCCGTCGAGGCCACAGTCGTCCGCCAGGTCGACTCCCGCCTGGAGCGCGTGCGCGAAGCACGCATGAAGGGCTACGAAGGCGACTCTTGCGGCGAGTGCGGTAACTTTACACTGGTCCGCAACGGCACATGCCTGAAATGCGCCACCTGCGGCGGCACCAGTGGCTGCTCATGAAGAGTAGCAGGACAGTAGCTCACGTAGAGTAGGTAAAGGTATCAGTATCAGTACTCCTACCTGTTTGACTCACGTCTGAGTTCTCCCTGTGAACTTCAAGGGGTGCCCGCGGCGGCGGCACCCCCTTCTTTTTGGCACCGAGGGAAACCGCTACACCAGCGGCCAGAAGATCGGGATGACCAGGGTGGCGACACCCCATAGCAGGATGTTCAGCGGCAGGCCGACCTTGATGAAGTCGGTGAAGCGGTAGCCGATCGCGTGGCCGCCGGGACCGCCGAAGGCGACATCGCCGGCCTCGCGCAGGCCGAGCATGTCGCCCACGTTGCTGCGCACGACCACGCGGTCGCCGGGCTGCAGTTCCACCTCGTGCAGTTCCCGCGACAGCGAGCGGTCGCGGCGGACGAGGTCGACGACGCGCAGCCCGCGTGCCTCGGTGAAACCGGCGTCGCCCAGGCGCTTTCCGACCAGCGGCGAGCCGAGCGGCACGAGCACATCGGCCATGAAGTGTCTGTCCTGCGAACGCGGCAGGATGCCGGAGAGAACCTGGCGGTCGGGCAGCAGCCAGCGGCCGACTATCAGCAGGCAGGCGATGCCCGCAACAGCCATGATCACGCCGGCGCCGGTGATCTCGAACATGCCGAAGGGCGCCAGCCCACGGTCCTGTGCCACCCCATCAACCAGGATGTTCGTAGAGGTTCCGATCAGCGTCGTGGTGCCGCCCAAGATGCTGGCGAAGGAAAGCGGGATCAGCAGCTTGGATGGCGCCATGTCGAGCGTGCGCGCGAGGCTGATCACCACCGGAGTCAGGATCACCACCACCGGCGTGTTGTTGATGAAAGCGGAGAGGAAGGTCGCGCCGCTCATCATGGTGACGAGCGACAGCAACAGCCGGCCGCCGCCGGCCTTGGCCGCCAATCGGCCCAGGGTGTCGATGACGCCGGTCCGCTCGAGCGCGGCGCTCAGCACAAACATCGCTGCCACGGTAATGGGCGCCGAGTTGCTGAACACGCTGAGCATCTCGTCGGTGCCGAGGATGCCGGTCACCAGCAGCAGCCCCACGGCAACGAGCGCGACGATGTCCGGCGGCATCGTCTCGCGCACGAAGCCGACGAAGACCACGATGACCAAGACGAGAACGATGACGGTCTGCAGGGTAGGCCAGTCGAGGTAGAGCATAGGGTTCCACCTTCGCAGGGTCCGGTCCGTGCAACCGACGCGGCACAACTATCGTCTGGCGGCGCAGAGGCGTCCACAGCCGCCCGCGGCGCGCGCGGGGGCAAAAAGATGGCGCACCCGGCCTTTCAGTGCCTCAGCCACCGGCCCTGTCTGTCGAAAGTTGTTCCCTGCCTGACACTGTAGGCCGGGTTCCCGCCGGCTCATCGATTCGTCACCACTTACTGGACGTTCTGCTGCGGCTTTCATCTTCTGCGGCCGCCGGCTGGCGATTTGAAGCCGCGCGCTGTGGCCGGAAGGCGCAAAACGGCGGAAAGCCGTCGCCCGGCAGGCTTGTGGGTGTGGCGCGGCCAAGGCTATGCTCCGGCCGCTTGTCGCAGCAGATTTCATAAGCATGGAGGACCCGCCCGATGGCAGGAGAGGTAGACGCCCGGCTCGCCAAGCTCGGCATCGAAGTGCCCGTGGCCGCCGCCCCGGTGGCCAATTACGTCGGCTTTGTGCAGACCGGCAACCTGGTCTTCGTGTCTGGCCAGCTTCCCATGAAGGACGGCAAGCCCCAATACCAGGGCAAGCTCGGCGCGGGCCTGCCGCTGGAGGACGGGCAGGCGGCCGCCAGGCTCTGCGCCATCAACATCGTGGCCCAGGTGAAGGCGGCCTGCGGCGGCGACCTCGATCGGGTGCAGCGGGTGGTGAAGCTGACCGGCTTCGTGAACTCGACCGGGGACTTCACGGACCAGCCGAAAGTGGTAAACGGCGCCTCCGACCTCATGGTCGAGGTGTTCGGGGACAAGGGCAAGCATTCCCGGGCCGCGGTTTCCGCGGCTGCCCTGCCGGCCGGCGTGGCCGTCGAGGTCGAGGCGGTGGTGCAGATCGGCTAGCAGGAAAGGCAATCCGCCCGGATACCGGACGCCGTTCCCATTGACGGTTGAAGCGGCGTCCGGGTCAAATACATCCCATCATGCCAGACAGCACTCTGAAGCTGCCCGCCGAGGCAGCCCGCTTCCTCAGTCGTTACCCGGACACGGGTTCCCTCGACGCCATCTTCCCCGATCTCTCCGGTGTCATCCGCGGCAAGCGCTACCCCATCGCCGAGCTTGGCACGGTGATCGAGTCGGGCTTCGCCATCCCCGGCTCGGTCTTCATGCTCGACACCATGGGCGAAAGCCATGACCCGGACGGCATTGGCTTCTCGGATGGCGACCCCGACTACCAGGCCAAGGTGATCCCAGGCACCCTTATGCCGGTGCCCTGGGCGCAGCGCCCGCTGGCCCAGGTCATGGTCACGCTGATCGATGACGACGGCGAGCCCTACTATTACGAGCCGCGCAACGTGCTGCGCCGGGTCGGCCAGCGGCTCTACGACCTTGGCCTCACGCCGGTGGTCGCCTTCGAGCTGGAGTTCTACCTGATCGACCGCGAGCGCCTGCCCGGCGGCGCCCCGCAGCCGCCGATCTCGCCGGCAACCGGCCGGCGCGACTTCGGCACCCAGGTCTACGGCATGAAGACTCTGGATGCCTACGACGCCATGCTCGACGACATCACCAGGGCCTGCGCTCTCCAGGAAGTGCCGACTGGCGTGGTGACCGCCGAGTACGCCGCGGGACAGTTCGAGATCAACCTGGAGCACGTCGACGACCTGGTGCAGGCGGCCGACGACTGCATCCTGTTCAAGCGCATCGTGCAGGGGGTGGCGCAGAAGCACGGCTTCCAGGCGACCTTCATGGCCAAGCCCTACCTGGACCGTGCCGGCAGCGGCATGCACATGCACGTGAGCCTGCTCGACGCGCACGGCCGCAACGTGTTCGACGGCGGTGCCGACATCGCCAGCGCGACCCTGCGTCACGCCATCGGCGGCGCCCTGGAGGTGCTGCCGGAGGCCATGGCCTTCCTGGCGCCCAACGTGAACTCCTACCGCCGTTATTTGCCGGACATCTTCGTGCCGACGCAGCGGAGCTGGGGCTTCGAGAACCGCTCGGTGGCCCTGCGCGTGCCCGCCGGCAGCGGCGACGCGCGCCGCATCGAGCACCGCGTCGCCGGTGCCGACGCCAATCCCTACCTGGCGCTGGCGACGCTGCTCGCCGGCATCCACAAAGGCATCGTCGGAGAAATCGAGCCGGGCGCGCCGTCGGACGGCAACGCCGCCCTGGACTACGACGACGGCCTGCCGTTCCGCCCGCGCCGCGCCATCGAGAAGCTGACCGAGAGCTGCGGCCTGGCCGACTACTTCGGCGCCGACTATCTGCGCGCCTACGCAGCTTGCAAGGATGCCGAGTTGGAGAGCTTCGAGTCGCAGATCTCCCCGCTGGAGTACACCTGGTTTCTGCAGGCGGATTGACCCCCTTGTTTGCTGCCCGATCGGTGTCATCTGATGGGGTAACATCTGCAAGCCTGGGGGCCGCCTGATGCCGGATGGAAGCGACAGCCTGGCCGTGAAGGTCGTCAGCCGCATCGCCGAGGTGCCGGCCGCCGCCTGGGATGCTTGCGCCGGCGACAATCCCTTCGTCTCCCATGCTTTCCTCGATGCCCTGGAGGAAAGCGGCTCGGCGAGCGCCGAGACCGGCTGGCTGCCGCAGCATCTGGTGTTGCCGTCACCGGACGGGAGCGGCCTGCTCGGCTGCGCGCCGCTCTATCTGAAGAGTCACTCCTACGGCGAGTACGTCTTCGACTGGAACTGGGCGGATGCCTATGAGCGCGCCGGCGGGCGCTACTACCCGAAACTGCAGTGCTCGGTGCCCTTCACGCCGGCGACCGGCCCGCGCCTGCTGGTCAATCCCGCCGCCGACCGCGCGGAAGTCGAGGCGGGCCTCGTCGCGGCCATGCTGGAACTGGCACGGCGCCACCGCGTCTCCTCGCTGCACATCACCTTTCCGCCCCGGGAGCAGTACGAGCGCTTTGGCACATTCGGCCTGCTGCAGCGCCTGGGCGTGCAGTACCACTGGCAGAACCACGACTACGCCGACTTCGACGCCTTCCTCGCATCCCTCGCCTCACGCAAGCGCAAGGCCATCAAGAAGGAGCGCCGCAAGGTGGCCGAGAGCGGCATCCGCTTGACGCCGCTCAGCGGCCGCGACATCGAGCCGCGCCACTGGGACGCCTTCTTCGAATTCTACATGGCAACCGCCGACCGCAAGTGGGGCCAGCCTTACCTCACCCGCGACTTCTTCCACCTGCTCGGCGAGCGCCTCGCCGACAGGACCGTGCTGATGATGGCAGACTATCAGGGCGAGCTCGTTGCCGGCGCCCTGAACCTGAAATCCTCCGACACCCTCTACGGACGCAACTGGGGCTCGCTCGGACGCTTCCGCTTCCTGCACTTCGAGACCTGCTACTATCAGGCCATCGACTACGCCATCGCCCACGGTCTCGCGCGGGTCGAGGCCGGTGCCCAGGGCGAGCACAAGATCCAGCGCGGCTATTTGCCCTCACCCACCTACAGCGCCCATTGGATCGCCGATGCGGGCTTCAGCCGGGCGATCGAAGACTTTCTGGCGCGCGAGCGCCGCGCCATCGAGCGCGAGATCGCCGCGCTCGAGGACTACAGCCCGTTCAAGGAAGAGACCTGCGGAGAAGGCTAGGGTAGCCTAGAGCAGATCAGGGTCGGATGGAATCGCCGGAGGCGATCCACCGACCCTGTGAATCTGCTCTACCCTTTTGAAGTAGATCGGATTCACGTGGCCAGATGGAACCGCGCCGCGGTTCCATCCGACCACGATCCGATCTAGTCGTCGCCAAGGCGCGCCATCAGCCGGACCCGCTGCGGCAGCTCCAGCGCCAGGGCCTGGTTGCAGCCCCGGACCCAGCCTTCGCGGAAGCCGCTCTGGGTCGCGATCCGCTCGTAGTTCTCGAGCAGCGTCTCGATCTCGCCGTGGTCCACGAGGGCTGTCCTGAGCATCAGCTTGCGCAGGAAACGCTTGCCGGCGGGGGATGCGACGACGACTTCGGACAGCGCGGACTCCATGAGCCCAGCGAGATAGCCGAAGCGCTGCAGGAGTTCGCCTTCGAAATCGCCGGCCCTCGACCCCACGAATTCCACTAGCAAGTCGAGGCTGGCCGCATCGCTCGTGGCCTCCAGCCCCGCCCTGGCGCGGGCCTGGTCCTCCATCTGGGCGACGATGCCTTCGAGCTGGGCAATGGCCCGCTCCCGGCGCTGGTCGATGTCTTCGAGCGCGCCCCGGCGCGACCAGTACTGCACGCGCTCCAGAATCTCCGCCAGTGGCGACGTCTTCATGAGGTAGTCGTCGCCGCCGGCCAGCAGACACTCGAGAAGGGTCTCCGGCCGGTCGAGCGCGGTCAGGAAGAGGATGGGACAGCGGCTCAGCCCCTGCAGCTTGCGGATGCGGCTGCAGGTTTCGATGCCGTTCATGCGCGGCATCATGATGTCGAGAACGATGAGCTGGGGGTTGTTGACCTTGTGCAGCAGGGCGATCGCCTTCTCGCCATCGCCGACCGCCATCACCGTGAGGCCGGCGGCTTCGAGCAGGTCGGTATAGAGGCGTCGCAGCTTTTCGTTGTCTTCGACCAGGATAATGGGTTTCAGCGACAAGATAGGCGGTCCCGAGGCGCGGCCGGCCGAAGCTCTGCGGCGCTCTCCCGCGCGGGACAGCAGCTTGCAACGCGAAACGGCCGCCAGCGCCGACAGATGAGCGAGGCGTCTTAGACGCGGAAGATAGGGCCGAAACCCTTAACGGGAGGTGAAGCTTTGCCCGCCGGCACCCGCCGAGCGCCGCAGATTTCCAAGGCTTTTTCGGCTATTGCCCAAGCGGACTATCGCCAGTCAGTTGCAAGGCCGCTAGGATTACACTCTTTCTTGGCCGATTTCCCGCAAGAGAGGAAAACGTCGTGACACGCATGATGATCCGGGCCTTCGCGGCCGCCCTCGCCCTCTGCGGTGTCCTGCCGCGGCCTGCCGCCGCGGTCGACCTCGCCCTGGTGCTGCTGAACGACGTCTCCCGCAGCATGGACGAAGTCGAATACGCCCTGGTGAAGGACGGTTACCGCGCCGCCTTCGCCGATCCCGAGGTCATCGCCGCCCTCGTTGGCAATGGCG
This sequence comes from Kiloniellaceae bacterium, assembly GCA_036570545.1. Classification (GTDB taxonomy): domain Bacteria; phylum Pseudomonadota; class Alphaproteobacteria; order Kiloniellales; family Kiloniellaceae; genus Pelagibius. The sequence continues at coordinate 70,472 of DATCXZ010000054.1, forward strand.
ACGGCGTCGCCGTCGCCTACGTCGAGTTCTCCGGCAAGGACGAGATCAGCCAGGTGCTCGACTGGCAGGTGCTGACCGACGCAGCCTCGGCGCGGGC
>DATCXZ010000055.1:0-20362 GCA_036570545.1 Kiloniellaceae bacterium
CTGAAGGAGTCCCGCCTGCCGGGGCTGTCGTCCTACGGCCGCGTGAAGGACTGGCGGCTGGGCCAGCTCCACAAGCTCGCCAACGTCGAGATGTATCTCGCCAGCCCGCTCACCGCCGACGACATTCTCTCCTACGGCATCCCGAACGTGGCGCTGGCGACCGGCGCCCGCTGGCGGCGCGACGGCATCGGCCTGACGCGCCAGCGGCCGCTGCCGGGGCTCGAAGAGGCCGACGAAGGGGCGCGCCTCTTCACGCCCGACGATTTCCTCGGCGGGGGAGACGGCCTCGACCGTCTGCCCGCGGGGCCCGTCGTGGTCTACGACGACGAAGGCTATCTCATGGGTGGCGTGCTGGCCGAGCTGATCGCCAAGGCAGGACACGATGTGACGCTGGTGACGCCGGCGGCGCTGGTATCGGCCTGGACCCTGAAGGCGCTCGACCAGCCCTTCGTTCACCGGCGGCTGGTCGACTGCGGCGTGACCCTCCGCCTGAACAGCCTGCTGACGGCATGCCGGGCGGCGCGCGTCGAGCTCGCCTGCGCCTATACCGGCGCGCCGGCGCAGCTCGACTGCGCGGCGCTGGTGCTGGTGACGGCGCGCCTGCCCAACGAGCAGCTCACCCTGGACCTGAAAGCGCGCGCGGCCGAGTGGGCGGATGCCGGCATCGCAACCGTGCAGGCGATCGGCGACTGCAACGCCCCGGCGACCATCGCCGCCGCCGTCTTCGCCGGCCACCGCTACGCCCGCGAGTTCGGCGAGGTCATCGACCCGGACGTGGTGCCGTTCCGGCGCGAGAGGATCGCGGTGGGGTAGGAGCGCTACTGCGGCTCATGCAGCTTCCAGTGAAGATAGCTGCGCAAGTCGAGAAGGTGGCGCCCCCAAGTGGCTCTGAAAGCCGTGGCGGAATTGCCAGGTGGCATTCTCAGAACGGCTGTTGGTAGACAGCCATACCACGCCTCTTAGTTCCGCATAGATGTCGGCAAGATCGTCGATGGCATCGCCGACCATGACTTCGTCACCGGGCCGAGCCTCCGGTCCGCTCCAACCATAGAGACTGAGTTCGGGGAAGCAGCGTGTCGCGAGTTGCCGGTCGTCCTCGAGGCTGTCGTCCCGGCATTTATTGCCGGGACCCAATGCCCTTGCCGTCCGACCGCTTTTGGAGATGAGCGTCTTGGGGGTTGCCGCTGGGCCGGAAGCCAAACTGGCACAGCAGCACCCTGGGCTGAGGCCAGTGGGTCCCGAGGACAAGCCTCGGGACGACAGCAGTGTGTGTAGGGACGGTCCGCTGACCTCCCGAACGGGTGCGTGCCGGGGATGAAGCGGCGGTGGGTCCCGGGAACAAGTCCCGGGACGACAGTCTTGGTGTGGCAGGCCTCAGCAGCCTAGTCGACCGTCTCGCGGAGTTCTTTGCCCTGCAGCTTCGCTTGCGCCTGCAGGCCCGTGGCGAAGCCGGTGAGGTGGCCCATGAGGCTGCCGTAGGCGGTCTCGATCTCCAGGCGCACGGGGATGGGCGGGGCGCCTTCGGCTGGGCTTGCCACCCAGACGATGCGGTCGCGCGCGGTCTCGACGTACTTGCTGCGCTCGATCTTGTGGCCGCCGAGCATCTTGTAGTCGAGCTTGCAGCCGCGCGCCGGGCCGGCGTAGATCGAGTAGGAGGTCGGCTCCAGCACCCGCTCGCCGGCGTCGGAGACGATGAGGTCGTAGCGCTTGCGGCCGTCGAACACCGGGAAGGTTCCCTCGCAGCGGCCGCCCGCCTGCAACAGCTCGCCGAGCCCGGCGATGACGCTCAGCGGGTCGAGCGTGCCCTTGCCGGCGTCCGGCGGCAGCGGATGGCGGCCCTCCCAGTCCTGCGCCGGCTGCACCAGGGTGCCGATGACTTCGCCGCGGCGGTCGTAGCTGATCTCGACCAGCCGCGCGCCTTCCTCGCTGTCGTCGTCGGTGCCCCAGTTGAGGTGATGGCCGGGAACCACCTTGCCGCCGGCGATGCGGCCGCGGCTCTCGGTGGTGCCTTTCCAGGCGGTAAGCCAGCCGAGGAAGCCCTGGGTCTCGGCCTCGGCAATCAGGCGATAGCTGCCGGCGCCGCGCTCCCACGTCGCCTCGGCGTTCAGCACGTGCAGCCCGCCGAAATAGACCTCGTACTGGGCGCTGACCGGCTCGGCCCGGGCGGGAACGGCAAAGGCGAGGGCGGCACTTAAAGCAACGACGGCCGCCCCGAACGGTCGGCATGAAGGCAGAGCAGGCCGTGAGCGCACCGTCATTCCCTCCGTGACCAAGCGAACGCCAGGGAACCACTAACCCAATGCTAGCACAGCCTGAGGTGGTGGCGCTATGGCCTCTTTGTGGCAGGCGGGGGGGGCGTGGAGCGAGGAAGGGCTGGTGCCGGCTGCAGGATTCGAACCCGCGACCCCCTGATTACAAATCTGTGATCACACCGTAACCGACGCTAACAAATCAGAACGCCGCGACGCCAAATATGCCGCCGTTTTCCTTGCTTTCAACCGTTTGTTATGGAAGGTTAGTAACACTGGGTAACAAGCCCTTACGGGCCAATTCCGTTACCCCAGCGTTACCCCTAGGCGGATGGGAGCACCTGATCATGGCGAAGAATCTCACGACCAAGGACGTTGAGAACGTGAAGCCCGGCACGGCGCGCAAGGAGATCCCCGACGCGCTGTTGCCCGGCTTGTACCTGGTCGTGCAGCCGAGCGGCGCGAAGTCTTGGGCCGTGCGGTATCGCCACGGGGGCAAGCCTCGCAAGCTGACACTAGGACCGCTGGCGCCGACGATCGACGGGGCGCCCGAGCCTGAGTCCGTGCTAGGCGGGCCGCTGACGCTCAAAGGCGCCCGGATCGTCGGGCGGCGGCAGTTGGAAATCGTCGCGACCGGTCGCGACCCCGCCCTTGCCAAGACGGCGGCGCGTGTCGAGGCGAGCGACGAGCGGAACCTGTATCGCAACGTCGCTGCCGACTTTGTGAACCGCCACGCCAAGAGGAAAAATCGTTCATGGCAGGAGACGGCCCGCCTGCTCGGCCTTCGCCCGGACCCGGACACCGACGGCGAGCTAAAGCCAATCAAGGGCGGGCTTGCCGATAACAAGAAGTGGGGCGCCCGGCGCGTGCAAGAGATAGCCCGCCGCGATATCCGCGAACTGATCGACGGCATTGAGGAACGCGGCGCCCCTGTGGCTGCAAACCGGACGCTAGCCGCGGTGCGGAAGATGTTTAATTGGGCGGTGGAGCGCGACATTCTCGACGCATCGCCAGTCGCCGGCATTCAGCCACCGGGCGCAGAGACAAGCCGCGACCGCGTGTTGAGCGACGACGAAATCCGCTGGTTTTGGAAAGGCTGCGAAGAGATCGGCGCCCCGTTCGGCCCGCTGTTCAAGCTGCTGCTGGTGACGGCGCAGCGGCGCGGCGAAGGGCGGGCGATGACCACGGGGCAGCTTGACCTTGGCGAGCGGCTTTGGACGATCCCCGGCAAGATCGCGAAGAACGGGCAACCGCACGTCGTGCCGCTGTCGCCGCAGGCTGTGGCGATCATAGAGGCCACGCCGAGGATCAAGGGCACGGCCGGCTTGATCTTCACCACGAACGGCGAGACGCCTGTGAGCGGCTACAGCCGGGCGAAGGCGAACCTTGACGCGGCGATGCTGCGGATCGCCAGGAAGGAACGGAAGGGCGCCACCGTCCCGCGTTGGACAATTCACGACTTGCGCCGCACGGCGGCGAGCGGCATGGCGCGGCTAGGCCAGCCCGTTCACGTCGTGGAGGCCGCGTTGAACCACAAGTCCGGCACGATCAAAGGCGTTGCTGCGGTCTATAACCGCTACTCCTACGCCGACGAAAAGCGGACGGCGCTCGAGGCATGGGCGAATTTTTTGGATGATCTGTTGGCCGACGAGCCCGCTAAGAACGTGGTGAAACTGAGGCGTCAAGTGTCTGAAAAATAATAGGTTCCTAGTTCGCCAATAATTACATCCTAGGTTGTCAAGTATACTTGAAACTGAGCAGTGTTTACCATTTCTTAACTAAAATCTTGTTGTTTTTCTTAGTCGATGGTTATAACTATGTCGTGTCGCGTGGCCTTTTATGAAGGGTTTAACTTGTAGCCACGCGAGGCAACCATGACCAATTCGCAGTTGCTCAAATCATCGGACGTTCGGGCGCGCTACCGCGTGACCGACATGGCGCTTTGGCGCTGGGTAAACCATCCGACGATGGGTTTTCCGCAGCCGATCTACATCAACCGGCGCCGCTACTGGCGCGAGGCGGATCTCGACGCGTTCGACGCGCGGTGCGCCGAGGCGAGCGCGGTCGCCTAAGCCCATGACGAAAACCGCCCGCCCCGGGGATCATCCGGGAACGGGCGGCGGTATTGGTAATCAGGGAAGCGTTGAGAGTCCTGATACTACTGCCGCCCGCCCCGATCCGCAAGAACTCGAAACCGCCAAGCAACGCGCCCACGCCGAGCGCGAGACGCTGCGCCGCGTCATCATCGCCACCGCCAGCACAGCCACGCCGGAACTGCTCGCCGATCTTCGATCGTTGTGGCGGCGGGCGGAAAAGCGTTTACGTGAGGCGCGACGCGCGATCCGTGAGCGGGGGCGGCAGTGACCCCCGCAAAATTCTTAGAGTATTTCCGCCCCGGCGGGCCGTGGTTGGTCACGTCGATCACGCGCAGTGGCGACGAATCCAAGATGCACGCAACGTGGTGCAGGACAGCCGGCGAAATCGACTTCGCCGTGGCTATCGCTGCCGGCGCGGATCTCTATTTCAATCCCGCAGTCCTGCACGGCCCGCCGGCTAACGGTAAGAAGGCGACGAAATCGGAAGTCGCGGCGTCGTGTCATCACTGGGCTGATATCGACCCGCCGAAGGACGTTGCCGATCTCGACGCGTGGCGCGCCACTGCGTTGGATCGACTGCACGCCGCGGGGCCGACGTTCATTATTGACTCGGGGCGCGGCTATTGGGGCTTCTGGGAACGCTCCACATTCTCCGCGGACATCGCCGAAATCGAAGGCGTTAATCTCGCGCTTGGTACTCCACTAGGTGCGGACGATTGCCACAACGCCGATCGCCTGGCGCGCCTGCCCGGGACGATCAACAGCAAAACCGGCCGCCCCACCGCGTTCATAATGGCGACCCCCGGCCCCGCGATGTTGCCGGCGCCTGTCGCCACACCGACGGCGACGCCTGCGGAGTGGACCGACGGACCTGTTCCCGAATTTACCGGAACGTCATGGAGCGACGACGAAGTTATACGGCGGCTCCTAAACGAACGCACAACGGACCCGACTGTGGCTTTCAGCGACGGCGCGCCTGCCGCGAAACTTTACGAAGCCGATCCCAACGCACTCGCCAAATATCCGTCCCGCAGCGAAGCGGATTCGGCGCTTGCAATGAAGTTTCTTTTTTGGACGGGTAAAGACTGCAGTCGCACCGAACGCCTTATGCGCCGTTCGGAGTTGGTACGCCCCAAATGGGGTGAAGGATCGTATCTTCGCACCACGATCGCGAAGGCCAACGCCGAGGCGCAGCGCGTCTACAACATGCCCTCCGCCCCTGATCTATCGGCGCGGGCGGGCCTTCAACTCCTGACCGTCGAGCAGCAGCAGGAATATTTTGCCGGCTGCTGTTACGTCATCGGCCTGCACCGCGTTCTTATGCCGAACGGCGATCTTCTCAAGCCCGAACAGTTCAAGGCGACGAAGGGCGGCTATGAATTTCAGATCGACCCGAACGGCGGCCGTTCCTCGAAAAACGCATTTGAAGTGTTCACCGAGTCGCGCTGCACGAAATTTCCGAAGGCCGATGCAATCTGTTTTCGCCCTGACGTAACGCCCGGCGCGATCATTGAGAAGGAAGGCCGGCGCTACGTCAACGCTTACGCGCCCGTGGCTATAACGCTCGGCAGCGGCGATCCCTCGCCATTCCTAGACCTGTTGGGGCGGATGCTACCCGACGACAGCGACCGGGCAATTATTCTCGCCTACCTCGCTGCGCTGCGCCAGTTCCCCGGCCGCAAGTTTCGTTGGGCGCCGCTGCTACAGGGTACGGAAGGCAACGGCAAGTCGGCAATCGGCAAGATCGCCGAATACTGCGTTGGCGAACGCTACGCGCACCGGGTGAACGCAAAAGAGCTTGGCGATAGCGGATCGAAGTTCACAGGGTGGCTTGACCGCAAATTGCTGGTGGTGATCGAAGAAGTTCACGTTTCCGACCGGCGCAACCTCATCGACGCGCTAAAGCCGCTGATTACCGACGACCGAGTAGAGATCCAGCGGAAGGGCGTCGACCAGTTCACCGCCGACAACCGCGCCAACTTCATACTGACCAGCAACCACCGTGACGCAATCAACAAGACGGCGAATGATCGACGCTATGCCGTTTTCTTCACGGCGCAGCAGTCCGCGGAAGATAAGACGCGCGACGGCCTGACCGATGCTTATTTCGTCGCGCTATATCGTTGGCTTGATGGTGGCGGCTATGCCGATGTCGCCGGCTACCTGACCCGTTACGAGGTCCCTGACGCGATCAACCCGGCGACTAACTGCGTCACCGCGCCCCGCACGACCAGCACCGACGCGGCTATTAGCGAGTCGCTAGGCCAGGTCGAACAGGAGATCCTTGAGGCGTGCGAAGAGGGCGGACGGCAGGGCTTCCGCGGCGGGTGGATATCGAGCGTGGCGCTGGCACAGTTGCTCGGCGAGCTAAGGCGATCCATCGGCCCCCGCAAGCGCGGACAGCTTCTCAAGTCGATCGGTTATGTCGCGCACCCTGCGTTACCTGACGGGCGCGCCTCGTATTCCATATTCGCCGAGGGAATGAAGCGGCCGACGCTGTACGTCAAAGAGGGATCGATCGCCGCGCTCAATATCGAGGACGGCGGGGCAGCGACAGACGCTTACCTGAAAGCGCAAGGATACCCGAGGACGTCGGACGGGATGACGGGAACCTGACGGAATATTCCGTCATCGGTTTATGGCGGTTTTCTGCGCCTTATAGACCCTATGACGGAATGACGGATTGAATCTTATTAGAGAGAGAGAAGAGAGATAGGTGGTGGTGATGGACGGTAATTATAGAGCGCACGGTGACGCAGCGTGTCAGCCGCGGAGTGAGATCATTCCGTCATCCGTCATCCCGTCATCGCTCGCCCGTGTGGTCATCATGCGCAACGACGCGAAGCCCAGCGTTTCCGCGGCTCTACCCCACGGGGGCGGGTTCGAAAGTGGAAAGGCGCCCTGCCAAGGACCGGCCGGGGTACTTGAAATCTAGTGCGCCCCGAAAACCCGCCAACAAATATCCGTCCCCATAAATTGCTGATGATCCGATGATTAAAAATATTGAACCGCCGAGCCACCTAAGCGACACGATGAAAAATTGGTGGCGCCGCGTGAACGAAGATTTCGCGATGGAGGCGCACCACCTGCACCTGTTGCAGTTGGCGTGCGAGGCGTTCGACCAGGCCGAAACCGCCCGCGTGGCTTTAATGATCCAGGGCACCACCTTCCATGATCGCTGGCAGCAGCCCCGGCAGCGTCCAGAGGTCGCAATCCAGCAGCAGGCACGCCGCGACTTCTCCCGATTCGTGCGCGAGCTAGGGCTGCAAAATACCGAAATTCCCACATCGAACAGGAGCTAAAGCAATGGCGACGAAACCCCCGCGGCCGAAGAAACCGATGATCGACCCGCTCGACCTTGCGCTGATCACGGACGCGCCGTTGCCGGCGACGTTCAGCAAGTGGCGCGCCGCGTCGCGCGTCGAGCATCCCCGCGACCGCGGCTTAATCTGGGGTATGCCGTCGCTCGCCGACGTTTGGGAGCAGCACCACGGCCGGGCGATGACGGATGAAGAGGCAGAGATGATTGCTGCCCGCGCGCCCGAAGTCGAGGCGGCGCTGGCGAAGATGATGCGCTCGCTTTCCGGGCCGACGCGGCTAGCTGACGGCACGGTAGCAACGCCGAAGGCGAGCAATTGGCCGGCCAGCGAGACGGATGGATTTACCCCAATCGCGAGGATCGAAGATGACAACGAGTAGCACCCCCAGCGCCGCCGAGCTTCGCGGCGCGGCCTATCTCGACCGCGCGTGCGCCCTGATGGCCGAGGATGGCCTAGACGCTAGCGCCGCCTTTCGTATCGTCGTGTTGCACATGCTGGCGAAGGTCGCGGCGAAGATCGGCACCGACGACCCGGCGGCGCTCGCCGCGTGGCTCGAGGCGCAGGCGGCGACTATGCGGGGAGATCACAGCCGCCCGCCCGGCGCCGCGGTCAACTGACCCTCCTAGGATGTCAAGCTAAGTCATTGAAAAATAAAGACTTGACGGCGAATCCGATGTTGGGGAATAGTGACGTTGACCCGCGGCCTGAGCGCCGTGGGCGTTGCCGGTGGCGCCTCTTTCCAATGCCGTGCGCTTGTGGGGGACTACCGGCAGCCGCGGAACGCATGTCGAGCGCTGCGCCCGCGAATGGTCGCGAGACCTGTAGAAAGCGGCATGTCAAGCGCTGCCGGGTTCGACTCCGATACATGCCGTGCGCTGTGTCGCGATGGGCGGGCACCAATCCCCAAATTCACGCGCGTTCGCGCGGCCGGGTGGCCGTGCTCGCTCAAACAGGACTCGAATATTATGCACGCTAATTCCTACATGATCCCGGCGCCGCGCGGTCTGATCCGCGTCAACGCCGATGGTGGTATCGCCGCCGAAGTCGCCGCCGAAATCCGCAATTTCAAAGCGAATTTCGAGGCTTGGAAACAGAAGCACGGCGATCGTGTCGGCACCCTCGAGGACAAGCTGACCGAAGCCGCCGCCAACTTGCTTGATCTCGAGCAGCGTCTGGCCGGCGGCGAACATGCCCGGCTCACCGGTCGCGGCAGTGCGGGCAACGCCCCCGCCGCGGTGCTGGCGCAGCACCTGATCAAGAACGACGGGTTCCAGGGCGTTATCGGTCAGAAGACTTCCGGCAATACGCGAATCGAAGTTGACTCGGCGATGCTGCTCGGCAGCGTCGAAGCGTCGACCATCCGCCACGATGACGGCTTCTTCGACACTCGCGAATTGCAGCCGGGCGTCGTTGAGGGCGTGAAGCGGCGGACGTGGCTGCGCAATCGTTTCCCGACGCTGCCGACACAGGGCGGTACGGTCGAGTACCACCGCGAGCTTGTTTTTACGAACAACGCGGCGCCGCAGGGCAGCGGCTCGCCCTTCATTCATGAAGGTGTGGCCAAGGCAGAGTCGGCGATCACGTACGAAGCCGTCGAAGAAAAAATCCCGACGATCGCCCATTTCATCAAGGCGTCGAAGCAGATCCTCGCTGACGTCAACTCGCTGCGCATGACGCTGAGCAACCGCCTTCTGTACGGCCTCGAATTGGCGATCGAAAGCCAGATCATCACCGGCCAGGGGACCGGCGCCAATATGAGCGGCCTGACCAAGAGCGGCAACTTTACGGCCTTCACGCCGTCGTCAGGTGACAGCGCGCTCGACAGCATCAACCGTGCGCTCGGCGCAATCGAGACGGCCGACGGCGTTCCCAGCTTGGTGATCTTGCACCCGCTCGATTTCAGGGCTGCTCAGAGAATCAAGGCAAGTGGTGGCTCGGAAGAGTATCTGTTCGGCTCGCCGAGCGGTGCGAACGGGGCGAACGTGTGGAACACGCCGATTCACACGACGCCGGCCATGACGCAAGGCAAGTTCATCGCGCTCGACGTGCAGCAGGCCGCCGTCATTTATGAGCGCATGAATGCCGTGGTGGATGCGGGGTGGGTGGACTCAGACTTCACCGCCAACCTGCTAACCCTGCTCGCCGAGATCCGACTGACGATCGCGGTGCAGCGGCCGACGATGGTCCGATATGGCGATCTGACGCTCTAACGAGATCGGCCGTGCGCTGCTTTCATCAAGGGGCCGGCGCACGGCCGGTACTGCCGGCTGCGGGGTTCACCCGGTTTCCCCGCCGCGCGGCCAGGCGCCCCCGGGTTCACGGCACCCGGGGGCGCCGCTTTCTTCGTTGAGGAACGATGGCTAGGCAACGATTCCAACGGTACACAGCGGCCGAGAAAAGCCGCGTGCTCGCTAAGTACCGGCGCCTGATCGCTGCCGGCAAGTCGCCGACCGCCGCGGCTCGAGCGGCGGGGACCGATCTCAACGTCATTGAGAAATGGTCGGACGCGGAGTCCACCCCCGTGGCTGTCGTGCGCGACCGGCCGTGCTTAGGCGGCTGTGGCGAGATCTTCCGCAGCGCGCATCCCGGCAATCGGATCTGTCCGAAGTGCAGCGGGCACTTCGCCGCACTGCCCGCCGTTTGGAGCGCATAACGTGGCGCAGCACCCTGATTATAATTTTCCGAACGTCCCCGGCCCCGAAGTTCGCGCGCATCTCAACTCAATTTTCGAAGCGGCCGTGACGAACAACAGCGGCGATACAGAGCCGCCGAGCCCGCGGCCGTTCATGTGGTGGGCCGACACGACGAACGGCTTGATGAAGATCCGCAACGCGGCGAATAGCGCGTGGGTGACGATCGGGGCGCTGGACGTGCCGAATTTTGGCCTAGCGACTCGCGGCGCCAACACTTTCACCGGGGTGCAAAATTATAATGGCAACACGCTGAGCCGGGCGGTACTGCGCGACTACGGGGAGAAGGTCAACGCGCTCGGCGACGTGTCAGGCACCGTGGCTATCAGCACAGCCGACGGCAACGTCGTTACAGCCACGGTGGCCGGCGACGTATCGTTCTCGTTCGGCACGACCTGGCCGGCGGGTATCGCCTCGAGCCTTACGCTCAAACTGACGAACGGCGGCGCGCACGAAATCACCTGGCCCGCCGGGGCGAAATGGCCGGGCGGCGAGAAGCCCGCGCTGGCACCGGCTGGCGTCGATATGATTGTAACTATGACGACCGACGGCGGCGCGACGTGGCTCGGCTGCCAGGCGACCCCGCGCGCCGAGGCGCAGTTTCCCGAAGTGCTGGACGTCGCCGAGACGAGCTTCGCGGCGGACAGCAACAGCCACAGCGTCGCCATGCCCGCCGCAGTCACCGCCGGGCAACTGCTGCTCGCTTGCGTGACCCTTGAGGGAACCCAGCCGTTCGGCGGGCACATACCCACGATTACGACGCCTGCCGGCTGGACTCGCCTGTGGTATGCATCGCTCGGCAACGGCACGACGGCGCGGTTCGCCGGTTACGCTAAAATTGCCGACGGGACCGAGGCGGGCGCCACTGTCAATTTCGTGACCGACGACGACGCCAACGGCGCCGCGCAAGTTCACCGCGTCGACAAGTGGAGCGGCGCCCTGGCCGGCGTGCAAGTCAGCAGCGTCGCTGTTGGCGGTAGCGCCGCGCCTAACTCGCCTTCGCTGACGGCGACGTGGGGCAAGGGGCGAACGCTGTGGTTCAGCTTCATCGGCACGGCCGATGACGACGCCGCGGTGACGGCCTATCCGGCCGACTACGAGGGCGGCGTGAACACGCTTTCCGGCGCGTCGATCAACGACGGCGGCGCGGTGGCATCGGCACGCCGTGCACAGGAGGTTGCGACCGAGAATCCCGGCGCCGCGACGTTGAACGCGGTCGACGCGTGGGGCGCGGTCACTGTGGCAATCAGGCCTAGGTAATGTTCGACGCGTTTACTTCGTTTATATTGTTCGAAGCGTTCGCTAAGTGCTTGACGTTATTGAAGAAATGGCTTGAACGACTCGCGGCTCTGTGCGTATACTTGCCCTTACCACAGTAAATTAATCTATATGGAGGGTAAGATTATGAGCAACGCACAGATGACCGCGCTTGTGGCGAAGTGCCTGGGGCAATCGCTGGTCGGCGAGGCAGGCGGCCCGCGATCGATCCGGCTCGGCGATTTGCCGGAACTGTTCACCGACTGTGATGACGACCCGCTGACGGCTGCGGCGATCCGCTCAATCGACGGCGAAGCGGCCTTGCGGGCGACGGTGGAGATCATCCCGGAAGACGGCGCGATCTATCTGCGGTTCGACGCGCCGGGCGAAGCCGCGGCGTGACGGTGAAGCGGGGCGCATCGGTCTGGTGCGCCCCGGTGCTGCTAAGCGTCTTCGTAATCAACGAGAACAAGGCAGCCGCCGAGCCATCCGAACGAGGACGTTTTGGGCTCGCCCGGGAGCAACGCCCGCTCGCCTATGTCCAGAAAATCACGCAGCGCTATTGGATCGTCTAAGACCGCGGCAGCCTCTGTCTCAGTGGCTGGCCGCGCCCTTGCCATGACAACGATGAGTCCCCCGAAACAATGAAAGCGTATCGGGCATAGCTGAATCCGGCTCGGCGCCCATATATCGATCTCTCGCCGATTAGCGCGCAATCCGACGTGCCGGTTCCGGGGGTGTGGAATCTTGACCGCCCACGGGCCGAATAGCAGGACCACCCGCTTTGTGCCGACCTCGATACGACAACCCATAGCCGCGTTACCCCTGCCGTTACCCCCAGCAGTTTTTTGCCCGTCCGATTTTCCGCTAAGTAGTGGTGCCGGCTGCAGGATTCGAACCCGCGACCCCCTGATTACAAATCAGGTGCTCTACCAGCTGAGCTAAGCCGGCCCTGTGAGAGGCGGGGGCCTCGACGGGCCCGGCGCCGGGGCAAGATAAGGCCGCGGCGGATGGCGGGCAAGCTTGGCCGCGCCCACCCCTTGCCACCGCCCTTGCCACCCCTCCGGGGGGCGGCTTAAGGTCCCGGGAAACGGCCGGGCGCCCCGCCCCGCCGCCCGATCTTGCAAGCAATCCAGGGAGCTCAGAAGGCGATGTCTGCCGCCCTTTCCATCGAAACCGTGAAATCCCAGGCCAGCGGCCTGTCCTACCGCAACCAGGCCTTCATCGGCGGCCAGTTCGTGGCCGCGGCCTCCGGCAAGACCTTCGACTGCGTCTCGCCGATCGACGGCAAGGTGCTGACCCAGGTCGCCGCCGGCGACAAGGAGGACGTCGACCGCGCCGTGAAGGCCGCGCGCGCCGCCTTCGAGGACGGCCGCTGGTCGCGCCTCGCGCCGGCCGGGCGCAAGAAGGTCATGCTGCGCTGGGCCGAGCTGATCGAGCAGCACACCACGGAGCTGGCGCTGCTGGAGACGCTCGACATGGGCAAGCCGATCGGCGATTCCAGCCGCATCGACATTCCGGCGGTGGCGAACTGCATCCGCTGGTACGCCGAGGCGGTCGACAAGGTCTACGACGAGGTGGCGCCGACCGGCGACGACGCCGTCGCCATGCTGGTGCGCGAGCCGCTGGGCGTCGTCGGCGCGGTGGTGCCGTGGAACTTCCCGCTGCTGATGGCGGCCTGGAAGATGGGCCCGGCGCTGGTGACCGGCAACTCGATGGTGGTGAAGCCGGCCGAGCAGTCGCCGCTCACCATGATCCGCGTCGCCGAGCTGGCCGTCGAGGCCGGCCTTCCCGAGGGCGTGCTGAACGTGGTGCCGGGCTTCGGCGAGACCGCCGGCCAGGCGCTCGGCCGCCACATGGACGTCGACGCCATCGCCTTCACGGGCTCCGGCGAGGTCGGCAAGCTGTTCCTCAAGTACGCCGGCGAATCCAACATGAAGCGGGTGTCGCTGGAGTGCGGCGGCAAGACGCCGAACATCATCATGGCCGACGCGCCCGACCTCGAGGCCGCGGCGACCGCCGCCGCCTGGGGCATCTTCTTCAACCAGGGCGAGGTGTGCAACGCCGGCTCGCGGCTGCTGGTCGAGGACAAGGTGAAGGACGAAGTGCTCGACCGCATCATGAAGGTGGCCAAGTCGATGCGCGTCGGCGACCCGCTCGACCCGGCGACCCAGATGGGCGCGATGGTCGACGGCACCCAGATGGAGCGCGTGCTCGGCTACATCGAGAAGGGCAGGTCGGAAGGCGCCAAGGTGGCGCTCGGCGGCCAGCGCATTCTCTCCGAGAGCGGCGGCTACTACATCGAGCCGACCGTCTTCGACGGCGTGAAGAACGACATGACCATCGCGCAGGAGGAGATCTTCGGCCCGGTGCTGTCGACGATCTCCTTCGGCGATGCCGAGGAAGCCGTGAAGATCGGCAACGACACGATCTACGGCCTCGCCGCGGCGGTGTGGACCAGCGACATCAAGAAGGCGCACCGCGCCGCCAAGGCGCTGCGCGCCGGCGTGGTGTGGGTGAACTGCTTCGATGCCGGCGACATGACGACGCCCTTCGGCGGCTACAAGCAGTCCGGCTTCGGCCGCGACAAGTCGCTGCACGCGATGGAGAAATACACCGAGCTGAAGACGATCTGGATCGATCTTAGCTAAGGATGACGCGCTGCCGCTTCCGGCCCTCCCATTGTCACCCTCGGGCTTGATGTATAGCCCGGGGGTCCAGGGGCAAGCGACGGAGCAGTCGCCCTGGATACTCGGGTCAAGCCCGAGTATGACGAACGGAGGAAGTGGTGGCAGCCGGATCCGCTGCCACACGCCCTCGGCCGACGTCGGCGCAGGGAAAAAATCCTGACTGTACAGGCCGTTATCCGTCTTTCGCCCCTTTCATGCCTCAGGGATGTCCCTTCGAGCTTCGGTGCGCCCGCTTACAATTGCGGACGAAACACAGCAGACTGGATAGCCATGAGTGTCTTCGACTTTCGCGCCGCCCGCGGCGTGCGTCCCGATGCCTTGCAGCGCGCGCTGGGCGGCGACTACATCGAGTTCGATGAGATCCTCGCGAGCGGCGGCGAGCTGGCGCTCGACGAGGACGATGCCGGCTATCTGACGCTGATCGAGGGCGGCGAGTTCGAGTGACGCGCTAAAGCGCCTTGCGCAGGTAGACGCGGTCGTAGCCGGCAACCCGCACGCGGTTGGTTTCGACATAGCCGAGGTGCCGGTAGCGGGCGATGTTCTCGACCATGACCTCGTTGGTATAGAGCTCGATGAAGCGGTAGCCCTGGCGCCGCGCCTCTTCTTCCGTAAAATCCATAAGTCGCTTGCCGAGGCCCCTGCCGTGATGCGCGGGGTCGACCGCGATGTTGTCGAGCAGCAGGAAGCCGTCGCCCGGCTCCAGCACCAGGACGCCGACGATATCGCCGTGTTCTTCCAGCACGTGGGTCTGGCCGGCGGCGATGCGCCTGCGGTAGTCGTCCACCATCGGTGCCGGCTTGCGGTTCATGCGGGCGAGGTACGGGCCGTAGGCGGCCTCGACGATCGCCTCGATGCGCGCCAGGTCGGCCGGCAGGGCAGGGCGGATCATGCTGCGCACCGGAAGCTGCAGATACGTCCTGCGTCCTTCGAGACGCGCGCCCGGGTTCGCGCCCGGTCGCGCTCCTCAGGATGAGGAAGAATTTTTGTGGCAGAAAGAAAGTACCTCATGCTGAGGAGGCTGCGAAGCAGCCGTCTCGAAGCACGCACAATGGCTACGCCCGCCGCTGCACGCCGTCGGCCGTCAGCAGCGGGCCGTAGAGGTCGGGGCGGCGGTCGCGGAAGAGGCCCCAGGAGGCGCGCTTCACCTGCAGGGCGTCGAGGTCGAAGGTCGCGGTGATCACCGCGCGGCTGTTGCCGTCGGCTTCGGCGACCTTGGCGCCCAGCTCGTCGGCGATGAAGGAGCTGCCGTAGAAGGTGAGCTGCGCGGCCTCGCCGTGCTCCTGGCCGATGCGGTTGGCGCTGACCAGCGGCACCATGTTGGCGGCGGCGTGGCCCTGCATGGTGCGCTGCCAGTGGTCCTTGGAGATGAGGGTCGGGTCCTGCGGCTCGTTGGCGATGGCGGTCGGATAGAACAGGATCTCCGCGCCCATCAGCGCCATGGCGCGCGCGCTCTCCGGAAACCACTGGTCCCAGCAGACGGCGGCGCCCAGCGTGCCGTAGCGCGTGTTCCACACCCGAAAGCCGGTGTCGCCGGGATTGAAGTAGTATTTTTCCTGGTAGCCCGGCCCGTCGGGAATGTGCGACTTGCGATAGACGCCGAGCCTGCGGCCGTCGGCGTCGATCATCGCCAGCGAATTGTAGTGCGCGTTGTTGGCGCGCTCGAAGAAGCTGACCGGCAGCACGACGTTCAGCTCCGCCGCCAGCGCCGCCATGCGCGCGAGCAGCGGGTTGCCCTCGGCGGGCTGCGCGAGGGCGAAGTAGCTGTCCTTCTGGTCGCAGCAGAAGTAGGGCGTCTCGAAGAGCTCCTGGATCAGCACCACCTGCGCGCCCTGGCTGGCGGCCTCGCGGATCAGGGCTTCGGCCGCGGCGACATTGGCCTCGCGGTCCCAGCTACAGGCCATCTGGGTGGCGGCGACGGTGACTTCGCGCATCGAGACGCCCTTTCTTCCGGTATCAGACCACGCCGAGATCTTTGGCGGTGAGATCGATGGCCTTGCTCAAGCGGTCGACCAGCTCGTCGATTTCCTGCCGGCTGATGATCAGCGGCGGCGACACCACCATGGTGTCGCGCACCGCGCGGCTGACCACGTTCAGCTTCACGCAGTGGTCGCGGCAGATCGTGCCGGCGCGGCCTTCGGGCTTGAAGCGCGCGCGGCTCGCCTTGTCGGCCACCAGCTCCACCGCGCCGAGCAGGCCGATGCCGCGCACCTCGCCGACCAGCGGGTGATCCGCCAGCGTCGCGAGGCGCTGCTGCAGGTAGGGGCCGACGTCCTCGCGCACCCGCGCGACGAGGTCCTCTTCCTCGATGATGGCGATGTTCTCCAGCGCCACCGCGCAGGGCACCGGATGGCCGGAGTAGGTGAAGCCGTGCGCGAACTCGCCGCCCTTCTCCCACAGCACATCGGCCACGCGCGTGCCGACCATGACGGCGGAGAGCGGCAGGTAGCCGGAGGTGATGCCCTTGGCCAGCGTCATCAGGTCCGGCTCGATGGCGAAGCTGTCGCTGCCGAACCACTGGCCGGTGCGCCCGAAGCCGCAGATCACCTCGTCGGCGATCAGCAGGATGTCGTGCTGCCGGCAGATGCGCTGCACCTCCGGCCAATAGCTTGCCGGCGGGACGATGACGCCGCCGGCACCCTGCACCGGCTCGCCGATGAAGGCGGCGACGGTCTCCGGCCCGAGCTCGAGGATCTTGTCCTCGATCGCCTTGGCGGCGGCCCTGCCGAACTCTTCTGGGCCAAATTCCTCCGGCGCGGCGCCGCCGCTCTCGCCGTACCAGTAGGGCTGGCGCACGTGGTGGAAGCCGGGCAGCGGCACGCCGTCCACCTCGTGCATCGGCTTCATGCCGCCGAGGCTCGCCGAGGCCATGGTGCTGCCGTGGTAGCCGTTCACGCGGCTGATGATGTTCACCCGCTCCGGCTGGCCGGCGAGCTTCCAGTAGCGGCGCACCATGCGCGCGATGGTGTCGTTGGCCTCGGAGCCGGAGGAGGCGAAGAACACCTTGTCGAGCCCGGCCGGCGTGATCGCCGCCAGCTTCTCGGCCAGCTCGATGGAGGCCGGCGTCGCGGTCTTGAAGAAGGTGTTGTAGTAGGGCAGCGCCAGCATCTGGTCGTAAGCCGCCTTCGCCAGGCGCTCGCGCCCGTAGCCGACGTTCACGCACCACAGCCCCGCCATGCCGTCGAGGATGCGGTGGCCTTCGGAGTCCTCGAGCCAGACGCCCTCGGCACGGGTGATGATGCGCGCGCCGCCCTCGGCGGCCAGGCCACGGAAGTCGGTGAAGGGATGCAGGTGGTGGGCCGTGTCGGCGGCGCGCCACACGGCGGTGGAGTTGCGGGCCCGCGCGGCGGCAGGGGTGCCCTGTTGGGGAGCGCTGTTCATGACAACCGTCCTTTGGTCTCGGAGATGCCGGGGATGAGGAATGCGTCCTCGCGGCGCCGGGAGAGCGGCGCGACTGGCGTCCGGGACTAGGGGTTGAAGCCGATCCGCGCGCAGTTCAGCAGCAGCTCGCTGTGCCGCGACAGGCGCGAGGCGCCGCCTCGGATGGCCTGGTCGAAGGGCCGGGCTGCAACGGTCGTAAGCATAATATCTATACGTTTAGCAGAAGATGCTCACGCTCCCAAGACGAGATGACGAGCTGGTAGGCGTCCAGCTCGGCGCCCTTCACCAGCGTCACCGCGTCGATGAAGATGGCGCCGAAGATCGGCTTCAGCGCGCGCGTGCCGTTGAAGCGCTCGAGCGCGTCGTAGAGGGTGCGCGGCAGGGTGCGCGCGAGGCGGTAGGCGTTGCCCTCGATGGGCTGGCGCGGCTTCAGCTTCTCCTTCATGCCGAGATAGCCGCAGGCCAGCGAGGCGGCGATCGCCAGGTAGGGATTGGCGTCGGCGCCGGCCAGGCGGTTCTCGACGCGGCGCGAGTGGGAGTCCGAGTTCGGCACGCGCAGGCCGACGGTGCGGTTGTCGTAGCCCCAGTGGGTGTTGATCGGCGCGTCGTAGTCGGGCATCAGGCGGCGATAGCTGTTCACGTTGGGCGCCAGCAGCGGCATGACGGTCGGCAGGTAGCGCTGCAGGCCGGCGATGTGGCTGCGGAACAGGGCGGTGTCCTTGCCGGCCCGCGTGGCGAAGAGGTTCCGCCCGCTGCGCTTGTCCAGCAGGCTCTGGTGGATGTGCATGGAGCTGCCGGGCTGGCCCTGCATCGGCTTGGCCATGAAGGTGGCGTAGACCTGGCGGCGCATGGCGGCCTCGCGCACCGTGCGCTTGAACAGGAAGGCCTGGTCGGCCAGCAGCAGCGGATCGCCGTGGTTGAAGTTCATCTCCATCTGGGCGGCACCACTCTCGTGGGTCAGGGTGTCGATGTCGATGCCCTGCACCTCGCAGAAGTCGTAGACGTCCTCGAAGATCGGGTCGAACTCGTTCACCGCGTCGACGCCATAGGCCTGGCGGCTGGTCTCGCGGCGGCCCGAGCGGCCGACCGGCGGCACCAGCGGATAGTCCGGGTCGGTGTTCACGTCGACCAGGAAGAATTCCAGCTCCGGCGCCACCACCGGCTGCCAGCCCTCGTCGACGTAGAGCTGGAGGATGCGCTTCAGGATGTGGCGGGCGGCGATCTGCACCTCGCCTCCGGCGAAGTGGTGGGCGTCGCAGATCACCTGCGCCGTCGGCTCGTCGTACCAGGGCACCAGGCGGACGGTGGAGAGGTCGGGGATCAGGTAGACGTCGCGTGCCGAGGCGCCGGTCACGTTGTCGCTGTCCTCCGGATAGTCGCCGTTCACCGTCTGGATGAAAATGTCCTCGGGGATGCGCAGGCCGTTCTTGCGCATGCCATCGAGGAACTTCTGGGCCGGCAGGATCTTGCCGCGGGCGATGCCGGCCATGTCGGGAACGAGGCACTCAACCTCGTCGATGCGGTGCTCTTTGAGGAAAGTCTCGATTTCTTGGTCTTGCATGATCCCCTGCGCTTAATCCCCTGTGCGTCTTGAGCGCAGCGGACATCGATGGGGTCGGACAGCCCGCCGCGCTGACGGTGCCTGAACCGCTAGCACGGCCCCCAAGCGGCTGGCAAGCTAAGGGGTGGGCGGTGCAACCCGCCTCTATCGCCTATTAGGAGTCACACACACCGTTGTCGTCCCGGGACTTGTTCCTACGATGTTCACACATCCCTGTCGCCCACTTTGAGGTCGTCATCCCGGCCAAGCGAGCAACGCGAGCGCGAGCCGGGAGCCATGGTAGAGGCGGGCACCGGGTCCAGCCGTAGATTCTCGATGTCAGTCGGTGCGTCAGTCAGCGGCTAAGGCCAGGAGCCTGGTCCCGCCATAGGCCCCGGCTCGCGCTCGCGCACGCTCGCTTGGCCGGGGTGACAGCCGGAGGAGGCGATAGAGATCGCGAAGCCGCGTGCGCCGTCTTCAACAACCTTGCCGCTAGGCCCGGCCTCAACCCCGCCCCAGCAGCTCGTAGAGGGCGACGGCGGCGGCGTTGGAGACGTTCAGGGAGTCGAGGGGCGCGCGGGTCGGCAGCTTCACCAGGAGGTCGCAGCGCTCCCGGGTCAGGCGCCTGAGGCCGCTGCCCTCGGCGCCGAGCACCAGGGCGACCGCCTCGCCGGGCCGGCTCGCGGCCAGCGTCTGCCCGGCCTCGCCGGCCAGGCCGAGGCACCAGAAGCCGGCCTCCTTCAGGCTGTCCAGGGCGCGCGCCAGGTTCACCACGCTTATGTAGGGGACCGCCTCGAGGGCGCCGGAGGCCGCCTTGGCCAGGGTCCCGCTCTCCTCCGGGGCGCCCTTGTCGAGGGCGACCACGGCCAGGGCGCCGAAGGCGGCGGCCGAGCGCAGGACCGCGCCCACGTTGTGCGGATCGGTCACCTGATCGAGCAGCACGACAACCCGGCGCGGCGGGGTTGGCTCGGGCAGGGGCGGGCGGGCGGCGAAAACCTCCTCCAGGGCCGGCTGGTCGAGCGGGGCGGTGCGCAGGGCGAGGCCCTGGTGGACGCTGCCTTCCGGCAGCAGGGCGTCGATGTCGTGCCGCTGCACGGTCTCCAGGCCGAGGGCGGCATGGGCCGGATGGCGCTCGTCGCGCA
>DATCXZ010000056.1:0-8085 GCA_036570545.1 Kiloniellaceae bacterium
TCGTCCATGCCCAAGGGATGTCCACTGGGGGGATGGTTGCTCATCGCTTGCCGTCCTACTCCGTCGTCGTCAGGGTTTCGCCGTCGAGGGCCGAGGTCATGGCGTGCCAGGCCAGCGTCGCGCACTTCACGCGCACCGGGAACTCGCGCACGCCGGCGAGCACCTGCAGACGCTCCCAGGCATCCGGATCCTCGGTCTCCGCCTGCTCAAGGGTGAAGCCTTCCTCCGTGCAGAGGCGGTGGAAGTCGTCAAACAGCAGGCGCGCCTCCGCCTCGGACTTGCCGCGCAGCACCTCGGTCATCATCGAGGCCGAGGCCATCGAGATGGCGCAGCCGCGGCCTTCGAAGGCGACATCTACGATGCGGCCCTCCGCATCGGTCTGCAGGTAGATGGTCACCTGGTCGCCGCACAGCGGGTTGTAGCCGCGCGCCTGGCGGTTCGCCGCCGGCGGATGGCGGTGGTTCCGCGGGTGCCTGCCGTGGTCGAGGATGACTTCCTGGTAAAGATCGCGCAGCGCGTCCTGCATGGCGTTATCCGAAGATGTCCTTCACCTTTTCCAGCGCCTCGGCCAGCACATCGATCTCCTGAGGGGTGTTGTAGAGCCCCATGGAGGCGCGCGCCGTGGCCGGCACGCCAAAGCGCTCCATCAGCGGCTGCGCGCAGTGGTGCCCCACGCGGATGGCGACGCCCTCGCGGTCGACGATGGTGCCGATGTCGTGCGGATGGATGCCGTCGAGCGCGAAGGAGATGATGCTCGCCTTCTCGCGGGCGGTGCCGAAGATGGTCAGCCCCTCGACCTGGCTCAGGCGCTTGGTGGCGTAGGCCAGCAGCCCCGCCTCGTGGGCGGCGATGGCGTCCTGGCCGATGGCGTTCACGTAGTCGATGGCGGCGCCCAGCCCGATCGCTTCGACGATCGGCGGGGTGCCGGCCTCGAAGCGGTGCGGCGGCTCGGCGTAGGTGGTCTCGGCGAAGCTGACCACGCGGATCATGTCGCCGCCGCCGAGGAAGGGCGGCATCGACTTCAGGAGCTCGGCCTTGCCGTAGAGCACGCCGATGGCGGTCGGCCCATAGAGCTTGTGGCCGGTGAAGCCGTAGAAGTCGGCGTCGAGGTCGCGCACGTCGACCTTGCCGTGCACCACCGCCTGGGCGCCGTCCACCAGCACCCTCGCGCCCACCTTGTGGGCGAGGCGAATGATCTCCTTCATCGGCGTGACGGTGCCCAGCACGTTGGAGGTGTGGGTGATGGCGACCAGCCGGGTGCGCGGCCCCAGCAGGGCCGCGTAGGCGTCGAGGCGGACGCTGCCGTCGTCGGCGACCGGCACCACCTTGAGAACAATTCCGGCGCGGTCCCGCAATAGCTGCCAGGGCACGATGTTGGCGTGGTGCTCCATCTCCGAGATCACCACCTCGTCGCCGGGCTGGAGGCGGCTGCCGAAGCTGTGCGCCACGAGGTTGATCGCCTCGGTGACGTTGCGGGTGAAGACGATCTCTTTCTCGGAGCCGGCATTGAGGAAGCGCGCCACCTTGGCGCGTACGCCCTCGTAGCGGTCGGTCAGGTGCTGGCTGAAGTAGTACGCCCCGCGGTGCACGTTGGCGTAGCCCGTACGGTAGACCTCGTCCATGGCCTCGAGGACCGCGGTCGGCTTCTGGGCCGAGGCTCCGCTGTCCAGGTACACCAGCGGCTTGCCGTGTACGTGTTCGGCCAGGACCGGAAAGTCCTTGCGTACGCGCTCGACGTCGAAGGCGAGGGTCGAGTTGTCGCCGGACAGGCGATGCGGGCTGAGCTGCCCGAGGGTGGCCATGTCAGTTCTCCCCGGGACGGCCGGCCAGCCAGTGGCCGATGGAGGACATCAGCGCCGGGCAGATGCCCTGGGCGGCGATGTTGTGCACGCTTTCGGCCAGGAAGGCCTCGATGAGCATGGCGCGTGCCTGCACCTCGGGAATGCCGCGGGCGCGCAGGTAGAAGAGCGCATCGTGGTCGAGGTCGCCGGCGGTGGCGCCGTGGCTGCAGACGACGTCGTCGGCGTAGATCTCCAGCTCCGGCTTGGTGTCGATCTCCGCCTTGTCCGACAGCAGCAGCACCTTGCTGAGCTGGTGGCCGTTGGTGCGCTGGGCGTCGCGGTGGACGACGATCTTGCCCTGGAAGACGGCGCGCGCCTCGTCGTCGACCACGCCTTTGAAAACCTCGCTGCAGGCGGTGTCCGGCACCAGGTGGTCGATCCGCGTGGTGTTGTCGCAGTGCTGCTTGCCGCGCACCAGGTAGGCGCCGTTCAGATGGCAGTTGGCGCCGGCGCCGGCCAGGCGCACGGCGATCTCGTTGCGTGACAGCCGCGCCCCGGTGGTCATGCCGAAGGCGTCGTAGAGCGCGTCCGGGCCGACTTCGGCGTGGACCGTGGCGGTATGGAAGGCATCGAGCGCCTCGGCCTGCAGCTTGTAGTGATGCAGCACGGCGCCCTCGGCCAGCGTCACCTCGGTGCCGATGTTCGCGTAGTAGGGCTGCTCTCCCATGTGGGTGTAGTGCTCGATGAGGGTCGCCTGCGCGCGCGGCGCCAGCACGATGAGGTTGCGCGGATGGTAGGCTAGCGGCCGGTCGCCGGCGCCGCCCAGGTGCACCACCTCGATCGGCTCGTGCAGCACCGTGCCCTCGGCCAGGCGCAGCACGAAGCCGTTCATCATCATCGCGGTGTTCAGCGCCAGCAGCGGCTGGTCGCCCTCGACCCCCGAGGCGGAGAGCGCGCCGAGGTGACGCTCCAGCCACGCCGGCTCGCGCGCCAGCATCTCGCGCAGGGTGGTCAGCTCGGCACCCGCGGGCAGGCCGCCGGGCGTCGAGAGGTCGGCGCGGTGGTAGCCGTCGACGAACACCAGGCGGTGATGCTCGGAGGCGGCCGGCAGCAGGCTCGGCGCGCGGTCGATGGAGATGCAGGCGCGCGGGGCGCCGGTGACGCCGAAGCCGGCCTTCTCCAGCGGCCTGAGGCTGGTGTACTTCCAGGACTCCTGGCGTGGTGTCGGCAGGCCGCTGGCGGCGAAGCGCGCCAGCGCGTCGCTGCGCAGCCGGCTCAGCCAGGGCAGATCCTGGCCGGGCAGGGCGTCGCGCAGGGCACCGTAGTGGTTGGCGAAGGGGATGGTATCGGGCATCTGATGCCTCACGCCGCCGCGGTCGCGCTGAAGGCGGCGTAGCCGCTCTTCTCCAGCTCCAGCGCCAGCTCCTTGCCGCCGCTCGCCTGGATGCGGCCGCCGGCCAGCACGTGCACGTGGTCCGGCACGATGTAGTCGAGCAGGCGCTGGTAGTGCGTGATGATGAGCAGCGCGTTGTCCGGGCGGCGCAGCAGGTTCACGCCCTCCGCCACGGTCTTCAGCGCGTCGATGTCGAGGCCGGAGTCCGTCTCGTCGAGGATGGCGAGGCAGGGCTCCAGCACCGCCATCTGCAGAGCCTCGTTGCGCTTCTTCTCACCGCCGGAGAAGCCGACGTTGACCGCCCGCTTCAGCATGTCGTCGCTCATGTGGAGCCGCTTGGTCTTCTCGCGCACCAGCTTCACGAACTGCATGGCATCGAGCTCGTTCTCGCCGCGGTAGCGCCGCACCGAGTTCAGCGCCTCCTTGAGGAAAGTGGTGTTGGGCACGCCGGGAATCTCGACCGGGTACTGGAACGCCAGGAAGACGCCCTCGCCGGCGCGCTCCTCCGGCGCCATCTCCAGGAGGTTCTTGCCCTTGAACAGCACCGCGCCGTCGGTGGCCTCATAGCCTTCACGACCCGCCAGCACGTAGGAGAGGGTGGACTTGCCGGAGCCGTTGGGGCCCATCATGGCGTGCACCTCGCCGGCCTCAATTGTCAGGTCGATCCCGTTCAGGATCGGCTTGCCGTCGACGGTGGCGTGCAGGTTCTTGATCTCAAGCATGCTTCGCTCTGATCCTCGTAACACTTGTCGTTTCGAACTAACCGACGCTGCCTTCCAGCGAGATGCCGACCAGCTTCTGCGCCTCGACGGCGAACTCCATGGGGAGCTGCTGCATGACCTCGCGGCAGAAGCCGTTCACCACCAGGGCGACGGCGTCCTCCTGCGACAGGCCGCGCTGGCGGCAGTAGAACAACTGGTCCTCGCTGATGCGCGAGGTGGTCGCCTCGTGCTCGACGATCGCCTTGCGGTTCTTGGTCTCGATGTAGGGCACCGTGTGGGCGCCGCACTTGTCGCCGATCAGCAGCGAGTCGCACTGGGTGAAGTTGCGCGCGCCCTCCGCCTTGGCGCCGATGCGCACGAGGCCACGGTAGGTCGCGTCGGACCTGCCGGCGGAGATGCCCTTGGCGATGATGCGCGAGCGCGTGTTCTTGCCGAGGTGGATCATCTTGGTGCCGGTGTCGGCCTGCTGATAGTTGTTGGTGATGGCGATGGAGTAGAACTCGCCCACCGAGTTGTCGCCCTGCAGGATGCAGCTCGGGTACTTCCAGGTGATCGCCGAGCCGGTCTCGACCTGGGTCCAGGAGATCTTCGAGTTGCGCCCGCGGCAGGCGCCGCGCTTGGTGACGAAGTTGTAGATGCCGCCCTTGCCGTGCTCGTCGCCGGGATACCAGTTCTGCACCGTCGAGTACTTGATCTCGGCGTCGTCGAGCGTGATCAGCTCGACCACCGCGGCGTGAAGCTGGTTCTCGTCGCGCTGCGGCGCCGTGCAGCCCTCCAGGTAGGAGACGTAGGAGCCCTCGTCGGCGATGATGAGGGTGCGCTCGAACTGCCCGGTGTTCTGCGCATTGATGCGGAAGTAGGTGCTGAGTTCCATCGGGCAGCGCACACCCTTGGGGATGTAAGCGAAGGAGCCGTCGGTGAACACCGCCGAGTTCAGGCAGGCATGCTTGTTGTCGCCGTAGGGCACCACCGAGCCGAGGTACTTTCTCACCAGCTCCGGATGGTTCTTCACCGCCTCGGAGATCGGGCAGAAGATGATGCCGACTTCCTCGAGGTTCTTCCTGAAGGTGGTGGCGACCGAGACGCTGTCGAACACGGCGTCGACCGCGACGCCGGCCAGCAGCTTCTGCTCGCTCAGCGGAATGCCGAGCTTCTCGTAGGTCTCCAGCAGCTTGGGATCGACCTCATCGAGGCTTTTCGGGCCGTCGTCCGGCGACTTCGGCGCCGAGTAGTAGTAGGCGTCCTGGTAGTCGATCGCCGGGAACGTCACCTTTTGCCAGGTCGGCTCGGGCATGGTGAGCCAGTGCCGGTAGGCCTTCAGGCGCCACTCGAGCAGCCACTCGGGCTCGGCCTTCTTGGCCGAAATGAAGCGGACGATATCCTCGTTCAGACCCTTGGGCGCGGTCTCGGCCTCGATGTCGGTGACGAAGCCGTACTTGTACTTATCGAGCGCCCGGACCTGTTCGACGGTCTCTAGACTGGCTGCCATTCAATTACTCTCCTGCATGCACGAATGCTTTTGCCGCATCCTTCCTGCGGCCACTGCTTTGCTGCCGTTACTGCTTGCGGACGGCTTCATCCACGCCCGGGCCAACCTTCTGGCCGATCTGGCGGGGCAGGCCGAAGCCCGGCAGCACCATCATCTCCGCGAGGCTGACCGAGCTCAGGGCCTGGCGGATGGCGTCGTTCACCCGGTTCCAGTTGCCGCGCATCGGGCAGTAGGCTTCGGCCCCGCAGCAGTCGGTCGCGCCGTCGACGCAGGCGGTCAGCGCGATCGGCCCCTCCATCGCCTGGATGATCTGGGCGACGGTGATGTTGTCGGGCGCGGCGCTGAGGACGTAGCCGCCGCTGGCCCCGCGCTGGGAAGTCACCAGCTTGGCCCGTCCGAGCAGGTTCAGCAGCTTTGCCACCGTGGGCAGCGGCACCCCGGTATCGTCGGAGATCTGCTGCGCCGAGCGGGTCTCGCCGCCGCGGACCGCCATCTGGGACATCACCACCACGGCATAGTCGGTAAGCCGGTTCAGCCGGAACATCGCGGGTCAATCCTTACTATTCTGGTATGATTTAAATAAAGGATATCTGCCGCGAATCAAGTCATTTCGGGACGGGCATCTGAAGGAGCATCGGCAACCGGGGTGGGACACCATGCAACCGACGGTTCCAGGGCGACTGCGACGAAAGGCGCATGCGCCGGGTCTTGTAATCGGCTCGCCCGGCGCCATAGTTTCCTTGGCCTGGACGTTGTTGCGGCGCCGGACGACGCGCCCGCGCCAAACGCCATCCGCCAAAACAATGCGACATAACCGGAGAGATGACATGTCCGTAAGGAGTGCCCTGACGATCCTCACCTTTACCGCCGCCACCGCCCTGGCCGGCACGGCCCTGGCGCAGGACGGCGACGCCGCGGCAGGCGAGAAGGTGTTCAACAAGTGCAAGGCCTGCCACACCGTGGACGCCGGCAAGAACAAGGTGGGGCCCAGCCTGCACGACATCATCGGGCGGGCGCCGGCGAGCGTCGAGGGCTTCAAGTACTCCAAGGCCATGGAGGAGTTTGCCAACGGTCACGTGTGGGACGAGGCCACGCTCAGCGGCTACCTCGAATCGCCGAGGGGCGTCGTGAAGGGCACCAAGATGGCCTTCGTCGGCCTCAAGAAGGAAGAGGACCGCGCCGACGTGATCGCCTACCTGAAGCAGTTCTCCGAATAGTCGCTGCCAGCAGCGACCGCAGGAAAAAGCCGGGCGCAGCGCCCGGCTTTTTTCTTGCGGTTCCGGGGTGCGCGAGAGGCTCGACAGAATCCCCCGCGTCTTCTAACACTTCGGCGCGGCAGGCTTCTGGCGCGGGGGGGGAGGGGCGCCGGATCAACGAGAATCACCGACGACAGGGCAGGGCTATGCAGGCAAGCGAGAGGCAGGCAGCGGTCACCACGGTTGACCATCCCCTGGTGCAGCACAAGCTCACGATCATGCGCGACAAGCGCACGGCGCTGCCGGACTTCCGCCGCCTGCTGCGCGAGATCAGCCTGCTGCTGGCCTACGAGGTCACCCGCCGCCTGGAGCTGAAGCAGATCGAGGTCGAGACGCCCGTCGCCGCCATGTCGGCGCCGGTGCTGGCCCGTCCGGAGCCTTGCCTCATCACCATCCTGCGCGCCGGCAACGGCCTGCTCGACGGCATGCTGGACCTCATTCCCTCGGCCTCTGTCGGCCACGTCGGCCTCTACCGCGACCCGGTGACGCTGGAGGCCATCGAGTACTACTACAAGGTTCCCAAGGACATGGGGCAGCGCCTGACCATCGTGGTGGATCCCATGCTGGCGACCGGCCACACCGCCGTCGCCGCGCTCGACCGGCTGAAGAAGGACGGCGCGCGGGAGATCAGCTTCGTCTGCCTGGTCGCCGCCCCGGAGGGCATCGCCGAGCTGCGCCGCACCCACCCCGACGTCCCCATCTTCGCCGCCGCGGTCGACGAGAAGCTGAACGACAAGGGCTACATCGTGCCCGGCCTGGGCGACGCCGGCGACCGCATCTTCGGGACGAAGTAGCCGGCAAGCGGTGGGCGCCAAGCTCCGCCATGGACCCTCGGGCTCGACCCTGCCGGCGTTCACACATCTCCATCGCCCATTCCGGCTGTCACCCCGGCCAAGCGAGCGTGAGCGAGCGCGAGCCGGGGGCTATGGCAGGACCGGGCTCCTGGCCTCAGCCGGCCTTCCTGCGGGCCACGTCGCTGTGCTTGGGCAAGCTTGACCCAGACGGCCGCAGCGGCGCCAACTGCGGCGCATGGCGTACTACGTCTATAGTCTTGCCAGCCGGCCCTATGGCACGCTCTACGTCGGCGTGACAAACGACTTGCCACGCCGCGTCTATGAGCATCGCGAGGGGCTCGTCGACGGCTTCACGAAGCGGCACGGCGTGAAGACCCTCGTCTATTTCGATATGCTTGACAGCATCGAGCCGGCCATCCGCCGCGAGAAGTCGCTGAAACGCTGGTCGCGCCCTTGGAAGATCGCCCTGATCGAGCGCAACAATCCGCAGTGGACCGACCTCTGGAGCGGCCTCAGCGGCTGATCGGCGCCACCGTAGATCGAAATTTTCCGGCTGGGCCTGGTGTCCCGCCTCTGCCATGGGTCCCGGCTCGCGCTCGCGTTGCTCGCTTGGCCGGGATGACGGCCTCAGGGTGGGCGATAGGGATGTG